>NZ_CP065915.1:2121388-2424444 GCF_016134045.1 Pelagovum pacificum | reverse complement strand
GGCTGCATCGACGCTGTCGGGGGCGCGATGCTGGCCCGAGTGCTGGGCCAGATGAAACACGGTGCCTCGGTCGCGGCCGTCGGCCTCGCCGGCGGAGCGAACCTGCCCACCACGGTGGTGCCGTTCCTGCTGCGGGGGATCAACCTGCTCGGCATCGACAGCGTGACCTGCCCGAACGAGATCCGGGGCGTGGCATGGTCGCGGATCGCTTCCGACCTCGATCTTTCCAAACTCGACGGCATGGTGGTGCCCGCGACGCTCGAGGACCTGCCGGAGCTCGGCAATTCGATCCTGGAGGGTGGCGTCAAGGGCCGCGTTGTGGTCGACGTCACCGCCTGACGGCTGTCGCGAACGAGGGGCCGGGTGCGCGGGTATGTCACACGACATGCCCGCATCCGTCGTTTTTGGTCGGAAAAGCGGCTTCACGGGTTCACTTCGGCGACTTTCTGCTGTTACGCTAGGCATATTGTCGCGGCCGGAGAGGGCGCCGTGCGATGAAATGACACTCACGGGCGGAAGGCATCGCGTCTTCCTCGACTTGAACCGGCCGCTTCCGGCAGCGCGGACGATACTTTGCGTCCTGCCGGACTGGTCAGCATCCCTCCTGCTGACCCGGGCCGGGCCCGATAACAAGAAATGGAAGGTCACATGACCGACGAAATCACCGACGCCGTACCACCCCCGGAGGGGGCGGCCGGCGTCATCGACACCGATTACGAGATCGGACAGGACAACATCGAGACCAAGATCGGCCCCTTCGGGATCGACATCCACAACCCGGTCTTCGTCGTCTCGGGCGCCGCGATCGTCCTGTTCGTCCTGTTCGCCATCCTCGCCCCCGACACCGCGGCGGCGGCCTTTGCGTGGATGTTCGACTTCGTCACGAAGGGCTTCGACTGGTTCTTCCTGCTCTCGGGCAACATCTTCGTCATCTTTGCGCTGGTCATCGCCCTGACGCCGCTTGGCTCCGTCCGGCTCGGCGGGAAGGAAGCCACCCCGGATTACGGCTATGCCGGGTGGTTCTCGATGCTGTTCGCCGCCGGCATGGGCATCGGCCTGATGTTCTACGGCGTGGGCGAGCCGCTGACGCATTTCTCCTCCGCGATGGGCGGCACGACGGTGGGCGAAAACGGCCTTCGCACCGACTGGGCTCCGCTCGGCGGGGCTGCGGGCGATGCCGCGGCCGCCGAGCGCCTGGCGATGGCCGGCACGATCTTCCACTGGGGCCTGCACCCCTGGGCGATCTACGCCGTCGTTGCGCTGGCGCTAGCGCTGTTCTCCTACAACAAGGGTCTGCCGCTCTCGATCCGCTCCGCGTTCTACCCGATCCTGGGCGAGAAGGTCTGGGGTTTCTGGGGCCACGTCATCGACGTGATCGCGGTCTTCGCGACGCTGTTCGGGCTCGCCACCTCGCTCGGGCTCGGCTCGGCGCAGGCGACGGCCGGCCTGTCGGACCTGTTCGGCATCCCCTCCAACATCACCTCGCAGGTGATCCTGATCGGCATCATTACCGCGATGGCGCTGATTTCGGTCATCCGGGGCCTTGATGGTGGTGTGAAGGTGCTGTCGGAGATCAACCTCAGCCTCGCGCTGCTGCTGCTGGTCTTCGTGCTGCTGGCCGGCCCGACCGTGGCACTGCTGCTCGGCTTCTTCGAGAACCTCGGCGCCTACGGGCAGTACCTGCCGGCGCTGTCGATGCCGTTCGGCCGTGAGGACGTGAACTTCACACAGGGCTGGACCAGCTACTACTGGGCCTGGTGGATTTCCTGGTCACCGTTCGTGGGCATGTTCATCGCCCGCGTCAGCCGGGGTCGCACCGTGCGCGAATTCATCGTCTGCGTGCTGATTATCCCGACGCTGCTGTCGGTCTTCTGGATGACCGTCTTCGGCGGCACCGCGATCAGCCAGGTCGTCAACGACGGCTACACTGCCGCCGCCGATGCGGTGCTCGACGTGCAGATGTTCCGCGTGTTCGACGCGCTGCCGCTGACGGCGATCTCCTCGCTGATCGGGATCATCCTCGTCCTGGTGTTCTTCGTGACCTCGTCGGACTCCGGGTCGCTGGTGATCGACACGATCACCGCCGGTGGCAAGGTCGACGCCCCGGTCACGCAGCGGATCTTCTGGGCCATGTTCGAAGGCGTCGTTGCGATCGCCCTTCTGCTGGCCGGAGGGCTCGCGGCTCTGCAGTCGATGGTGATCTCCACCGGTCTGCTGTTCGCGGTCATCCTGCTCGTCATGTGCTACTCGATCGTGAAAGGGCTCCGCTCCGAGCCCCGCTGATCCGGCGACATGATCCGAAACTGCGGCGCGGCGTCCTCATCCCGGGGGCGCCGCGTTGCGTTCTGGCTGGGTGGAACACGGAACCCGGGCAGGGGGTGCGGTGATTGATCCTGCACCCGGCATCGAGCGTAAGAGAGACATGAGCGACACGTCCCCCATCATATTCTGGTTCCGCCGCGACCTGCGGCTTGGCGATCACCCCGGCCTGACGGAGGCCGTGAAGAGTGGCCGTCCGGTCATCCCTGTCTTCCTGCATGACGAGGTCGTCGAGGTGACTGGCGCGGCACCGCGCTGGCGGCTCGGCCTCGGTGTCGGTGCGTTTGCGGAGACGCTGTCGGACAAAGGCTCTCGCCTTGTCCTGCGGCGCGGCAAGGCGCTGGAGGAGCTGAGGGCGCTCGTGAAGGAGACGGGCGCCGGCGCGGTCTGGTGGTCCCGGCTCTACGATCCCGACGCCCGCCAGAGGGACGAGCGCGTGAAGGCCGGCCTCAAGGACGACGGCATCGACGCACGGTCCTTCGAGGGGCACCTGATGTTCGAACCCTGGACTGTCGAGACCGGGCAGGGTGAGTTCTACAAGGTCTACACGCCCTATTGGAAAGCTGTGCGTGGCCGCGACGTGGCCCCAACCCTGTCCGCACCGAAGGAGCTTCCCGCGCCGGACAGCTGGCCGAAATCGGACAAGCTCGAAGACTGGAAGATGGGCGCCGCCATGCAGCGCGGCGCCGCTGTGGTCGAACCCTACGTCTGCGTCGGCGAAGACGCGGCGTCGCACCGGCTCGGCTCCTTCATCGCCAACCGCGTCGCCGACTACGGCGAGGCACGCGACGTCCCCTCGGTCGAGGGCACGTCGCGCCTGTCGGAAAACCTCACCTACGGAGAGATCTCTCCGCGCGCATGCTGGCACGCCGGGGTGCGGGCGCGGGAAGAGGGCAAGCAGGGGGCAGAGACGTTCCTGAAAGAGCTCTGCTGGCGCGAGTTCGCGTACCATCTGGTTCACCACACGCCGCGTCTGACCTCGGACAACTGGCGCGAGGAATGGTCCGCCTTCCCGTGGAACGAGGACGAGCGCAAGGCCGAGGTGAAGGCCTGGAAGCAAGGTCGCACCGGGATCGATTTCGTCGACGCGGCAATGCGCGAGATGTTCGTCACAGGCACGATGCACAACCGGGGCCGGATGATCGTCGCTTCCTACCTCACCAAGCACCTGATGTGTCACTGGCGCATCGGCAAGGAATGGTTCGAGGATTGCCTGATCGACTGGGACCCGGCGAACAACGCGCTGGGCTGGCAATGGTCGGCGGGCTCCGGCCCCGATGCGACGCCCTATTTCCGGGTCTTCAACCCCGAGACGCAGGCGGAGCGGTTCGACAAGGACGGCGACTACCGCAAGGCGTGGGTGGCGGAAGGCCAGTCTTCTCCGCCCAAGACCGCGCTGGCCTATTTCGACGCCATCCCGAAGAGCTGGGGGATGTCGCCCGACGATCCCGAGCCGGAGCCCGTGGTCGGAGTGAAGGAGGGCCGCGAGCGTGCGCTCGACGCCTACCAGAACCGGGATTTCTGAGCCATGGCCTTGCGATAGCGTGACAATTAACGATGCCGACCTAAACTCCACATGGGGTTAGGGATGACGGGGAAAAGACATGATCCTGATGACGACCGAAGGGCAGAAGAACCTTCCGCGATATTTCGCACAGGTGTTCGATATCGCGCAGAAGCTGGAGCATGGTCGTATCGACCTGCACCTGCCCGACGGGCGCACGTTCCGTGCGGAGGGGCGGAAACCCGGCCCGGTGGCCGAAGCGCACATTCATGATCCCGACATCTTCGCCCGTTTGATCCGGGACGGCGACCTCGGCTTCTGCGAGGGCTACGTGGACGGGGCGTGGTCGACGCCCGACCTTCTGGCGTTTTTCGACTTCGTCCACGCCGACAACGACGCGATCTTCGACGGCTTTCCGGGGATATCGATCGTGCGCGCCTACGAGCGGTTCCGCTTCTGGATGCAGCGCAACACCAAGACGCAGGCGAAGAAGAACATCTCGGCCCACTACGACCTCGGCAACGAGTTCTACAGCCTGTGGCTCGATGAGAGCATGACCTATTCCTCCGCGCTGTTCGAAAGCGGGCAGGAGGCGCTCGAAACGGCGCAGCGCCAGAAATATGCGGCGATGGTCGACCAGATGGGCGCGAAGCCCGGCGACCACGTGCTCGAGATCGGCTGCGGCTGGGGCGGCTTCGCGGAATACGCCGCGAAGGAGCGGGGCCTGAAGGTCACCGGACTGACCATCAGCAAGGAACAGTACGATTTCGCCGTCGAGCGGATCCGCAAGGCGGGTCTCGAGGATCAGGTCGAATTCAAACTGCAGGACTACCGGGACGAGACGGGCTCTTACGACGGTATCGCCAGCATCGAGATGTTCGAGGCGGTGGGCGAGCAATACTGGCCCGTCTACTTCCAGACGCTGCGCGATCGGCTGAAGCCCGGCCGCAATGCCACGCTACAGATCATCACCGTCCGCGACGAGCGGTGGGAGAGCTACCGCAAGGGCGTCGATTTTATCCAGAAGTACGTCTTTCCGGGCGGTATGCTGCCCGCTCCGAAGCGCCTGAAGGAAGAGATCGCGGACGCCGGCCTGAAACTGGCGAAGAAGATGGACTTCGGCGAGAGCTACTCCATCACGCTGCGGCGCTGGCACGAGACCTTCAACGAGAAGTGGGACGATATCGCCCGCCTCGGCTTCGACGAGCGGTTCCGGCGGCTCTGGAATGTCTATCTCACCTCTTGCGCGGCGACCTTTCATAGTAGCAACTGCGACGTGACGCAGATCACCGTGGAGCGGCCAGCCTGACCCGGCCTTCCGCGAGAGCAGGAGGGACAGGACATGCCGACGTTCGCACGCCTTGCGGCGGCCATCTTCTACGCCGCGCTGGCGTGGTACGTCTCGGAGTACCTGATCGAACCGATGCTGCCGGAGGACGCCGATCCCGGTCGCTTCGCCGAGTTCACCGCCGTGGTGGGCCTGTTCTGCGGCTGGTCGATCGTCGGCAGCCGCGCCGGCCTCGGCTTTGCGGCGATGATGGGGGTCGGACTAACGGGTGCGGTCATCACTTTGCTCTGGGCGGTTTTCCTGCTCAGCTTCTACGAGATGATCCTCGACAGCCTGAACATGCTCTATCCCGGCCCGATGGCGGCGGTGGTAGATGTGTTCGACAAGATGGTCGTCCACCTGACCTTCATCTCTACCTACGAGATCTGGGGCACCATCCTCGGCGTCGGTATCATCGGCGGCATCGTCACGGAAATCGCGGGCCGGACCTATCGCTGACATGACGCTCTTCCTTTATGGGACGCTGCGGCACCGCCCGCTGCTGACGCATGTGCTCGGCCGTGACCCGGGCGAGCTGCCGTCCGGTGTGCTGGCCGGGCATGAAGTGCGCGGCGTCGACGGGCAGCGCTATCCGGGCCTCGCCACCGGTGGGGGCGACGTGCCGGGCCTGCTGCTCGACGTCACGCCGCAGGAGCGGGCACGGCTCGACTATTACGAGGGCGGCACGCTCTACGCCGTGAAGGAGGTCGAGGTCAGCACGGGGGACGGTCCGGTGCGGGCCGAGGTCTACATGCCGGGTGACCGGTCCGTCTTGTCGGGCGACCCGTGGGATTTGGACGCCTGGGTGGCGCGCTGGGCGGCGGCCACCGTGGAATCGGCGGTCGAGATCATGGAGCGGTTCGAGGCCGGCCAGCCGGTCGAGGACATGATCGCGGTGCACCACGGTATCGAGGCGCGCGGCTGGATCCGGGCCGAACTGGTGAAACCCGCGCCGACCGAAGTGCGCGGGTCGGACAACCCGGTCGACATCACTTCGACCTCCACGGGCTACGACGGCTTCTTTCGGATGCGGCGGTTTACCTTCCGACATCGCCGGTTCGACGGTGCGCTGAGCCCGGAGCTCGGCCGGGAATGTTTCGTGTCGTTCGATGCGACTCTGATCCTGCCCTACGATCCGGCGACGGATCAGGTGCTGCTGATCGAGCAGCTGCGCTTCGGTCCGCTTATGCGCGGTGATCCACATCCCCTTGTGCTGGAACCAGTCGCGGGAATGGTCGACGCGGGCGAAACGCCGGAAGAGGGCGCCGTCCGCGAGGCGATCGAGGAGGCGGGCCTCGGCATCCGCGAAGTCCTGCCGATCTCCTCGGTCTATTCATCGCCGGGCTACAACACGGACTATTTCCATTGTTTTCTTGGGCTTGCCGACCTCTCCGGGGCCGACCAGAGGCTCGGTGGTGCGGAGGAGGAACATGAGGACATCAAGAGCCACGTGATGTCCTTCGACCGCGCGATGGCGCTTGTCGACAGCGGTGAGATCAACGTCGGACCGCTGGTGATGATGCTGCTCTGGCTCGCACGGCATCGCGAGCGGTTGCGCGCCTCGGGTTGAGTTCGCCGGCGTGCGAACCTAAACCGTCCCAGCAGCGCATCAGGAGGCTACGATGCAGTTCAAACCCGACCTCGCCACCGCCGTGGGAAACACGCCGCTGATCAAGTTGCGCCGCGCCTCGGAAGAGACGGGCTGCACGATCCTCGGCAAGTGCGAATTCATGAACCCCGGCCAGTCCGTGAAAGACCGGGCCGCGCTCTCGATCATCACCGACGCCATCGAGCGCGGTGAGCTGCTGCCCGGCGGCACGATCGTCGAGGGCACCGCCGGCAACACCGGCATCGGGCTCGCTGTCGTGGGCGCGTCGATGGGCTTCAAGACCATCATCGTGATCCCAGAGACCCAGAGCCAGGAAAAGAAGGACATGATCCGGCTCGCGGGCGCGCAGCTCGTACAGGTGCCGGCCGTGCCTTACCGCAACCCGAACAACTATGTCCGCTACTCCGGCCGGCTGGCCGAGACGCTTGCCAAGGACAGCACGCACGGCGTCATCTGGGCGAACCAGTTCGACAACACCGCCAACCGCGATGCCCACATCGACGGCACCGGCCCCGAGATCTGGGAGCAGACCGGCGGCAAGGTCGACGGCTTCGTCTCTGCCGTCGGCACCGGCGGCACGCTGGCTGGCGTCGGCATGGCGCTTCAGCCCAAGGGCGTGAAGATCGCGCTCGCCGATCCGGGCGGCTCCGGGGTTATGTCGCTGCTCCAGTCGGGCGAGGCCGATATGTCCGGCACCTCGATCACCGAGGGGATCGGCAATGGCCGTATCACGAAGAACCTCGAAGGCTTCATGCCCGACTTCTGCTACAAGGTGAGCGACGAGGAGGCCCTGCCGATCGTCTTCGACCTGCTGAAGGACGAGGGGCTCTGCGTTGGCGGTTCTTCCGGCATCAACATCGCGGGGGCGATGCGCCTCGCCAAGGAGCTGGGGCCGGGCCACACCATCGTGACGATCCTCTGCGACTACGGCACGCGCTACCAGTCCAAGCTGTTCAACCCCGAGTTCCTGCGGTCCAAGGACCTGCCCGTGCCCGGCTGGATGGACGGCACGCCCGACGACCTCCCCGGCGTGTTCGAGGACGCATGACCTCCCGCCTGGTCGCGGCGCTTCTGCTGGCGCTGGCCATCCTGGCCGGGCCGGCGGCGCTGGCGCAGGTGGATTCTCCGGTCAACAGGGAAGAGGTCCCCGACCTTCTGTCGTGGGAGAGCGTGGTCGAGCGGGCAGAGCTTGCGATCGACAACCGGCGCGCCTCGACCTTCGCGTTCGAGCAACTCCGCAACGAGATCGCCGGCTATCGCACCCGGTTCGAGCAGGCGCAGGGCCAGAACTCGGCCCGCATCGCCACGCTCGAGCAGCAGATCGAGGCGCTCGGCGAGCCGCCCGAGGAGGGCGGTAGCGAGCCGGAGGCGATCACCGAGCGCCGGGCGGAGCTTCGGTCGCGCCTGAACGATCTGATGGCGCCGGTGCGGCTCGCCAACGAAACCTACGTGCAGGCCAACGGCCTGATCGGCGAAATCGACGCGCTGATCCGGATGCGGCAGACGCGCTCGCTCGCCGGGCGGGGGCCGATGCCGCTGAACCCGACGACATGGGGCGATGGCGTGCTCACCTTGCAGCGCGGTATCGCGACTCTCGCGTCGGAGACCAAAAACTCGATCAGCAACGAAGTCCGCCAGCGCGAGCTCTTCGACAACCTGCCGGCCATCCTGATCTTCGTGGTCGTGGCAACGGTGCTGCTGATGCGCGGGCGGCTCTGGATGCGGCGGCTGAACGCGCGGGTGAACCGACGGGGCGGGCGATCGCACGGGGTGCTGTCCTTCCTGCTGTCGACCGGCAAGTTCATCTTGCCCTCCATCGGGCTTCTGGCGCTGTTCACCGGGATCATCGCGACCGGCCTCGTCGGGGTCCACGGAGAGGCCATGCTGCCCGACCTCCTCGGCGCGGGCATCCTGATCCTCTTCACCCGGTGGCTGGGCGAGCATTACTTCCCGAGCGACGGAGAGGGGCGCGCCGGACCGCTGGAGTTCGGAGAGCTCGGCCGAATGCGGGCGCGCTTTCTCGCCAACCTGCTCGGCTGGGCGATCGGGCTGGAGACCGTGCTGCGCAGCATGCTCTCAACCATCGACAGCTCGCCAGAGGCGTCGGCGGTCGTGATGTTCCCGGCGCACCTACTGACCGGCTTCGCGCTGTTCCAGTTCGGCCGCATCCTCGCGCGGCCGATCTCCGACACGGAAGAGGACGAGGGCCGGAAGTATCGCGGCCGGATCATCAGCACCGTGGGCCGCATCGCCACGCTGGCGGGGGTGGCCACGCCGCTGCTTGCTGCGCTTGGCTACGAGGCGGCGGCGGAGGCACTCGGCCGTCCGATGGCGATGACACTGGGTGTGTTCGGCGTGGTGCTGCTGCTTCAGCGGCTGGTCTATGACATCTACATCCTGATCACCAACAACTCGGAGACGGCGGAGAACGCCCTGTTGCCGGTCCTCGTCGCGATGGCGCTCGCCCTGATCGCGCTGCCGATCCTCATCCTGATCTGGGGCGCCCGCGTCGCCGACCTGACCGAGGCATGGACCCGGTTCCGCGAGGGCTTCACCGTCGGCGACACCACGCTGTCGCCGCGCAACGTGCTGATCTTCGCGGCGGTCTTCGCCGGGGGCTACGTGCTGACCCGGATCGTGCAGGGCGCGCTGCGCGCGACCGTGCTGCCCAAGACCCGGCTCGATGTCGGTGGCCAGAACGCGGTCGCGGTCGGGATCGGCTACCTCGGCATCATGATCGCCGCGATCTTCGCCATCACGAGCGCGGGCATCGACATGTCGAACTTCGCGCTCGTCGCCTCCGCGCTGACGGTCGGTATCGGCTTCGGCCTGCAGAATATCGTGTCGAACTTCATCTCCGGGATCATCCTGCTCGTCGAACGCCCGATCGGCGAGGGCGACTGGATCCAGGTCGGCGACCAGATGGGCTACGTCCGCGACATCTCCGTCCGGTCCACCCGGATCGAGACCTTCGACCGCACCGACGTCATCGTGCCGAACGCCGACCTCGTCTCCAACGTCGTGACCAACTGGACGCGCGGCAACAACGTCGGGCGGATCATCGTCCCCGTCGGGGTGGCCTACGGCACCGATACCGAGATGGTCTCCGACGTGCTGCTCTCCATCGCGCGGCAGCATCCGATGGTGCTGCACAATCCGGAGCCGTACGTCTTCTTCAAGGGGTTCGGGGACAGTTCGCTCGACTTCGAGATCCGTGCCATCCTGCGCGACGTGAACTGGATCCTGTCGGTTCAGACCGAGATGAACCACGCCATCGCGCGCCGTTTCGCCGAGGAGGGGATCGAGATCCCGTTCCCGCAGCGCGACATCTGGGTGCGCAGCAAGGACGGCGCGGGGTCCGACGCGCGCTCCACGCAGGGGCCGCACGACAATTGGGAGGACACGTTGAAGGGCGATCAGCCCGACGTCGTGAAGGGGGAAGACATATGACCGAGATGCTGTTCCGCGCCGATGCCTACCTGCGCGAGGCGGAGGCCCACGTTACCGGCCACACCAGCGAAGGGGGCCTGATCCTCGACCGCAGCCTGTTCTACGCGACCGGCGGCGGCCAGCCCGGCGACAGCGGCCGGCTGGAATGGGACGGCGGCACAATCGACATCGCGACCGCGGTCAAGGGGGAGGGCGACGACATCGTCCTGATCCCCGCGGAGCCCGCCGCGCTGCCGCCCGAGGGCGCGAAGGTCACCCAGGTCCTCTACTGGGAGCGGCGGCACCGCCACATGCGGATGCACACCGCGCTCCACCTCCTGTCCGTCGTCATCCCGCGCCCCGTCACCGGCGGCTCCATCGGGGCTGAGAAGGGGCGGCTCGACTTCGACATGCCCGAAGCCCCCGACAACAAGGAAGAGATCGAGGATACCCTCAACCGCATGATCGCCTGCGACTTCCCGGTGAGCGAGGAATGGATCACGGAAGAAGAACTCGACGCGCAGCCGGACCTTGTGAAGACCATGTCGGTCAGCCCGCCACGCGGGGCAGGGCGCATTCGCCTCGTTCGGATCGGCGACGGTGAGAATACCGCCGATCTCCAGCCCTGCGGTGGCACGCATGTCGCCTGGACGTCCGAAATCGGCACCGTGCGCCTCGGGAAGATCGAGAAGAAGGGCAAGCAGAACCGCCGGGTCTCCCTGTTGCTCGACTGACCGGGCTGACGCATAGTCAGCTCAGTTACGTCTCAACGGAGGGCAGGGATGTTTCGTATTCTCCTTGCGGTCATCCTCATGACCATAGCCGCGCCTGCGCTGGCCCACGACTTCGAACGCTGCGAGAAGGGGGAGATCGCGCTCGTCGAGGAAGCGCTCGTCGGGGCCGAGAAGATCGCCCTGCGCGCCGCTGTCTCGATCGGCGATACCCCCGAGTACCGCCGCTGGTTCGGCCCCTACTCGAAGAACAACGCGGCCTCCGTCCGGGCGAGCTTCAAGTCGATCTACACCGCGATCAACGAGAACGAGATCAAGATCGTCTGCGCCAACATCGGCGAGGAGGATTGCGACAGCGAGATGTACGCCAACGTCTGGACGCACGATCACTTCGCCATCAACCTCTGTCCGTCCTTCTTCGAGATGCCGCGGATGTATGCCTTCCCCTCCGGCTCCATCGAGATGGAGAACGGCAGCCGCGAAGGCACGATCATCCACGAGATGAGCCACTTCGACGTCGTCGCCCGGACGGAAGACATCTGCTATTCCCGCAGCGCCTGCTCGGAGCGTGCTCTCGTCGATCTGGAGGTGCTGATCGACAACGCCGACAGCTACCAGTACTTCGCCGAGGACATCTCCTACCTGCAGTGACGGGCGCGTTGTCGTTGGCCGCCCCCTGTGGCGGCCCGACGGCGCCCGCGCATTGCCTGTGCGGTGCCTCGGCGGTGACCTCGGGCAAAAGCCCGGTGAAAAGCGTCTTCGGCCTCTTGCACTCGGTCCACACCTTCCGCTAGAGACGCCGGCGGAGAGGTGGCCGAGTGGTCGAAGGCGCACGCCTGGAAAGTGTGTAGGCGGGAAACCGTCTCGAGGGTTCGAATCCCTTCCTCTCCGCCACTTGCCCGCGCGAAAGCGTTCTCCCGATCCGGCGGCGGCCGGATTTTTCCGTTGTTTTCGAGGGTTATGCGCGAGGGGCTGAGCACTGGCCCCGGTGCGCGGTGGCCCGGAAGCGGTCTCTCCGGGCCGATATTCTCTGGACCTCATGACTGCGCCGATTTGGTGAATACCCTGCAAGTCACTGAGGTGGCTTGGTTTCTGGGTGGTCCGCCTGATCAAGTCGATCGCGGTCGCGTTCGGTCAAGCGCGACCGGGATCGAACAAGAGACTGGCGTGACCTGACCCGTCATCCTGATGCTGCGGCTTCCGTTGCTTGTCGTGCTGCGACTTAAGTCTCGAGGACCTTTCCCGAGACCATGCACGACGACCCCTACTTCGGCTTCCGCGACCAGGCGGCGCTCAGTTCTCTGTTGGCCTTGGTGAAAAAAATTTTGACCGTCCTCCACGGCTTCACGGTCGGTTGGTCGCTGGAGCATGCGAGCAAGGGGGCAATAGGTGAAGGCGGGCGGAGAGCAGCCATTCGCTGCTGAGACGACCGAGGTCCAAGAAAGGCGGAGAGCGGACCTTCGCTGCGATGACGACTAACGTCCGAAAGGGGCGGGGAGCAGTCGTTTGCTGCAGTGTCGATCAAGGTCCGGGAGAGGCGGAGAGCGGCCATTCGCTGCGGTCCGCATCAAAGTCGCCTAAGGGCGGGGAGCAGTCGTTTGCTGCAGTGTCGATCAAGGTCCGGGAGGGGCGGGAAGCTGCCGTTCGCTGCGCAAGTGGCCAACTTCAGAAATGTAGATTTGCCCGCAGAGCGACGTATCTCGAGTAGCACGCAAACCTTGCAAGCTTCGTGATGGCCGCGCCATGCTCAAAATCGATGTTCGTCCTTAGTCTGCCGCCTTCTGAGGTTGTGCCCTCACATAAGTTTTGTACGCTTCGATAGCGACTTCCTTGGTCAAGGCGTCCGCTTGGGGGTCCATCATCACGCCGATCAACCCGTCGACCAAAGGGTTGGGCGGTGTCACTTCGGCCCCTGCCTTGGTGATGCCAAAGCGCCACAGCTTGCACATGCCGACAAGCTCGGCCCCCTTGGGAGAGAGTGGCTTAACAACATCGCCATACCACCGAATGTGATCATGGTAGTTGTCAAAGTGAGGGTGGACGATTTTGTAGTGCTTCGCTTCATCAGGAAATGACTTACGCTTGGGATTAGTGCGGACTTCATCGTCTCCTTTAGCGATGTTGCAGTCTTTGCATGATGCTGCCAAATTACGTGGCTCAAACATGAAGTGTGGCGCGATTTTCTTGGCGATTATGTGCTCACCGTCCCAGACCGCATTGTTGTCGGTCGGGTACTCGCGCCCGCAATAGCAGCATCGGCGGTTCTGCTCGGCGATATAGTGTACTTTGATCTCTGCACGGACAGTGGCGACAGCGTCGTCGCCCCAATATTTGTGATCCTTTTGCCCACACTCAAGCGCATCGAAAGTATCAACCAGTGCTTGGCACGCAGCGCCATATTGAACCGGATTCATGACTGCGCCTCAGTCCCTGCGTCCCTCGCAGCTTCTTCAACGTTTCTAATCAATTCAGCCGCTGGATCGTTTGGCTCCAACTCGGTCGCAAATTTACGCAAGTCAGCAAGCGCTTCGTCAAAATCCTTGGAGTTCATATCCCCATTTGCAATCAAACGGAGTGCAGTGACGATACGGTCTCGGACGTGAAGATTGTTTGATGTCGGCGCACCGAAGACTTCGGCGAGGAGGTAGTCTGCGGATTGACCCTTCAGTTCCTTCGTAGTTGGCAGCTCTTCTTGGTCGAGCGAGATGACTTCGGCGTGCTCAGGCAACTCGGAGACCACCATAGGTGAGTGAGTTGCCACTACGAAGTGACAACCATGGTAACGAGCGAAAGTGCGCAGCAGCAAATCGATGTACTTCACCTGCCACTCGGGATGCAGGCTGAGTTCTGGCTCGTCAATGAGGACCAAACTTCCGTTCTTGATGACAGATGCCAGCGCGATAAGCGCAGAGACCATACTCAACTGACCAGAACTTGCCTGAAGGAGATCGGTCGGGCCCCCATCCTTGAGTTCAACTTCAACGCCGGACATGCTCAGGAGGCCTGCACGACGTAACGGCTGAAGATCGAGAAACAAGGGGTCTTGAAATCCAGTCTCCAGGTCTGCGTGCGTTCCAATACGGCTTCCCAAAGCTTTCGCGAAGGCGAGACGCGCTAGATGTTGAAGGTGGGATAACGACACATCACTTCGAGAAATATCCTCTAGAAGACGCCTTTTCGTATAAGATAAGTCGTGATCGGCGTAAGGGTCGCCGCCGTTCGCGATGGTTTGGAGCAATGACCGTTCCCTGAGCGCGTAGATGACATTAACCATCGGCCTCATTCCAAGAAAGTCGAATACGGCCCCGATGTTACTCAGTCTAAGAGCGCTGTTATCCGCTGTGTCGAACAAGCTGCTTAAGGATCTAAATAAAAGAGTCCGAATGGATGCCTTACCGAAATTGTCTCGTAGGCCAAGATACTGGTACATTGATGATGCGGCATCAACTTGAACTACTGAACGACGTATTGTTCTGGGTAGTGGAAACTTGTCGAATGGGCTGATAGTCAGCGCGACGATACGTTTCGGTAAGGGAAGGTCTTTGGGAGCAACTTCCTCGCCGTTTACCTGAATGCTAATCGAGCGATGCCCTGTCTGCGCGACTCTGCATTGATGGCCATCCACGCGATAGACCAGAAGTTCCAGCGGGAGCTCATCCTTGATCCTTTTTCGCTCACCCTGTTGCAGCTCTTCGAGGCGCAGGAATGTCTGAACGATTGCGCTTAATAGATGGGATTTCCCAGTTCCGTTTTTTCCGATTATTGCCGTCAAATGTTCATGCTGTTCGCCAGCCATGTGAGGCTTGCGGCTAAAGACGGCGTGAGGGTTGATATACGGGCGGCCCTTGTGTCGCCATGGAATCTCAACGCGTACATCTGCAGTGCGCGCTTCCAGCAACTGAAAATCATTTTCTGCGTACAAGAACCAAACCCTCAGTATAATTTTAGCAACTATCAAGTGTGCAATGTGCAATGTCGAGGTTAGCTATGTGCATGTGGCAGACTTCTGACTAAATGTGCCACCGGAGCAACTTATCCACGAAGGCACGCTGTGCCAAAACTAAGTGGCCGCATGTGGATGCACGAGCGTGACTACGCGTTGGCTCACTTGAAAAGCTGGTGAAGTAGGATGGGAGCAGCCATCCGCTGCGCTTGGCATGGACGTTAACTCAGGGCCGGCAATCATTCCCGAGCTAATCGTAAAGATCGAAGCTCGCGGGAGCTCCGTCCCATGCTGTATATAGGTTCTGACCGTCCCAATAGCTTACCTTGCCGTCGTGGACGGTCCGCTTTGCGCGGAAGACGGTATCAGCTGTCAGACGGTCCAGGCAAGCGGGGCCAGTATCGGGCACCTCGCAACCTCTCTGTCCATAACCATCGTCTGAGATGGTCTTTGCTGGGATGGCCATCAGCAGCGCTGCGTGCTTCGTCTCCTTAAGTATGATCGAGAACTGGTTGGTGAGAACAGAGTAGCCTGTCCGCGCGTGGACGATGCGGGGATCCCTAAAAGTAAGGCTCTGAAGCAGCGAAGCTACTGCTTGGCGTGTCACCAGCTTTGACTTATCGCGGATGATGCCTGCGCTTGCCTCCTGGCACCATTCGCTGACATCGGCAGAGGTCGTTAACTTCATTGGGATGCGGGTCCGTCCGGCGAACTTCCGTGCCGAAGGAAGGTAATCGGAGGTCGTGACGAACATGCTCTTCTGCGCCGCTTCAACGTCTGCGACGCCATGCAGCGCTGCTACTGCCGACAGATCGATTTTATTCTTTGGAGAGTAGCGCTTGGCTTGGACCAGCGTCAGTATGTCGCCCAGTGGGTCTCGCTGGAGCACGCGAACGTCTATGCCGCCATCATTGGAGCCCGGTCCTAGCTCGCAAGTGAACCCTTGAGCCTGGAAGATCCGGAACAGTAGTGTCTCGAATTCTCGCCAAGTGAGGCGGTGGAGATCCTCCGGGCGCCTCGCGAAGTACGAATATAGCTCTTCGTAAACATCTGCGACGTCCTGCTGGACCAGTCCGCACACCCACTGCCAGTTTTCGCGGTCGAGGAACGGCTGGAATAATGGGCTATTGTCCTCTGGATATAAATAAACGCTGGCACTATCGTTACGCTCATACCAGAAACCTTGTCGCGCTAGCAGGTCGAAGAACTCAATATCGAGTCCGTGGAAATCGCCATCGAGCGCGCGTCCGAGGTCGCCGTCGAAGTGTAGGATTGTGACGACGGGGGGCTCCCCAGGCTCTCCGCCGACGCGTTCGGCAAAGGACTTGAAGCCGCAGTCGAACCAAAGCTCGTGACGGATTGCCCACTCCTGTATTGAACGTTGCAGGTCGTTGACCACCACGTCGAGCTCTGCATCGGACGGAGACTGCGCTGCGACGCTCGGATTCAGCAATTCGTCAGACATCGTGTGTTTCCGCCCCGGTTGGCTGTTGAATGGCTTTGTCTCTAACGCATCCGGCTCGACTGTCATCTCCCGTAGGTTCGACAACACAGTCGCCGAATAATAACCGCTCGTCTATGCTATGTGCATGACCCTCAAGCTGATCGGCGCCCCTCCCTGTCTATCCGTTTAATGGCAAGATTAAATAAGAGCTAAAATCACGTGGAGCACGAGAGACTGGCCGGTCCATAATAGAAGGGTCATCTAAGAAGGGCGCGTCAGCTGCGGCTTCCTCCTACTGAGGGCCCTCTTCGGAGGCAATATGCTGCGGAGAGGAGATGCGGCCGGTTTGGTGAAGCAGCGCCGCAGCAGAGCCAGCTTGGCGAATGTCCGGAAGGGGCCGGAACCGGACGTGGCTCGGGCCCAATCTCGATCGGCAGCTGTGGGACGGAGCATACCGATGACTTGGGCCAGATGACGGATACTCTGGCGCGCGACCCCAGGTCGGCTTGGAGCCTGTCGCCGACACTCGGACCAGCCGCCGCGAAACCAGCATCTCATCAAAGGCGATCTATAGCTGATGGTCAGCACCCGCGAATACGTCAAAGAAAGAATTGCCTTTGCTTCCCAGCATTCACTCTAAATCAGGGCGTCGCCAAATATCCCAGGCCTTCAAGATCATCACGATCAATTTTGTCATGGGTCCGAAGAAGCGTGTTAATAACCATAGGAGAAACATCAAAGAGATCGGCTATGTCCTGCTGCTTCTCCTCTGAGTAGTCTCCAGCCATTAATTCATCAATAACCGAGAAGGGTGCAAGCAGCTCGGCAGCAAAGGAACGCTGCGCCTTCTGCCTATATGTTGAGGAACTGATAGCTGGGTGAAGTGACCCAGGAGGATTCATGAGTTGATCGCCAATAAGGCGCGCCAGCGCAAATCGCCGGCTCACTCTGGGACGCTGATTGAGAACTATACTCGATTTCGTTCCGTTTCTCTCGGTCAGAGCAAATGAGAGCGGCACCTGGACCGAAGGTTCGTTTGAAAGAAGAGACGGGCTTGCGCCCATCAGTTCGGCAAGTTTTTTATCAGTAAGAGCTCTGTCCTCGAGGCGTTCCTGTTGTCTGACTAGGTCAGCAGCAATCCTTCCGCGCTTCCAGGCGGGAACCTCGGCTGGATTAGGTAACTCGCGCATTCGTAAGGCGTCACTTAGTTTTGCGTTGAAACCGACAGTTGCTGCCGCACCTTCAAAATCTTCGACATTGCTCATCATCCTGCGACCAGACGTTGAAAAGCCGGCAGCGACTTCATCAACGGCAGCGCTCCCCAGCCGTTCACGACTTGCTATTAAACTTTCAATCGCTTGATCATCAATAGAATCAGGGTCTCGTCCCATAAGCGCTTCCAACCGCCTCCGTTCAGCGAGGTCCGGATTGTTGCGCTCTTCAAGAACGTCTTTCCAGAGGCGGTCAAGATTAGTGAACTCAACTTTTCTTTCGCGTAGCCTTCCGATTATACGCGGCATGAATTCATCAACTGCATGTTCAAATGTAGTCGAGGGAATAACGACAGGCGATGCACCGACGTACCGGAATGGTTTGGCATCCGGTCTGACAGACGGACGCGATATAAGAACGGATCGGTGTCCATCCGACCAGATTTGAATATTCGGCCATACATACCCCTCGCCGATTGTATTCATCTGGTGAACGAGATTCCAGTCGGGGGCGTGAGAACACGACTCCCATCTCAGACGCCACCAGTTCCAGGCCAACCATTCGGCAAGGTAGTAGGCTGAAACAAGCGGTCCAACCCTGAATCCATTCAGGTAATGATCGAATCCCTCAGTGAGCGTTTGACCGTTGGCTTTGATCGAAAGTATCCCAAAGGAGGCGCGTTCTTCTGGCGCACCCTCGTCAAGAACCTCAGATGTGAGACTGAATTCCAATCCAGAAGTCATCGCTTTTTCCACTCTTCCAGGACATACTTCCGGACAGATTGTTCATCTTCGCCAATGCGGTAACCATGATATTTGGTTTCCTGATCAGCCTTAGCCTTTGCTTCATAAACCTCGCCATCAGCATCAACAGCCCAAACATATTTGGGAATGCCGTCGGGCTCAAAGCGGCTGACCATGCCACGCATGATACCGCTCTGGAACAGTTCTGATGCTTCCTTGATGAGAACGGCGCGAAGCGCATCGCATGGTGACTTCGACGGTCTTGGGTTGTGGCTCGGGGTGAAGCCATAGTCACCAGGGCGTAGCTTGTGGTTCGCCGTGCCGACGTAGCAGACTTTTGCGCACAGAGCTTTACGCTGCTCAATTGTGGTCGCATCTTCATCCCAGATACGTCTGTCCGGGCGATTGCCCTCGCGCCTTCGGCCAGCCATCGGCTTGTGCTCCTTAGGGGCAATGCTTCCGTGAAACTGCAGCACGCGTCCCGCGTCGTAGTCTGTCTGTTCTGGTCCGTCATACTTACCGATAGCCCATATAGCATGGCGAAACGAAGAAACACAGGGAGCTAGATTCGGCTCTTTTGCGAGAGTTTCGTCCGATTGCCATCGCGTTACGGCCGGATCGCTTTCCACCTCTGTATGGCCTCACTACGGGTCCAGAAAACTATCATACACAGGCAGCAGACGGCAGTTTCGACCCGCGAAGTGTGAGTTCTCCTCGGCATCGATCTCGCGGGCGCGGCGAACGGCTGGTATGGTGAAGCCGCATCGCAGCGACCAGCCCCTGTCGCGAAGGTCCGGTTAGGGCCGGGAGGGATGGTCGCCTGAACATCCGATGAGTGTCCGGTTAGAGCTGGAAGCACCCGAGCGATCAGTTCAACTGATCCACCTCCACTCTAAGTCGGAGACCGAACCGACCTACTGCGCGAAGACCAGAAGCCGGGGCCGACCCATAAACCTGCCTTCAAGACCTCGCTCGAGAGGAGCTCTGCGTGCCGACAACCCACCGCCTAGAACCTCGGTAGGATCTACTTTGGGACTATGCCCTCGGTAGGCCAAGCCGCCGTCCCGTATTGAGACGGAACATTTGTCTTGTGGCGGAGCGGCAAGCGGAACAAACGGCCGTCCGCGCTGTTGGATTAGCTCGGCTGTTCTTATTCCTACGCACGCGTTGTAGCACCCGGCAGTTGTGGCCACCTCTAGTCCTCACCAATCGAAAGGGAGCCCTAGATGCTCAGATCGTTCATCTTCGCCGCCGGGATCGCGTCGACCGCCATTGCCAGCCCGCTCGCCGCTCAGGACATCGAGACGCTGCGTGTCGGCATGTCGGGCGGCTACTTCCCCTTCACCTTCGTCCGCCAGGACGAATTGCAGGGCTTCGAGGTCGATGTGATGAACGCCGTCGGCGAGCGGGCGGGGTTTGAGATCGAGTTCGAGACGATGTCCTTCTCGGGCCTGATCGGCGCGTTGGAGGCGGGGCGGATCGACACGATCGCCAACCAGATCACCATCACCCCCGAGCGCGAAGCCGCCTTCGTCTTCAGCCAGCCCTACGTGATCGACGGCGCGCAGGTCGTCGTGCGCGAGGGCAACGAGGAGATCGGCGGGGTCGATGACCTGTCCGGCCGATCGGTTGCAGTGAACCTTGGCTCGAACTTCGAGCAGTTGCTGCGGGACCTGCCGAACGCGGACGAGATCGATATTCGCACATACGAATCGAACATCGAGCAGGACGTTGCGCTCGGCCGGGTCGATGCCTTTGTCATGGACCGCGTCTCCTCCACCCAAGTCATCGCCGAAAGCCCGCTGCCGCTGCAACTGGCCGGGCAACCCTTCTCGGAGATCCGCAACGCCCTGCCGTTCCGCGACGACGAGGACGGGCGCGAGTTGCGCGACCGGGTGGACGCCGCGCTGACGTCCCTGCGCGAGGACGGCACGCTGGAGGCGATCTCTCAGGAGTGGTTCGGCAGCGACATCACGACGGCCGCCACCGCCGCGGCGGAATAACCTGACGGATGCGGGCACTCGACCTCGACTATATGCTGGCGCTGGTGCCTGTCATCCTGAGCTACGTGCCGCTGACGTTGCTGATGGCGGTCGTGGCCATGGGCTGCGCACTGATCCTCGCTTCGCTCCTGGCGGTGGAACGGGTGGTGCGCGTGCCGGGGCTGGACTGGCTGGTGATCCTTTTCATCAGCTTCTTCCGCGGCACGCCACTGCTCGTGCAGCTGTTCCTGTTCTACTACGGACTGCCGCAGGTCGTCTCGGTCCTCACCCAGATCAACGGTGTGACGGCGGCGATCATGGGTTTGACGCTGCATTTCTCCGCCTACATGGCCGAGGCAATCCGCGCCGCCATCACCGGCGTGGACCGCAGCCAGTGGGAGGCGGCGCAGTCGATCGGCATGACCCAAGGGCAGATGATGCGCCGGATCGTGCTGCCCCAGGCCGCCCGCATCGCGGCGCCGACGCTGGTCAACTACTTCATCGACATGATAAAAAGCACCTCGCTCGCCTTCACACTCGGCGTCACGGAGATGATGGGCGCCACTCAGAAGGAGGCGTCGGGGAGCTTCCTGTATTTCGAGGCCTTCCTCGTCGTAGCATTGATCTACTGGGTGATCGTCGAGGTGCTGAGCCAGGGACAAAGACAGCTTGAGACGCGGCTTGGAAAGGCCTTCGCCAGATGATCCGGGTCCGTGGCCTAACCAAGCGGTTCGGCGCCACCACGGTGCTGGACGACATAGACCTGGACATCGCGGACGGCGAGCGGGTGGTCATCATCGGACCCTCTGGGACCGGCAAATCTACGTTGCTGCGCTGCCTGAATTTCCTTGACCGGCCCGAGGCTGGGCGGATTGAGATCGGTAGCGTCGCGGTCGACGCCGCCCATGCCGGCAAGCGCGACATTCTGGCCCTGCGGCGGGCGACTGCCTATGTTTTTCAGAACTACGCGCTCTTCGCGAACCGCACTGCGAAACAGAACATCATGGAAGCCCTCGTTACTGTGCAGGGCCGCCCGAAGGACGAAGCCGAGGCGCGCGCGATCAAGGTCCTGGCGGAGACCGGCCTGGCCGACAAGGCGGACAGCTATCCTGCCGCCCTCTCGGGCGGTCAGCAGCAGCGCGTCGGAATCGGCCGGGCGATGGCGATCGGCGCAGACTTGATGCTGTTCGACGAGCCGACCTCGGCGCTCGACCCCGAATGGGTCGGCGAGGTGCTGGACCTGATGCGCCGCGTGGCCGAACAACGGCAGACCATGCTGATTGTCACGCACGAGATGTCTTTCGCCCGCGAGATCGCGGACCGGATCCTCTTCATGGAGGGCGGCCGCATTGTCGAGCAGGGGCCGCCCGAGCAGATGCTCGATGCACCAAAGGACGAGCGGTTGCAGCACTTCCTGCGGCGTGTCGGCTGAAGACGCATGCCTGGACGCCGTCAAAGATCGATATTTCGGTGAAGGGCCGTCCGCGGTTCACGGCCCAAACGCGGACGTGAGGTACACAGATCATTGTCTAATCATGCGTGGCATTGCTGCGATGCAGCGTTACCTTTTCAGGGCAGTTTGACTTTGCGTCGGCGCAAACCGGTGTCACCAAGGAACCCAATTCATGAACGAACCTTCTGCTCGGCAACCCTCTGAAACAAGGGACCGCCTCACCGTCCTCAGGGAGTTCGGAACCGACCCGGGTTCGCGGAGCGCAGGCGTGTACATTCCTGATAACTTACCTAGTAACGGCCCCTTGTGGTCGTGCTGCATGGCAGCACCCAATCTGTGGCGAGTTATGACGTCGGATCGGGCTGGTCCAGTCTCGCCAACGCGTGCGGGGTGGCACTTCTGTTTCCGGGGCAGCGGAAGGCCAACAACGCAATCGGCAGATTTAACTGGTTCTAGCCGGGCGACAGCCATCGCGACGGCGGCGAACCACTCTCAATCCGGCAGATGATCATGCGGGTCGTTGACGATCACGCCATCGATCCGTCTCGGGTTTTCATCACGGGGATGTCCTCGGGGGGGCATTACATCTGTCATGCTGGCGACCCATCCGGAAGTGTTCGCGGAGGGCACGATCATCGCCGGTCTGCCCTACCGTAGCGCGAACAGTCTGGTCCAGGCGCTCTTCCGCATGAAAAGCTATGGCGGACCGTCGGACCGCAAGCTGGACGCTCTTGTGCGCTCAGCGTCGAAATTCACCGGTCCTTGGTCGAAAATCTCGGTCTGGCATGGCGACAGCGATCATTCCGTCGACAGTTCCAACGCCGATTCCATTCTCCGGCAATGGCAGAAGATCCACGAGGTCGAAGGGCCGCCGACGCGCATTGAGGAGATTGACGGCCTTCCCCGGCGGGTCTGGTACGACACTTCCGGCCATGACGTCATTGAGGAATAAATGATCGAAGGAATGGGCCATGGCACGTCCATCAGTGCCGAGGGAGACGACGGCCTTGGCAAAGAGGGCAATAACATGCTGGAAGTCGGCATCTCCTCGACACGCCACATAGCGAATTTCTGGGGTCTGACGCAGTAGAGGGGCATCGTCGGGTTCTTGAGGTCGGACGAAATTCTTCGCGGCACGTCTGTGAAGTTCAGGATTGGAGAGCTACAGCAATACCCTTCACGTCCGCAGCGAACGGCCGCTTCCACACTTTCCTTCACTTCCACACTGTCCTTAGAGTTAATGCTAACCGCAGCACGTGCCGGGCGAGTGAGGCGAGCGGCAGCTTTTGTTTGCCGGAGTGCAATAGCTGGACCGACGCTGAAGGTCGGCTTTGGGCCGGAAGCGGTCACTGCGCGGTTCTATGTCGCGTGGCCGCGACGGCCGCCACTGCCTGCCATGCGCAAGATGCGCTGCGCCGCAATATGACCGACTTCGAGCCCATTTTGACCCTCAGAAAGTCGGTCGTATGCTGAGAATGAACCAAGCAGGGAGGCGACGTTGGCCCAAGTGCAAGGCAGCAAGGACTGTGGCAATTCACCGAAGAACAAGTTCGCTCAGGATGTGGCGATCGCGCTGGAATGCGGTGACGCTGAGCCGAGCGCCTTCAGCGAAGACGTGATCTGGGAGAATCCCTCAACAGAGCCAATCTCGGGGAAGGGTGCGGTTCTTAAGCACCTTGGAACTCGACGGAGACCAAAATCTGTCACTGTCCAGCACGCAATTTCGCACGGTAAGGTCGGTGCTGCGAGTGGAGAGGTGACGTTCGCAAACGGGCAGACTCGACGCTTCTGCCATGTGTTCGACTTCACAAGTGCCAAGGCCAACTGCGTCGCCGTCGTCAGAAGTTACAGCTGACCGCGCCAGTGTCCGCTCTGTCCGCACTGCTGACCTTGGGGCTTTGGACTTTGCTGCGCGGTGCCATGAAGGTCCGGTATGGGGAAGCCGCCCTGCGGCAATGCAGATCCTAACCAATGACCGCAGAGGGCCGGAAGCGACGACGACCGGGCAGGGGGGGAATGCCTATTAAGGGCTGCTAGCCGAAGAGAACCGGCTGGTCCTCCCACTCAAGCGGGAACGGCTCCAGAACGCGCGTCAGCGATACCTCTGACCCCTGCCTGCCGTCCAGGATCGCCTCGACGATGTCGGGCGCGAGCAGTGTCAGGCGCAAGACGCGGGTCATGTAGGAGGGCGCGATCCCCTCGCGTTCGGCCAGTTCGGCGATGGTGGCGAACTCGTCGGACTCGAGCATCCTCTTCCAGCGGAACGCCCGCGCCAGCGCCTTCACCAACGTGTTGTCCCTCGGACGCGTCTGCGCGGCGCCATCGGGCAACTGCATCTCCTTCCGCCCGCCACGCTTCACGACGCGGAACGGGACGTGAAGCGTCATAGTTTCGGGGATTGCATCCCCGCGGGTCACGCTGCGGCCTCGATGCCACCGGCAAGCATCTCGCGGGCTAGACCGCCGAGTCCGTCGACGCGAAGCCGGACGTTGAGACCGTCTGTGCCGATCTCCACGCGCTCGACCAGCAGTGCAACGATGCGGGCTTGTTCTGCCGGGAAGAGCTGGTCCCACAGCGGGTCGAGTGGCTGCAGGGCCACGCGAGCGTCGGCCTCAGTGATGTCGTCAGCATGTCCGCGTGCCGCCTTCCAGGTGCACGCCACAATCTCCGGCTGGCGGAATACGACGCGCAGCTGCTTGATGACGGCCGCTTCGATCTCGCCCGCGGGCACTCGGCCGACCGGGCACGATCCGGCGCCATGCTTCAGCACGGTCTGGCTGACATAGTACCGGTAGAGCTTGTAGCCCTTGCGAGTATGCGTCGGCGAGAACGCCGCGCCATCGGGTCCGAACAGCAGCCCCTTCAGCAGCGCGGGCGTGTCGGCGCGAGTCCGGGCGGCGCGCTTGCGGGGGCTTTCCTGCAGGATGGCGTGGACGCGATCCCACGCTTCGCGGTCGATGATCGCGTCGTGCTCACCGGGATAGCTTTCGCCCTTGTGCACCGCCTCGCCGATGTAGGCGCGGTTGTTGAGCATGCGGTAGAGGTACTTTTTGTCGATCCGATTGCCGCGCGGCGTCCGGATTCCGCGCGTCCCAACCTCGCGCGCCAGTTCGGTCCCCGAGCCGATCTCGAGGAAGCGCGCAAAGATCCAGCGCACATGCGCGGCGGCTTCTTCGTCGACCACCAGCTTCCGGTTCTCGACCCGATAGCCGTAGGGCGGCACCCCGCCCATCCACATGCCCTTCTTCCGACTGGCGGCGACCTTGTCGCGGATGCGTTCGGCCGTCACCTCGCGCTCGAACTGGGCGAAGGACAGCAGGATGTTCAGCGTCAGCCGCCCCATCGACGTGGTGGTGTTGAAGGACTGCGTGACCGAGACGAAGGTCACGCCGTTTCGGTCGAACACCTCCACGAGCTTGGCGAAGTCGGCCAGCGAGCGGCTCAGGCGGTCGATCTTGTAGACCACGACGACATCGACCAGCCCGTCCGCGATGTCCTCCAGCAGCCGCTTCAGGCCGGGGCGTTCCAGCGTGCCGCCGGAGATACCGCCGTCGTCATACTGATCGCGGACCAGCACCCAGCCCTCGGAGCGCTGGCTGGCGATGTAGGCCTCGCAGGCCTCTCGCTGAGCGTGAAGCGAGTTGAACTCCTGCTCCAGCCCTTCCTCGGAGGATTTGCGTGTGTAGATCGCGCAGCGGCGCTTGATCTTGACCTCGGTCATGTCCGGCTCCTCTGGTTCTTGAGGCCGAAGAACACCCAGCCGTTCCAGCGCGTGCCGGTGATGCCGCGGGCGATGGCGGACAACGATTTGTAGGGTCGCCCCTGCCACTCGAAGCCGTCCTTCGTGACGGTGACGACGTGTTCCACGCCCTGCCACTCCCGGATCAACCGCGTCCCGGCGATGGGCATCCGATCCGTACGGATGTAGCGTTTGTGGCGATCCCCGCCGTCCAGGTCCTCACCCAGCCGCTCCAACCGCCGGATCGTTTCGGGTTTCAGACCGCCATAGGCCAGTTCCTGGATGCGGTAGGCGAGGCGGCTCTCCAGGTAGCGGCGATTGAAGGGCGGCGGCTCGCTGTCGAACAGGTCGCGCCACTGCTGCTTCAGGTCGGGCGTCGGCGTGGTCTTGAGGGCGGCCAGTCGCGCGGGGATGGGATCGGTCATGCGTCTCTCCGATTGGTTGGAGTTGCATCACCGCTCTGGTCGGGCGGAGAGTGTAGCGGAGATTCTCCATCGGACGCAGAGAGTTGCCGGTTGCGCGCATGGAGCCGGACGAGGCCGAGAGCGAGCAGCCTGCAGAGCTCGGCCCGGCGTTCTGGTGGCCTCATGGCGCATGCGGGCAGTGGATTGCGTCCGACGGCCGGGTCGCGATTGCCCGCGACTTCGCCTGTTCTCCAGTTACAGGTCATCGCCGCCCTGGCGATGCTGCGCCTCGTAGGCGAGGATGTCGCCAAGCCGGTAGCGGATACTCCCGCCGATGTTTAGGAACGCTGGGCCGTACCCGTCGCTGCGCCACCTCTGGAGCGTTCTCGTGGAGAGGACCCACCGGGCGGCAAGGGCGCGCTCGCTGAGCATGCGGTCTGGATTCTGGGGGATGGACGCGTATGACATGCTACCTCTGAACTTGTCTGCTCGTGTGGATAAATATATAATATTGTCAGTGGCTTAGACATGTTTTCAGCGTGACGCGGCGGGTTTTCGACGTGACATGGCGGACCAGAAAACTCAGCGATAACAAGGGCCGTAACCGCTGAGACGTGACACGGAGCGGATTTGTCGTGACTCGGGTGTTCCCGTCGTTCTTTTGGGGGCGCCAAGGCAGCTTTGACTAGCGACTCAGTCCACCCGGTCCCGCGAGATCGGGATCATGGTCGGATCGAGCCGGTAACCTCGGGTTGCCGGGTCTCGCGGACTCTCGATGAGGAGGTCGTGTGGCGGGGGCTCACCGTGGACGTCTTCGAAAAAGCTTGCGAGTGTCTGCCGGCAACGACGCACGCTCTGCCGGGCGGCATCCGCGGTCTGGCCTGTCCGATGTGCGAGCCGATGTTGCTCCACGTACCGGTGGTCATCGGGCTTCAGGCCCGCGGCGCGATCCACGTCGAACTGGGGCTTCAGTTCATGGGCGACACGGGCCGGCATTCCTTCGACCCGCCCGAGTCCCTCGACCGCGAGTACGTGGTTCTCGTCTTCGAAGAATGCGACCCGGAGCAACGCGGAAGGGTCAGGGACCATATCGACCTCTTCGACGTCGTTTAATTTGGCTGGCCTGAACAGGTCGCCAAACCGCCGAGAGGGGGCGGCACACTCCGGCCCCGCTTGGCTGAGATGCAGGACGAGCAGCGACGTCCGGGGCAGTGCCTGCCGGGCGAGCGCACCTGCCTGTGTGACGGTCGCAGACTCGATGACGTCTTGCACCGCTCTGGAATGGCGCCGGTGCAGATCGAGGACCCTGTCCAGGGCCTCCCGCGACGACAGCGTGGGATTCCCTGAAACGATGCGGCTGATCTCCTGCCCGAACTCGGTGAGGGCAGACGTGCGGTCGAGTTGACCGACGCGGATCGCGTGCCGAGTCCACTCCAATGCGAATGTGCGGGATCGCGTCGTATCGCGGGGGCCGAACAGGATGTCCGTCTTGTAGTCCTCTGCCTTGTCGTGTTCCGCTTGTCCGGCCGCGAGAATGGCGAACCGCCGGTCGAGACATTGTGTACAGGCGCCGCAGTGAGTGTGGCGACTGGTCTGCTCGCGAATGCTTGTGCAGCTCACGGTTCTCGGGATGTCACGGGCAGCTCCGTATTCTGCAACCCGTCGGACAACATCCGTCTTCGTCAGCCATTCGTAGCGATTGCGGATGGACGGCCCGCCGGGCCAGATGAGGCCCAGCAGGTCGTTCATGAGCTTGAGGCCGAGCGGGTGCGTCGTGCGCGTGGCCATGGTGCCCACGATCTGTTGTGAGATCGGCAGATTGTGGCTGATGACGCCGTTCTCGAACAGGCTGAGGCGCCGGGCGCCGAATGTTCGGGCGACCGCCTGGCCGAGAGCCGTGAAGAGCAGCGTTCTGGATCGTTGCGTGTCATCCCGTCCCTGCTGGCCCTTCCGCCGCGCCTGAACCTGCAGGTGCATGACCTGGGACCCAAATCGCTTCTTTAGAATTTCTCCGAGCTCTACCTGCCGTGGGATCACCTTCTGAGCCGACCGGTGCGTGACCAGAATGACCCGTTCGGTCGATGCCGAAAGCGTTTCCAGTGCCCCCGCAAAGGAGTCTAGGCCGCCCGAGAACAGGATGACCTCGTCTGCCTTGTACGTCGCACCGCTGGTATCGAGGTCGAAATAAGGATCAATCGGTATGGCCGGTTCTGCGTCCGCGAACTCGAAAGCCATGCTGTCTTCGGTGAGGAACTCCGCCACGGCGATAAGCGCGTCGGTGATCTCCGGCTTAGACCAGATCTCGGAGCGTCTGACCGGAATGCGGAACCGGAACTCGCGACGCCAGTCTTCGCCCATTCGCGGCCGGGTCGGTCCGCCGCGTTTGAAGCCACTGTCTGCGGCGAACACAGCGGCGGCGATCTCCAAGAAATCGAGCGCGAGGTCATCGATCTCGGTAACGGCGGCGGCCCGGATCGCGTCGAACGCCAAGGTGAAGGTCGGATCCTGCCCGTTGATCCGAATTTCCTGACGGTCATCGCCCTCGAACACGGTGATTACAGGTTCAGCCATGAGCGACCCTTTTCACCTTTAACTCTGCCACGATCTTCTTCAGGCTGACTGCTCCGAACGAGGCGGCATCGTGCTCGGAGAAGCCGCCCCGGTCGTGCAGTGTCTTGCCGTACCACCCGCTGGAGAACTCCTTGATGATTCTGGTCGCCTCGTGCGCGTACGCGCCAAGTTCCTCGTCGAAAGCGCTGCGGCTCCCCTGCGCGGCAAACCGTGCATCTGCCCCGACGTGGTTGCTCAGATCGCGCTCCAGCCAATATGCGAGGGTCGCCTTTGTAAGGTTCGCGAAATACCCACGGGTGAGTTCGGAGATCCGCTTGGAGTAGCTCAGCGTCCGTGCGGCGAGCCTGACGTCATCCGCCGTCGCCTCGAAGAGCCCGGGCAAGGAATTACCGATCCAGTCAGAGAGCGTGGCCGTGAGCGCCCGGCCCGCGAGTTCGCCGAGGTCGGTGCGGCGGTTGGTCGACCGTCTCACGTTGTCGAGCCGCTGGCCTGTCGCAACGATTATGTCCAGCAACTCTGGCTGATCCACGACGGAAAGGTCCAGTTGCCTCAGTGCGTCGCCGAAATCCTCCGACCTTGCCGCAGCCGGGATCGCGAGCAGGAGCCTGACGGCTTCGACGAAGACCGGATCATCGGACGCGTCCAGAAGATCCCGCTCGGCCGCTTGCGCGCTTGCTGCGAAGACTTCCGGGCCGGCCGCGTCTGAGCCGAGCAGCCCGACCACTCGCCGCCACTTCACGTTGTTCGGTATTACGCCGAGCGTGTTGTGGCCCATGACGGCCCTCCTCCCGGCTCTCAGTTCAGCGCAGATGTAGCCGTATGTCAAAGCAGGCGCGGACGCGAGATGATCGCAATAGGGTCCGGCAACGAGCAATCAAGTGGCGATGGCCAGCTCCGCTTAGCGGGTTGCTTCGGTTGGGCAGCCTGAATTCACGCAGCAGCGCTGTATCGATCTCGCACACGGGAGCATGTCGTCGTGTGACGGCGTGTGTCATAAAATGACTATATTTCAATGGATTAAGTTGTGTGTGATAATCGAAGCACCATGTTCGGCGAGCCCAGGGCTCGCTGGTGGTCCGGATCGGCGGAGGGTTTGCATGACCGTGGCGCCGGTTGCAGGATGGCATACCGCGGGGCGGGGACAGATGCCGAGCGCAGTCCGAAAGGCCGAAGCGCGTCCCCCGGTGCCGGGTCCGGTGTCGTAAGTAGCGGCTGACCTCGAGGAGAGGACCTTATCGACCTCGGGGGCCTGAAGCGACGGGGCGGCTCCGACCGACACGGACAGCTGATGGCAGTGGGACCCACCTCGGCAAATGCCGGGGCTGGTCGTCCTATGCCTTCTGCTCAAGGACTCACCAACCGACAGGGACAGTAGGTAGCAATAGAGAGAGACGCGCGCGAGAGTGAACGACTGGCGAGGTCAGCTGCGACGGCATTCAGACTGCCGAACGCGGATACCGCCAGGTTTGCGCTCACGGCCGGCAACCAAAGCCGCGATCGTGACTGCTTGGTTAAGCGGCACGCCACGTTGGCGGTCATCGCTGCCTCGCGAGGTAGGACTGCAAACGAGCGTCGGTCACATCGCTGTCGTAGCAGATCGGGCTAAAGCCCCCTGGTCTGGACCAAGCGCTTCGGCCTCCACACCGGTGCCCGGCCCGGTCGATGTTGTAGGGGCAGGGGCATGATCCTTGGTAGCTCGCGATACTTTGGCGGATTATCTGTGCTCTCGCGTCGCGTATCTCCCGGTCCGTTGGTGCCGCGATCTGTCTGCTAGGGGTGGCAGGAGCTCTGACAGTGGTCGGCGGCTGATCAGGTGAAAGGTAATCGGACGACATCCACCCTCTGCCGAAAGAGGTAATTACTTCGCTCCAAGAACCGCTTCTTCCAAGTAGCCTGACGCGATCTCCCGTGTTGAGATGCCCGAGAACGGAATCCGATGTCGTCGGCCCGCTCCGAAGCCGGACGCGGTCTCCGGTGACATACTCATAGGTCGCTCGATCGGTATTGACCTGAGGACCTGAAAGGTTCGTCTCGGTTGCAGGATTGGTCTGGAATGTCTGAGCGGATGGCGAGGTTGGTCCTCGAGTCTTCTCGGAGATATCATCCGCGGTGTTGGCGATCGCCCACACCGCGACGATCGGTACGATCCACCACAGCCTGCGCATTTTGAATGATAGATCCGCGATGGCCGATCAGGCAATCGGCCACTTGTCGTTCGAGCAAGGCCTCGGACCTGGTTCGGCTTCGGCTCAGGGAATGCCGGCGCAGTGCTCTATCGAAGCCTCTCTCGGAGGTTGCCGAGATCAGCAGTATCCGGCGCGTCCACCCAGACGCTGGACCGCACCAGGCTGCTCCAGGTGCGCGTAGCGGCCGCCAGAGTAACGCCGGCAATCGAGGGCAAGGCCTTGAGCGATCGCAAGAGCGCCCACATCCTGTCCGTCGAGGAAGCAGACGCCGATCAACCGATCTCCATTGCGCTCCCCATTGAGAGCGCATGTCACAGTGCGGCCGTCGACCAGCTGCTGCATGAATGCGCTTGCTTGCCGGCCGTGGGGCTCGTTCAGCTCCGGCCCGTCAATGCCATTTAGGCGGATGGCGATGCCATCAACCTCAAACGTATCGACATCGCGAACATGAGTGACGACGCCCTCCAGCGATGCCTGAGCGGTCAATGCCGCTGGAACGATTGACAGGAGGACTAAAAGAAACGGCTTCAACATGAGCGCATACTCCAAACTCAGTTGTCATGGTCCGCGGCGCCGGGTCGGCGGTCAAGGCCATGCAGCTGCCACGCGTGATATCGAGCATTAAGGTCAGCAATGCTGACCTTGGCCGAGGTGGCGCGACTTGGCGTCATTGTCCGGCACTTTGTCTGCTCATGTCGTTCATTGTCGTTTTTCGTCACGGTGACAGGGTTTTAGCGGTCGTGATAGACTTTCCGGGAGAGGCAGGCAGAGGGCCACGAGTTTCGGGAGCGGGGGTATGGCGCAGGCAGTGGCAGAGCGGGTAGGCGGGCCGATCGGAGCCCAGTCGATCGAACATCGGCCGGTTGCGGACCTGGTTCCTTATGCGAGCAACGCCCGGACGCACAGCGAGGCGCAGGTCGCGCTGATCGCCGGGTCCATCCGCGAGTTCGGATTCAACAACCCGGTGCTGGTCGATGGCGACAGCGGCATCATCGCTGGGCATGGCCGCGTGCTGGCCGCGCGGAAGCTGGGCCTCCCGAGCGTTCCGGTGATCGAACTGGCGCATCTGACGGAGGCGCAGAAGCGGGCCTACATCCTGGCGGACAACCGTCTGACGGAGCAGGCGGGATGGGACCGGGAGTTGCTCGGCCTCGAACTCGCTGACCTCGGAGACCTCGGCGTGGACCTTGGCAGTCTCGGCTTCGACGGGGCGGAGCTGGATGCGCTGCTGGCGAGCGGACAGGCTCAGGACGGCGAGGAGGTGACGCCGGACCCGCCGACCAATCCTGTCAGCCGGATCGGCGACCTCTGGCTGCTGGGCCAGCACCGGCTGCTCTGCGGGGATGCCACCAGCAAGGCTGACGTCGATCGGTTGCTCGATGGCGTCACGCCGCATCTCATGGTGACCGATCCGCCTTACGGCGTGAACTACGATCCGGCCTGGCGCAACGAGACCGGCGCGTCGAAGACCAGGCGCACAGGCAAAGTCGCCAATGATGACCGCGCCGACTGGCGTGAGGCCTGGGCGTTGTTCCCCGGCGATGTCGCCTACGTCTGGCATGGCGCGCTGCATGCAACCACCGTGGCGAACAGTCTTGTGGCCACCGGCTTCGATATCCGCAGCCAGATCATCTGGGCCAAGGACAGGCATGTGCTCAGCCGGGGGCACTACCACTGGCAGCATGAGCCGGCATGGTACGCCGTACGGGGGAAGGGACACTGGTCGGGGGATCGCACGCAATCCACGCTTTGGACCATCCCCAATCGGGATCAGGACGCCGCGACCGTCCACGGCACGCAGAAGCCGGTGGAGTGCATGCGCCGGCCGATGTTGAACAATTCGAGCCCGGGACAGGCGGTCTACGAGCCGTTCTCCGGGTCGGGCAGCAGCCTCATCGCGGCGGAGACGGCGGGCAGGGTCTGCTACGCAATGGAACTGGACCCGGCCTATGTCGATGTGGCCGTGACGCGGTGGCAGGCCTTCACCGGTCAGGACGCCAAACTGTCCGGAGGAGCGACGTTCACCGAGACCGCGATCGAGCGACGCGGGGAGGCGGCGGCATGAGCCAGGAGCGCCGGATGTCGCTCGTTGAGGCGATCGCGAACGTCGTGGTCGGCTACGGCGTCGCGCTTGCGACGCAGTTCGCCGTGTTCCCCCTGGTCGGCATCGAAGCTCAACACCGGCAGATGGTGCTGACGGGCCTCGCCTTCATGGCGGTATCGCTGGTGCGCAGTTACGCGCTGCGGCGCCTGTTCGACCGCTGGACGGCAAAGGGAGCGTGAGATGGGGCGGCAGCCGATCACCCTCGACGATCATCAGCGCTCCGAGGTCGAGACGCTCGCCGCCTTGCTGAACCAGGAGCAGATCGCCGATTACTTCGGCATCGCCCGCAATACCTTCCGTGCCATTTGCGAACGAGATCCGGAGGTTCTTGAGCACTACAAAAGGGGTAAGGCGAAGGCCATCGCGCATGTGGCCCACGGTCTGCTCCAGAAGGCCCGTGCCGGCTGCACCACCTCGTCTATCTTCTATCTCAAGACACAGGCGGGCTGGCAGGAGACGTCCGGCATCGAGCATTCCGGCGAGACCAGCGTGACGCACAAGGGGCAGGCGACGGACGCGCTGGCGAAGTTGCTCGACCAGATCGCAGAGCGCAAACAGAGGATCGGCGTCGAGGCGCCGGACTCCACGACATGAGACGCGGGCCAAAGCTCAAGCCGACGATGTCGCCGCGGCTCAAGGAGGGTGGCGTGCCGCGCTGTCCGGACCACCTCGACGCGGATGCGCGCAAGGAGTGGCGTCGGCTCGCGCGCACGCTCCACGAGGCGGGCATCCTCACCGTGGCGGACCGAGCTGCCTTCGCCGCCTATTGCCAATCCTACAGTCTCTGGGCCGAGGCGGTCCGCAAACAACGAGAGACCCCCAGGCTGATCAAGACACCTTCGGGCTACGTTCAGCAGTCGCCCTGGATCGCGATCGCCAACAAGCAGCTCGAGCTGATGGGGCGCTACATGGCGGAGCTCGGGATCACGCCGACCTCCCGGACGCGCCTGTCTGATGTGATGGCGGAAGATGGCACAGCGACCTTGAACCGGATCGAACTGGTCTGGCGGGGGCCTGACGGCACGCTGCGGGACAAGGACGGCACACCTGTCGAGGACAAGCCGGCCGGGCTGACGCTCGACGCGGACTGCGAGCGCCTCTGAGAGCAGAAACGACTACGAGATCGGCGGCATCGGAGCGATGTACACACCTGCGCAACCAACGTCAGGCAGGTGTGTACATGGTCAACGATACTGCCCCGATCCTCCGGCTCGTGGCCTACGAGCGGGTCTCCACGGCCAGGCAAGGGCGATCGGGTCTCGGGCTCGAAGCGCAGCGAAAGGCGATCGACGATTATGCGTCAGGGCAGGGGGCTTTGATCCTGAGCCGCTTTACCGAAGTCGAAAGCGGACGGAAAAACGACCGGCCCGAACTGGAGAAGGCGCTCCACCTGGCCCGTCTCACCGGCGCAACGCTGGTCATCGCCAAACTCGACCGTCTGAGCCGCAACGCCGCCTTCCTGCTCACCCTCCGCGACAGTGGCGTCCGGTTCGTCGCCTGCGACATGCCGGAGGCCAACAACCTGACGGTCGGGATCATGGCGCTGGTGGCGGAGCAGGAGCGCGAAGCGATCTCGCGGCGCACCAAGGAAGCGCTGGCGGCGGCCAAGGCGCGCGGGGTCAAGCTTGGCAACCCGAACGGGGCCGCGGCGCTCAGGCGGGCGGCCAAGGGCGGAGAAGCGCTGAGGGTCACTGTGGCGGGCAACGCAAATGACTTCGCCATGGCGCTGTCCCCCATCGTACGCGCCATTCAACAGGCCGGTCACACGTCCCTGCGGGCCCTTGCCGACGAGTTGAACGCTCGAGGCATGCGAACCAGACGAGGCGGGAAGTGGCATGTGTCGAACGTCCGTAATCTGTTGGGGAGGATCAGCTGAGTGGCTCGGCCGACGTCAGCACCTTTTCGACTGGCTCAGCGTCGACAACGCTAACGGGATCGTCGATCAGCCCCGGCTGCCGCGCGTCAAGGCGTACACCAGCTACGACAACTATGTCGGCGTCGGGACCTGGACGAAGATCGGCCTCAACAACACTGACCATAACGCTCAGGGGGCCTTCGACGCCGCGAACAACCATTTCGTGGCGCCCGGTCGATGGCACCTACCTCTTCGGCGCGACGCTCATGTACAAGGTCAACGCCAGCACGACTGCCTGAATTTGCGGGCAGCTCGTCCTGAACGGCACCACCGAAATCCGCGGCTCCCTTGGCGAAATCTCCGCCACCCACGTCTCGCTCGCCACCGCGATCTGGCATCAGACCATGGTCCCGCTGACGGCGGGCGATACCGTCGAGCTGCAGAGGTATTTCCTGGTAGCGGACGGTTAGTTCGCCGCCGATCACACGTCCTTCTGGGGCTGCAAGATCGGCTGAGCGGCGGAAGGAGGACCCTGATGAACCCACCCCGATCCGAGGGCTACGTCCGCATGCCCGACGCCGAGTTCGAGGCCATCCTGACGCGGGCCGCCGAGGAAGGCGCGAAGCGCGCTCTCGCCGATGTCGGCCTCGACGGCGACGAGGCCGCGCTCGACATCCGCGATCTGCGCTCGCTGGTGGACTGCATCCGCCTGGTGCGCCGCACCGCCATGCAGACTGCCGCGCGCATGATCACCACCGGCGTCATGCTGGCGCTGCTCGCGGGCATCGCCATCAAGCTCAAGATCTTCGGCGGCGGCCCGTAGCCGTACCCGATCCCCATTCATCAGCCCGCAATGACCCGCCCTCGTGGCGGGGTGAGCCGTGGTCTGCCTGAAAGGCAGACGAGAAGGTCCAGTGGACCTTCCCGAACGGCGAACGCACCGAGCCCTGCGAGGGGCCGACAACTCGTTTCGGAGGACCCCCATGACCACGACATTCTATCGCCATTGGCGCGACGTTCCGGAGAGCGCATGGCGCTGGCGGAATTTCAGCCCGGCTGAGATCGCCTGCCGGGGCACTGGCAAACTGCTGGTCAGCGAACCCGCGCTCGACAAGCTGCAGGCGCTGCGCGACCAGCTGGGCAAGCCGCTGATCGTCCGTTCGGCCTATCGCAGCCCAGAGCACAACCGCGCCGTCGGCGGCGCGACCCGATCCAAGCACCTTGATGGCGCCGCCTTCGACATCGCCATGACGAACCACGACCCGGTGGCGTTCGAGGCCGCAGCGCGGGAGGTCGGGTTCCTCGGCTTCGGCTTCTATCCGCGCTCGGGGTTTATCCATGTCGACCTCGGCCCGGCGCGTCAGTGGGGCGAGCGGTTCCCGGTCCGGGCGACGGCATTTGCAGCCGAGACGCCGCCCGCACGCGAAGCGCTGGCTGAGAGCCGCACCTTGAAAGGCGGTGGCGCGGCTGGCGTGGCGACGCTGGGCGCAGCCGGGGTCGAGGTCGCGCAGAGCGTCCTGGCAGAGACCCAATCCGCCATCCTGCCGCTTGTGCCGTATCTCGACACCCTGCCCTGGGTGTTCATCCTTGTGGCGCTCGGAGGCATCGCGGTCACCATCTATGCTCGCCTCGATGACTGGAAGCGGGGCCGGCGGTGATCGCCGGGCTCCTCACCGGGATCGCGGCCCGCCCGTGGGTGCAGGCGGCGCTGCGCTACGGGGCCATCATCCTCGCCGTGGTGCTGTTCGTGCTCGCGCTTCGGCGGTTCGGCGAGCGAGCGGGACGCCTCGTCGAACGCCTTGAGACTACGGAGAAGGCCAATGATGTCCAACGCAAGATGCTCGAGGCCGCGACGCGTCGCCCTCGTTCTCGCGACGATCTGGCTGAGCAGCTGCGCGACGGGCGCTTCTGACGTCGGCAGCCTCGGGGCGTGTCCGCCCGTCGTCGAGTACAGCCGGGATCTCCAGGCGCGGGCGGCCGAGGAACTGGCCCTGCTGCCGGAGGGGTCGGCGGTCGCGGAGATGCTGGCGGACTACGCTGTTATGCGGGATCAGGCGCGTATATCTTCTCGCCCCTGATCAAGAACCGAATTGCAGCCTCAAGGTCAGGCAGAAGCATAGCTGGTGAAGACCTCGGTCGATCCGTCGCCTCGGATCAGAAACACGTCAAAGGCCTCTCGCTCGCTTTCCGGTCCCATTCCGGGCGAGCCGTAGGGCATGCCGGGCACTGCGAGGCCGACTGCGTCCGGACGCTCTTCCAGAAGGCGCCAGATATCGGCAGCGGGGACGTGGCCCTCGATCATGTAGCCTTCGATGCGGCCTGTATGGCAGGAGGCCATCTCCTGCGGGATTCCGTTGTCCAGCTTGTAACGCATCAGAAGCGTCCCGGCGCTCGCCTCGGTCGTGACGGAGAAGCCGTCGTTCTCGAGGATCTCGATCCAGGCCGAGCAGCAGCCGCAGTTGGGGTCCTTCATCACGTGGATCGCCGGTCCGGCGCCTTGCGCAAGAGCCCTCAGGGGCGATGCAGCCACCAGTGCAGCTCCGCCGATCAGGAGCGTGCGGCGGGAAAAAGTGTCTTGGGTCATCTGATTTTCCTTTCGAGGTTGAATGTGTGGACTTGCAGGTCAGAGATCGACCCGCCTGAGCCGTAAGGCGTTGGTGATCACCGAGACCGAGGACAGGCTCATCGCCGCCGCCGCAATCATCGGCGAGAGCAGCAGGCCGGTCACGGGATAGAGCAGTCCTGCTGCGATAGGGACGCCGAGAGCGTTGTAGGCGAATGCGAAGAACAGGTTCTGCTTGATGTTGCGCAATGTGGCGCGGGCGAGCTTGCGGGCCCGCACGATGCCCATCAAGTCGCCGCCCAACAGGGTGATGCCTGCGCTTTCCATCGCAACATCGGCTCCAGTGCCCATGGCGATGCCGACATCGGCGGCGGCCAGCGCGGGCGCGTCGTTCACCCCGTCCCCCGCCATGGCGATCTTGTGGCCATCGCGGCGCAACTGGTCGATCAGGTCCTTCTTGGCCTCGGGCAGGATGCCCGCGCGGACCTCGTCGATGTCAAGCTTGCCCGCCACCGCCTGTGCCGTGCGCTCGTTGTCGCCCGTGGCCATGATGACCCGCAGCCCCTGGGCATGGAGTTCCCGGATCGCCTGAGCGGTGCTGTCCTTGATCGGGTCGGCGACCGCCACGATGCCGACGAGCGCGCCGTCAAGAGCGACGAACATCGCCGTCTTGCCCTCGGCGCGCAGGGTGTCGGCCTTTGCCTCGGCCTGCGCGGTGTCGAGCCCCATCTCCCGCATCATCGCGGCGTTGCCGAGCGCCACCGCGCGTTCGCCCACTATCCCCTGCACGCCCTTGCCGGTGACGGCGTCGAAGTCCGTGGCCTCCTGACGCGGCGCACCCTTCGCCTCGGCTCCCTCGACGATCGCCTCAGCCAGCGGGTGTTCCGAGCCGCGCTCCAGAGCTGCGGCCAGCGACAGCAGGTCGGTCTCGGTGATGTCACCAAGCGCCACAACGTCCGTCAGCTTCGGCTTGCCCATGGTCAGCGTGCCGGTCTTGTCGACGATGAGCGTATCGACACCCGCCATACGCTCCAGCGCCTCGGCGTCCTTGATCAGCACACCCGCCTGCGCACCGCGCCCCGCGGCCGTGGTGATGGAGATCGGCGTCGCCAGCCCCAGCGCGCAGGGGCAGGCGATGATGAGGACCGAAACGGCGGATGCCATGGCGAAGACCAACGCGGGTTCCGGGCCGAAGATCATCCAGACGACGAAGGCTATGATGGCGATGGCGACCACGGTCGGCACGAACACCGCCGACACCCGGTCAGCCAGCCCCTGGATCGGCGCGCGGGACCGGCGCGCGTTCGACACCATCGCGACGATCTGCGCCAGCACGGTGTCGGACCCGACCTTGCCCGCCTCGATCACGAGGGAGCCGTTCTTGTTGATCGTTGCCCCGGTCACCGCATCGCCCGGGCCCTTTTCGACCGGCATGGACTCGCCGGTCAGCATGCTTTCGTCCAGAGACGATCGACCTTCGATCACCGTGCCATCGACCGGGACCGCATCGCCGGGCCGCACGCGCAGCCGGTCGCCCTCCATGATGTTCTCCAGCGGCGCGTCGTATTCGGTGCCGTCCGGCAGGATGCGCCGCGCCGTCTTTGGAGCGAGGTCGAGGAGCGCGCGGATCGCGTCTCCGGTGCGTTCGCGCGCCCGCAATTCGAGAACCTGGCCGACGAAGACCAGCGCCACGATCACGACCGCCGCCTCGAAGTAGGTGCCGACGCCATGGCCCATCCGGTACTGTTCCGGAAAGATCCCTGGCAGGAAAGTGGCGACGATCGAGTAAAGATAGGCCGCCGCCACGCCGATGCTGATCAGCGTCCACATATTGGGGCTGCGGTTCACGAGGGAGTCCCAGCCGCGCCGGAAGAATGGCAAGGCGGCCCAGAGGATGATCGGCGTGGCCAGTACGAATTCGAGATAGCTGGCGGTCTGATGCCCGATCCAGTCGCGCACCGGCAGCGCGACCAGTTCACCCATCGTCAGGATAATGAGCGGCACCGCCGCCGCGGCGGAAATCCACATCCGGCGGGTGAAGTCGGTCAACTCCTCGCTCGGCTCGTCCGAGGGAACCATCGGCTCCAGCGCCATGCCGCAGATCGGGCAGGACCCCGGCGCATCGCGAACGATTTCGGGATGCATCGGGCAGGTGTACTGGACGTTGGCCGGAGCAGCCTTCTTCTGCCCGGCGGCCCGGCCCGAGGCATAGAACCACGGATCCGCCTTGAACTTGGTCTGGCACTTCTCCGAGCAGAAATGGAAGGTTTCGCTCTGGAACTCGGCGTGCCGCCCGTCGGGCTTTACCGTGACCGTCATCCCGCAGACCGGGTCCTTCGCCGTCTCTGTCCCCACCGGAATGTCGGGTGCCGCGTGATGATGATCATGCTCCATGGTCTGCAAGCCTTTCGATCTCTTGTTTCAGCTTGCGGCCTCCAGCCGTTGGAAGCTCAAGCTCTTTTTAGTGATGGTCGTGAGCGTCTTCCGGGGCGGGATTGCGTGCGAGGAAGATCCCGACAAGCAGGAACACCAGCGCCATGCCGATCGCGCCGAGGACGACAATGAGGGGGTCGGACTGCCACTTCATCGCGGCGAAGGCGGCCAGCACCGCCGCGTCCAGCGCGATGGCCGTCAGCAACACCCAGCCCCGTGCGCCGATGTCCTCACGCAGGTGCCGGAACACGCCCCAGTGGATGATGATGTCCATCACCAGATAGAAGAAGGCCCCGAGAGACGCGATCCGGCTGAGGTCGAAGAAGACCGTGAGAAAGCCCGCGATCACAACTGTGTAGACGAGTGTGTGGTCCTTGATCGTGCCCGGCATCCCGAAATGGCTGTGCGGGATCATTTTCATGTCGGTCAGCATCGCCAGCATCCGCGAGACCGCGAACACGCTGGCGATCAGACCTGACGCCGTGGCCACCAGCGCCAGCGCCACCGTCAGGTAGAAGCCGGTCTGACCGAGGGAGGGCTGGGCCGCTTCGGCCAACGCGTAGTCCTTCGCCGCCACGATACGGTCGAGCGGCAGGCTGGAGCCGACCGCGAAGGCCACCAGCAGATAGACGACGACGCAGATGGCAATCGACCAGATGATGGCCCGGCCCACATTGCGGTGCGGGTCGGTGACCTCTGCGCCGCTGTTGGTGATGGTCGTGAAGCCCTTGAAGGCCAGGATCGACAGCGCAACCGACGCCACGAAGCCGGTGGCGCCCATGTCTCCACCTGTCGCCTCGAACGAGATGCCGCTCGCCCAGAGGCCGGCTGCCCCGAACAGCGCGATGCCGCCCACCTTGAGAACGGCCATGACGATGGACAAAAGCCCGACCGACCGGTTGCCCGATACGTTCACGAGCCAGGCGAAGACGATCAGCCCGACGCCGAGGATTGGCACCAGCACGCTATCCGGATCGCCGCCGAACGCCCGCAGTGTGTAGGTGCCGAATGTGCGCGCGACGAGGCTTTCGTTGATCACCATCGACAGGGCCATCAGGAGTGCAGCACCCGCCGCGACCGTCGTCGGGCCGTACGCCTTCTTCAGGATCATCCCGATGCCACCCGCTGACGGATACGCGTTCGACATCTTGATGTAGGTGTAGGCGCTGAACGCGGTCACGATGGCGCCGACGACGAACGAGCGCGGGAAGAGCGGTCCGGCAAGTTCGGCGATCTGTCCGGTCAGCGCGAAGATGCCCGCGCCGATCATCACGCCGGTTCCCATGGCCACTGCGCCCGGCAGGGTAATGCTGTTCTTCTCGTAATCGCTTTTCGTCATGGATTTTCCTTTTCAGGCTTTTGCCGCAGCGCCACCCAGAGCAGCGGCAGCCCCGTCACAAGCCCGAGTCCGAGCACCGCCCATGTCGCGCGCCCGAGGTCTCCGCTAACCGCCTCACCGCCGAAATGTGCCAGCAGGAAGCTTGCCGGGATGATCCCCGCCAATGTTGCGAGGGCGAAAAGCCAGGCGTGCAATCGGCTCAGTCCGGCCGCGTAGCTGATCATGTCGAAGGACACGAAGGGCATCAGGCGGCTGGCAAAAACCGTCGCCGTCAACGCGGTCTGCGAGCCGAGAAGCCCGGCATCGACGCGATCACCGAACACCCGCCGCAAGACATCATGCCCCAGAACCCGTGCGAGACCGAAGGCGATCAGCGCCCCGAGCTCGGCGCCGATGACGACCTGCACGGTCCCCCAGAGATGTCCGTAGGCCGCTCCGGCCGCCAGTGCGATCGGCGCGCTCGGGATGGGGCTGGCCACGACCGCAAGGGTCATAAGCGTGACGATCAGGACCGGCCCCCAGAGACCGGCGCGCGCCACCAGCATTTCCAGACGCTCGACGTCCAGAAGGCTGCGCGCCTCGGCGAATACCGAAGGCGCGAACTGCCAGACAGCGAGCAGTCCGATCCCGAGGATCGCAAGGCCCGTGAGGATGGCGGCGCGCAGGCTCATCTCAGATCGCCTCGACGGCTTTCGCCAGCAGGTCGCGCACCTCGCCTGCCACGGCCGTCAGCTCGGCGTTCTCGATCGCCTGCATCGACGCCACAGGATCGATAGCGCTGACCTCGACGCCGTCCTCGACTTCGCGCAAGATGACGTTGCAGGGCAGCATCGCGCCCACCCTAGGCTCGATCCCGATCGCCTGATGTGCCATCTTGGGGTTGCAGGCACCGAGGATGCGATAGGCCGGCATCTCGACATCCAACTTCTTTTTCATCGTCGCCTTGACGTCGATTTCGGTCAGGATGCCGAAACCGTTGTCGGTCAACGCAGCACGGGTGCGGGCCTCGACGGCGTCAAATTCTGCGTCCGCAATCAGGCGGTTGATCGTGTAGTCCATTGTCGTTCCTTTCGGTTCATCACTTCAACTCCAGCAGCGGAATCTGCTCTCCACCAGGCTGTGGCGTCATTCAATTTCGGCGCGGGGCGTGCCCGCGGGTGCCTCGCCATTCGCCTCGATGTCTGCGATGTAGCTCTTCATTTCAGCAATTTCGCTGAGCTGTGCCTCGATGATTGCATCTGCCAGTGCCCGAACCCTAGGATCTGAGATATTGGCGCGCTCGCTGGTCAGGATGGCGATGGAATGGTGTGGGATCATCGCCCGCATCCAGGCGAGGTCGTCGACCGTCTCCTGGCTGCGGACAAGCCACAGCGACAGGGCGAAGGCTGCGGCAGCGCCCGCGAAGATCGCGAAATCGACCTTCTTGTTGGAATACATGCCCAGCATGAAAGCTAGCATGATGATTGCCATCACCGCGCCCATATAGATCGCCATCCACATCCGCGTCTGCGAGAAGAAGATGTGGTCGAGCGCGTAGGTGTTCAGATACATCAATCCAAACATCACGACCGTCGAAGTCGCAATCATCGCAAAGAAACGTCCGTAGTTCATATTTCAGCTCCTGAACGAATGTTGCTGCAAGTTAAGCGCATTCAGCAAAGCAACAATGCCCTTGGCTTTTCAGGTAAGGGAAAGCCCTCACTTGCGCAGATATTTTACCAGCGCGGCAATCACGAGACCGACCAGCACAAGGATGACGACCATCCAGAACCAACCGAAGCCCATTCCCCAACCCATCATCGAGCCCGTGTTGTCGCCGTTCATCATTTCATACTCCGTGTTTTTCAGCCCTGGGATGGGCTTCGTAACTGACCCTAGCGACAACAAGGGGCAGGACGTCGGGGCGATCGGTCCGAGCGCCCCGACTAAGTCAGACCGAAGCAGTGACCGCGAACTCGGTCATCATGCCCGAGGCGAGGTGCGGCATGTGGTGACAGTGCAGCATCCAGCGGGCGGCTTCGCCTGCATCGAGCGCGACGTCGACCCTGGACATCGGCGGCACATGAACCGTGTCGCGCAGCGCACCGGCAACGCGTCGCCCGTTCAACCCGACGACCTGGAACACATGGCCGTGCAGATGCATCGGGTGGGCCATCATCGACATGTTGTGGAACGACAGTACGACGCGCTCGCCGCTGCGAGCGGTGATCGGCTGGTGCTGGCCCCAGACAGCCCCGTTGATCGTCCAGAGATAGGGCTGCATCGAACCGCCCAGCATAAGCATCTGGCTGCGATCCACCGGCCGGTCCGGCAGGGCATTCAGCGCGACCAGGCGCGCCTCCTGCGCCAGATCGGTGTCGAAAGCGGGCGCTTCAGACTCCGCCACGGCATCGAGGCGCTGGACCTCGGCGCCCTGCGTGGCGAGGATGAGCCCGGTGCGCTCCCGCGCCCCTTCGCGTAGCGCAATGATCGGCCAGGCGCCGCCCTCGTTCGGCAGGTCGATCTCGATGTCCAGCCGCTGGCCCATCGCCAGCCCAAACCGCGAGCCCGCGATAGGCTGGACGGCGTGCCCGTCCACCGCGACCAGCCGCGCCTCGGCCGCCCCGGTGTCGATCCAGAACACCGTCGCCGCTGCGGCGTTGATGACCCGGAGCCGGATACGCCCGCCGCGCTCGACCCGCACTACCTCCGGGTCCGACAGTGTCCGGTCGTTGGCGAGATAGGCGTCCCAGTCATAGTCGTTCAGGTCCATGGCCATGCCGCCCATCTGGCCGCCCATACCCATCATCCCGCCCATTCCGGGCATGTTGCCCATCGGCATGCCGCCCGTGGCGCCATGGCCCATGGCCCCGTGATCCATGCCCTGCATCGCCCCCATGCCTCCCATGGGAGCGCCCTGATCGGGCAATGCACCGGCACCATGGCCCGCGCCGTGCCCGCCGCCATGACCTGCGCCGATCTCGGCCAGAACCTCCTCGGGGGCCTTGAAGGAGAAGTCATGAAGGAACATCACGACGTCTTGCCGGTCGGCAGCAACGTCCTCGGCCGAGCGCACGATCAGCGGCGCGGCGAGCAGCTGCATCTCCTGGGTGGGCACATGGCTGTGCATCCAGTGCGTGCCGGGCCGTGCCTCGAAGTCGTAGGATCGGGTTTCACCCGGTGCGAGGAGGGGCATCGGCATGTCCGGCACACCGTCCTGCGCGTTGGGCGGGATCTGTCCGTGCCAGTGGATGATGGTACCGACGTCCAGGTCGTTGGTCAGATCGACCCGGAACCTCTGGCCGGGGTCGAGGATCAGTCCCTGACCGCCGGGGCCGGCAAGCCCGAAGACCGTGGCAGCGCGACCGTCGATGTCGAGCGTGCGCGTCGCAGCGGAGAGGCTGATCGGCGCCACCCCTTGCGCGAAGGCGATGCGGGGCAAGTGTGCAGCGCCAATGGCGGCCGCACTTGCGGCAAGAAAGCCGCGTCGAGAAAGCATGTTCATGGTCGTCTCCTCGGGACTTCCGTCCCGTTCATCAATACCGATGGGGCGCCTCGGGCGTCTGCCCGGGCGCGCTCAGAGGAGACGGAGCTTGGGAGGTCGTTCGTTCAGTCCCGGCGCACGGCTGACGTGGATTGCCGCGGACGGGACGTCATGACTGGCGGCGCCGTAGGCGTGCCCGGCTTCCTCGCCTGCCGACGTCAGGAAGGCAGAGAGGCCTGCGCATACGAACTCGCACATCTCGGCATCGGCCGATCCACAGTGCTCTCCAGCGTCACAGTCGAAGCCCGAAATGACCGGAGAGTGCATCATGTCGTCGACATGCATCGCGTGATCCACACCGGAATTCATGCTCATGCGTGTCGCATGCGCGGAGGTCACCGTCGTCACCACGGTGATCGCGAGTATGGCAAGCATGGTGACGACACGTTCGAGCATGCTGCAAAGATAGGCATTGCTCACGAGAATGTCCATTGTCGCAGGCGCCTCGCCGCTGGCACAACGTGGTCTCGACCAAACGCGAATGTTATTCCGCAGTGATCGGGGATAGACGTCTTGAAAAAAGCTCTCCGAAATACTGTCGTGATCGGTCTGGTCGTCGGAGGTGTGATCCTCGCGGTCTTTGCTGGCTGGCGTTATGCCGGTACCGCATCCACCGCCGTTGCGTCGGCGGACATCATCGCGCAAGGACGCCAGATCTATGCGGATCAGTGCGCCGCCTGCCACGGCGCGGAACTGGAGGGCCAGCCGGGCTGGCGCTCGCCGCTTCCGTCCGGCCGGTTGCCGGCGCCACCCCACGACGCCAGCGGCCACACCTGGCACCATCCTGACGATGTCCTGTTCCGCATCGTTAGGGAAGGCACCGCCGCCGTGGTCGGCGGCGGATACGAGAGCGACATGCCCGGCTTCGCAGACGTGCTGAGCGACGCGGACATCCGCGCCGTTCTCGACTACATCAAGAGCACATGGCCAGAGCGCGAGCGCCGATACCAAGAGAGGGTGTCGGAGGCAAACTGACATTCCCCATGGTCGTCGGCTGCTACTCGCGCCAGGCCAGTTCGCAGACCGAGTTAGAGGAACGTCGCCGACCAGGTCAGCACCATGAAGCCGCCGAGCGACTGCATCATGTTGACCATCCGTATCGGCCCGGTTGCCTCGATCTGCGTGTACCCGAGCGTGGCGAAGTTGACGCCGGAGAAGTAGATCAGGCCGCTCCAGCATGGGTCGTAGCTGCCGTCGAAGCCTCCCACGCCCCAGCCCTGCAGCGCCCTGTAGACTGCGGCGAAAGCCAGGATTTCAATCGTGTGGAGCGCGAGCAGCCCGACGAACGCCACCATGATCGCCGCCTGCGGTCTCTCTTTCGAGTTCGGCTTCACGCCCCGGACGGCCAATAGCCCCGTAGTGGTGCGCGACCAGATGGCGGCCACCAGCGCGAAACCGAGCAGAAGCCCGATTCCAGTTGCAGCATGTTGAGCACTCGCGGCGGAACAGTACCCCGAGGTTTATGTTCTCAGCGCTCAGCCCTGCGGCATGGCAGCGGAACCATCGCCCTGCCGATGATCTGATCTCAGGCCTCACGTTCCGGATCAAACGCAAGAAGCCGCAGCGCGTTCAGTGTGACGAGCACCGTCGCGCCGGTATCTGCAAGGATCGCGATCCACAGCCCGGTAATGCCGAGGATCGTCGTCACCAGAAACACCGCCTTAAGGCCGAGCGCGATCGCCACATTTTGCCTGATGTTCGCCATGGCTGCGCGAGCAAGGCGAATCTTGCCGGCCACATCGGTCACGCGATTGCGCAGGATCGCGGCGTCGGCGGTTTCAAGCGCGACGTCCGTTCCGGAGCCCATGGCAACTCCGATGTGGGCGGTGGCGAGCGCAGGGGCATCGTTGATGCCGTCGCCCACCATCATCACGCGGTCCCTGGCGGTCATCTCACGGATCGCCGCGACCTTGCCTTCGGGCATCAATTCGGCGCGATGGTCAATGCCCAGCCCAGCGGAAATGGCTGCTGCCGTGCGCCGGTTGTCGCCGGTCAGCATCACAGACGCGATGCCAAGCGCCTTGAGTTGCTGCACCGCGCGGGCGGCATCCTCTCGGGGTTCGTCCCGGAGCGCTACGAGTCCGACCAACTGGCTCCGGCGGAAGACCGCGACGACTGTCTTGCCTTCATCTTCCATGCCGACCACCGCCCGGAGCGCGTGGTCGTCCAACACACCGCGCTCCCCGGCGAACCGTGGAGAGCCCACCCAGGCGGTTTCACCCTCAACGACTGCTTCGGCCCCTTTGCCCGGAAGCGCTTTGGCGGCGGTCGCGGCCAGGAACGGCGCTCCCGCAGCTTCCGCGCGGGACAGGATCGCCTCCGCCAGAGGATGGCTCGACCCCGCTTCGACGGCGGCAGCCAGCGCCAGCACCTCTGTCTCCGATCCCGAGATCGGCACCACGTCCGTGACGCGCGGCCGTCCGTGGGTCAGGGTTCCGGTCTTGTCGAATGCGACATGCGTGGTGGCCGCCGCGGCCTCGATCACGGCGCCTCCTTTCATCAGCAGCCCGCGACGCGCGCCTGAAGAAAGCGCAGAGGCGATGGAAGCCGGTACCGAGATCACCAGCGCGCAGGGGCATCCGATCAGGAGAAGCGCGAGCGCCCGGTAGATCCACGTATCCCAGCCTTGCCCGAACGCGAGGGGCGGGACGATGGCCACCAGCACCGCAACTCCGACGACGGCCGGCATGTAGATGCGGCTGAAACGGTCTATGAAGCGCTCGGTCGGGGCCCGGGCGCTTTCCGCTTCCTCGACCAGCCGGATGATACGGGCAATGGTGTTGTCCTCGGCCGACTTGGTGACCCGAACACGCAGCGCCGCCTCGGAATTGATGGAGCCGGCAAAGACGGAGGCACCGGGTTCCTTCAGCTTCGGCACACTCTCGCCCGTGACGGCGCTCTCATCGACGCCCGAGGTGCCCTCGATAACTTCGCCATCTGCCGGGACCCGGTCTCCCGGGCGCACCAGAACGATCTGGTCCACCTGCAGCTGGTCGGCTGGTATCACCCGAGTCCGGCCGCCGATCTCCAGGATCGCGGTCTTCGGTACCAGACGAGCGAGCGCCCGGATCCCGTCGCGGGCCTTGTTCGCCGCAACACCTTCGAGAACCTCCCCGACGGCGAAGAGGAAGACGACGAGCGCCGCTTCCTCGGCGGCGTCGATGACGAGCGCGCCGCTGGCGGCGATTGTCATCAGCATCTCGATCGTGAACGGCATCCCCGCTCTGGCGGACGCGACGGCGCGGCGTGCGATAGGGGCGACACCAATGAGCGTCGCGAGGATGAATGCCCACGTTGCCACATCCTGGGAGGCGAGCAGTTTCACGGCCCATGCCGCCGCGAGGAGGAGACCGGTGCCGATCACCAGTCTGCCCTTCGCGGTCTGATACCAACGCGAACCGGGCCCGGGACCGCTCTCGGGCCCTGTCGATCCAGCGTTGGGCTCGAGTCCTGCGGCATCTCGCGAGCCGTCCGCACGGGACGCTTGCTCATCGTCCGGCAGCACGAAGCCTTTCCGATCGGGGCTCGATCCTTTCGCCGCGATCCCGTAGCCGAGCCGCTTGACGATTGCTTCGATCTGGTTGCGAGGGGTCTGCCCTTCATCCAGAGTCAGCCGAAGCCGCTCGGTCATCAGCGCCACATCGACGTCGCTCACGCCAGGCAGGCGTTCGACCGCACCCCGGACCTTGCCGGCGCACGACGCACAGTCCATCCCGGAAACCGTCCATTCGTAGGTTGCACTGTCGTTCGCCGTCATCACGCCCTTCCAACCCGCCCAGCGGGCAACATTGTATTTGCTGAGTCGGGAACCTAAGGTCTCTAGTAGCTATAGCTTCAAGAGGAAATCTGATGCTCACCATCGGAAAATTGGGCGAAGCGGCCGGCGTGAAGGTTCCGACGATCCGCTACTACGAGCAGATCGGGCTCCTGCCGGAGCCAGATCGCAGTGCCGGGAACCAGCGGCTCTATGGGCAGTCGGCACTGGATCGGCTAGCCTTCATCCGCCATGCGCGGGAGCTCGGTTTTCCGCTGGACGCTATCCGAGACCTTCTGAGTCTCTCTGACAGACCCGATCAATCCTGCGCAGCCGCCGATGTCATCGCCAGGGCGCAGCTGGCCGAGGTTGAAAGCCGCCTTGCGCGCCTGACTGCGCTGAAAGGCGAACTTGAGCGCATGGTCGTGCAATGTGCAGGCGGTCGGATTGCCGATTGCCGGGTCATTGAAGTTCTGGGCGACCATTCGCTTTGCGCAACCGATCACCAGCATCCGGAGAGCGAGGCGGCATCGTGAACGCACCCGGCACCCTCGCCATCTACATCGGTGCCGCTCTGGCCGAGATTGCGGGCTGCTTTGCGGTCTGGGCATGGATGCGGCAAGGCGCGAGCGCGCTCTGGCTGGTCCCCGGCCTCCTGAGCCTGGCCGTCTTCGCTTGGCTCCTGACCCTTGCCCCCTCCGATTTTGCGGGGCGGGCCTACGCAGCTTATGGCGGGGTCTATATCGCAGCCTCGCTCCTCTGGCTGTGGCTCATCGAGAAGCAGCGCCCGGACACTTGGGACCTGACAGGTGCCGCAATCTGCCTCGCCGGTGCGGCCGTCATCCTGTTGGCGCCGAGGGCGGCTGGTGGATGATCGGGGGTGCTCTCCAAGATCAAGGCAGCCGACTGCCGCTCATCGTTGCCGACATCACGATAGAGCCAACCTTTGCGGACGGACTCCCGCTCTTCCAGCGTAGCAGCTGTGCATATCAAATAAAATCAATGACTTATACTGGAGAAGGTTGGACGTCAGACCCGCTCTCTCCGCCACTAGTCCCCGCGAAAATGTTCTCCCGTTTCAGCTCCGGCCGGATTTTGTTGTTGTTTCCGAGGGTTATGCGGAAGGGGCTGAGCACTGCGCTTGGCGCCAAGAGGCCCGAAAGCGGTCTCTCAGGGCCGCTATTCTCTGGACCTGATGACTGAGCCCATTTGGTGAATTTCTCATAAGATGCTGTAAATGTATAGTTTTCCCGGGGGCCAACCTAATCACTTCGACCGGAGTCGCGTTCGCCGAGATGGAACCCAAATCGGACGATTGCCGGCCGTATATCATGCGCCGGGTGCGGGTTGCTGAGTTGCGGGTCGCGTTGAACTTCTGCCGGGCGGAGAGCCGTAGGTCGCTGCGCAAGGCGCGAAGGTCCGAGTAGGGCGGTCGCGGCAGGCGCACCGGTGCTGCAACCGCGAAGTCTCCCAAGATCGGCCCGGCCTATTTGGGCTCGAACCTGACCTTCGCCGCGTCAGCACGCAAGATCGGCACCTTGACCGGTAGTCAAGGTCAGCTTTGCGGACGAAGCGGACCTCCGACAAACGGCAGCTTTCGGTTGTACACAAATGGTGGGTTCTGTCGGCGACAAGAACGTCTGGATTTCGACCGCTGGGCGTTCTGGAGCGAACCTTCACCTGCAGCTTGGTCAGTAACCGCTGTGCGGAACAAAAATCCCGCGGCAGGTCGCCCCGAACGTCCGAGGGTCGGGAGTGTTGGTCCTGCCTCTTCCACTTGGGAGCAACAGACCCTATCGTTACGCCAATGTGAGGGCTGCCAAGACATGAGCAAGATCGATCATTCGAGAGAACACCTCGCCGCCATCGTCGAAGGGTCCGATGATGCGATCATCACCAAAGATCTCAACAGCATCATAAAGAGCTGGAATGGGGGCGCGGAGCGGCTCTTTGGCTACTCGGCCAACGAAGTCATCGGTCAACCCATCACCATCCTCTTTCCCGAAGATCGACTGGATGAAGAGGTTGATTTTATTGCGAGGCTGCGTCGAGGCGAGCGTATCGCAAACTATGAGACCACCCGCCGCAGGAAGGACGGCAGCTTCGTACCGATTTCGCTGACCGTCTCACCGGTTCGAGATGCAAGTGGGACTGTGATCGGTGCCTCGAAGATCGCACGTGACATCACGCGTCAGCGCCAAGCTGAGGAGCAGCAGCAACTGCTGCTGGCCGAGATGCGGCACCGCGTCGCCAACAGCTTTGCTATTGCCAGTGCCTTGCTGAGCATCAGCGCTCGACAGGTTGATAGCGTGACCGAATTGGTTCCGCTCATGCGGGACCGCCTGTCGGCCCTGTCTACTGCGCATTCCCTTTCCATGCGGAATTCTAGTCCGGCCGGCGATGCTGACCGGACGACCTTGTCCGAGCTCCTCCAGTCGGTTCTCCGCGCCTTCGCGGATGTGAACGCGTTGAATATTGAGGTCGAGGAGGTATGCTTGCCGGGTGAGGCCGTCACCCCGCTCGCCCTGATATTTTATGAACTTGCTACCAATGCGATGAAATACGGCGGGCTGTCCCACCCAGGGGGAAAACTGGAGATTCGAAGTGAACGGCGAGAACATCAACTGATCCTTCTTTGGAAGGAGTCGTTTGGCCCAGAGACGCGAACAGCTGCTGAAGAAAGAAGCGGATTCGGCTCCTCGATGATCGACAACACGATCCGCTTCTATCTGAATGGCGATATCGAACGGAGCTTAACCGACAAAAATCTATCGGTGATCCTGAAACTCGATCCTCAAAAAGTCGCTATGCCCGCAACCTTGGGCGCGGCGGAACGTACACCGACAGGGTAAGCACAATGACATGTTATTATGTTTGAGTGGCTATCCAGTAACAGCAGTGCGCTGCAAGTGATCTTAAACGCGGTCATGGTGCTGATCTGGGTCGTTTACTTACAGGTCTTCTTCACCAGCTTCCGCCGACAGCGTCGACCAGAGATTATCATCTCATTGGGCGCAGGGTTCGGGAAGCAGGCGAGCTGGTTCGTGGCCAACCTTGGGCTTGAGCCTGTATTCGTTGTCGACATCATTGTCAGGTTCGAAACCGCGTCGGGTATTGCCGAGGCAATCGTGACCGATCGCACGGAGATGTCAGATAAGGATTTGGCGAATCCTGCAGAAGCGACAAACCAGGGACCGCTCAGCAGCGGCAGCTTCATGAGTATAGGCAATCTGGAGACTTTGCTTCAGAGAGGGAATGTAGAGATAGGACATGCCAGTGAAATTCGCGGCCTCACTATCACGGTTGTCGCCGCGACTGCAGCACAGGGAATGGTAGTAGGAGCCTCGCGCCACTATCGTCTCCAGTCCTCTGACGACGGCGACTGGTACTTGCTCGCCACGAAGCTACACACTGAGCAGATCAGAGGTAGGGCGGGGCGCCGGGACTTGGCCCGAAGACTTGAAGACAGGCTGGGATAGTGCAGTCAGCTCAAGGCGACTGAGAATCGAAGCAGCAGCTCCGCCAATGACGAACAGCTGCTTTGTCAAAAACGGTCGTTTCTGTCCCTCCCTAACGGTGCTCGCGTCTAAAGAAGGTTCGCCGGGCAGAACCCCAAAGCAAAACCCATGTGGTTCCGGCACTTTTTTGGGCGGCTCGCGAGAGCGGCCGTTCGCTGCAGCCCTTCGAATGAGCAGGAAGGGCTCGAAGCCGACCTTCGCCGCACCCTGGTCAAATGCCCGCTCTGGGCCGGAAGCGCCAACGACGGGGTAGGGTAGGCGACCGTTCAGGAAGTGGGGGCTGTTGGGGGAAGTAGTTTGCGCCCTGCCGCGCCACCCCATGACCGCTTTGAGCCCAAATTGACTTCGTCGATCTTAGGCGAGTTCGCAGTTGCTGCATGGGCGCGCCTGTCGCAACCGGCCCATACCGGACCTTCGCGCCTAAGGATGTCCGTTCCCAGCCCCAGACGATACTTCATTTCGGGATTGACCGCAGAGTCGTCGGAACCCACTTATGGGGCTCGGATGGAGAGTCTTGATGCGTCTGATCGCCGTCATCTTTCTGACCAGCCTCTTGATGCTGGCAGCCTCGCCGCAAATGTCTGCGGCGGGGGCGGAGATGCATGACTGTACGGTCTGTCCGGAAACGATGGTGCCAGCAGATCGGCAAATTTCCGATAGTCATCACCAGGTCGAGGCGCCTTGCGCTGATATGGTGACCTGTGGGTCCCATGCCCTTTTGGATGGCAGTCAGCCCCTGCATGAAAACGATCAGTTGCCGCTCCGTCATGCGTGGCCGGAGCCACGAATTGGTACGACGATCAGTCTGTCCTTGGACCTCCCGCCTCCTCGCGCCTGAGCCAGCTCCAGTTGAACCTAGGTCGATTTCTGTCGCCCCATCATCAGAGCGCGCGGCCCGTAAAGCCGTGCAGGTCAGGATACTCCCATGAACAAATTCACCCTCGCCGGGGCCGCGGTTCTTGCCGTGGTGCTTGGTGCCTATGCTGTCACCCGCTCTTCCGAGCAAACCGCCCCCGTGCAGGAAATCACGTCGCCGGAGGATGGCGCGCCCATGGTGGCCTCCACGCATCCCGATATGCTTTCGCCCGAGGGGACGATGGGGAAGCGGGCCTTCGATGCGGTCTGCGCTGATTGCCATGGCGAAAATGCCGCCGGAAAAATGGGGATCGCCCCGCCGCTGATCCACAGGATCTACGAGCCGTCGCATCATGGCGACACGGCCTTCCAGATGGCGGCTGCGAACGGCGTACGCGCGCACCATTGGAAATTCGGAGACATGCCGCCGCAACCCGAGGTGACCCGTGCGGATGTAACGTCAATCATCGCCTACATCCGCGAAGTGCAGCGCGCCAACGGGATCAACTGAAATGAAGATGACGCGCCGCACCTTCTGCGCAGGTCTTGCCGCCGTTCCAGTGGCACGCCTTGCACATGCTCAAGATACTTCGCTCCTGAGAGCCCAGGCGGCCACTGCGCAGCTTGCCCCGGATGGCTATCCGGCAACGCCGGTTTGGAGCTATAATGGTACGATTCCAGGTCCGGTCATTCGCGCCGCTCAGGGCAGCCGGTTGGAGCGACGGCTGATGAACACGCTGGAGGTTCCGACCTCGGTTCACTGGCATGGCATTCGTATCGATAATGCCATGGATGGTGTCGCTGGGCTGACACAGGACGCGGTGCCACCCGGTGAGAGCTTCGACTACACTTTCGATCTGCCCGATGCGGGGACCTACTGGTATCACGCCCATACCAGCTCGATGGAGCAGGTCGCGCGGGGCCTTTCCGGAGCCCTGATCATCGAAGAGGCGACGCCGCCGGATGTGGACCGCGACGAGGTCCTGATGATCGACGACTGGTTGCTGGACCCCGACACGGGCCTGTTCGTCGATGATTTCGCAGCGCCGATGACGCGCAGCCACGGAGGCCGGATCGGCAACCTCGTGGGGGTGAACGGGCGCCATGATTACAGGCTTCCGGCCCGGCAGAACGAGCGGCTGCGGTTGCGGCTAATCAACGCGGCCAATGCCCGGATCTTCGGTCTGAAGCTGGAGGGGCTGACTGGCTGGACGGTGGCGCTCGACGGGATGCCGCTCGGCGCGCCGGAACCGTTGGTGGATACGCTTGTGATTGCACCTGCACAACGCATGGACCTGATCGTCGATGTCACCGCCGAGGACGGGGAAGCCGCGGGACTTTTCTTTGCCGCGGCGGATGATAGCTGGCGCGTACTTGCTGAAGTCTCTGTCGAAGGACGTGCCGCGTCAGGGCCTCGCGGTGCGCCTCGGGCCTTGCCCCGCAATCCGCGCATGGAAGTCGTGGGCGTCGACGCCGCGCTTGTGCTTGAAATGCCGCTACAGGGCGGTGCGATGCGCGGCTTGGAAAGCGCCACCTTCAACGGACAAAGGCTGAGCTGGCAGGAGTTGGTGCAGCAAGGACAGTTCTGGGCCCTGGCCGGGCAGGCCGGGCCGGGAGAGACGCCTCTTGTCAGCCTGTCGCGCGGGGAGACAGCGCGCATCCGCATGACCAATGACACGATCTTCCCGCACGCGATGCACCTGCACGGGCTACATTTCAGCGTGCGCAAGGAAGACGGAAGCCTTGGTCCGCTGCGTGACACGGTTCTGGTCATGGCAGGCGAGACGACAGAGATCGCCTTCGTTGCGGACAACCCGGGAAAGTGGCTGTTGCATTGTCACATGCTGGGGCACGCAGCTTCGGGCATGACGAACTGGATCAGGGTCATATGAAGGGTATGGTCGCATTTGCAGCAACTCTTGCAAGCTGGGCGCAGGCCGTCGCGACTGAGGAAGGCGTAGATGGCGCAGCTCTGTATCAGCAAAACTGCGCATCCTGCCACGGGGCCGAGCTTGAGGGGCAACCGGACTGGCGCAGTCCCGGTCCCGACGGGCGCCTGCCTGCACCGCCGCATGATGCCACTGGCCACACCTGGCATCACGGCGATGACATCCTGTTCCGCATCACGCGGGACGGGACGGCCGCGGTGGTCGGCGGGGGCTTTGAGAGTGACATGCCCGGCTTTGGCGACAGCTTGGGGGATGCGAAAATTCGAGCGATCCTCGACTACATCAAATCCACCTGGCCCGAGCGCGAACGTGCCTATCAACGTGAAAGAACCCAGCAGGAATAGGCCGAGAAAAGTCAGAATTCAGGGAACATCCACCCACTGGAAGGTTGTTGTTCGCCTGAATCCACTCGGAGGCGCCGATGGCCTATTCCCGCTTTTTCCTGATGATTGCCGTTTCCACGGTCCTAATGTTCGGGCTGATGTACCTGAACACCTATCTGGTCGGCCATGTCTTCTGGTCAGAGACCCGCGCCTACATGGCACTTGTCATGGGGGCGCTAATGGCCTTCGTCATGCTGGCCTTCATGCTGGGCATGTACAAGAACCACGCGCTGAACATCGCGATCTTCGCGAGCTCGGTCATCGTGTTCGCGGGGGCGCTCTGGCTGGTGCGTAGCCAAGTGACGGTGCAGGACCGCGCCTACATGCGGGCGATGATTCCGCACCATTCGATAGCCATCATGACCTCGTCCCGCGCGGAAATCACCGATCGCAGGGTACGCACCTTGGCGGATGACATCATCTATGCTCAGGACAAGGAAATCGCGGAGATGCGTTATCTGATCGCGGACATATCGGCGACTGGAGAGGCAATCCCCGCCGGGGACAAACCGGCGGCCGAGTTGAAATCCGCTCAGGATGCCCTGTCCAGCGAGGTTGTTTCCAAGGTCGATCCGGAGTTCCTGACGCAGGCAGATATCGCCGAAGTCTTTTCGGAACGCGCCGCGTGCAGCTTCACTTACACCGAAACAAGCCCGCCCGTATTCGTGTCGGGGGGCGGCACTGCCCTGGTCAAGATCAGCGGGGACCTTGTCCGGCTCGATGGCGCGGAAGAAAGCTTTACGGCTGACCCGATCAGGATTCAGGTGCGCGATACGGAAGATGACAGCCTTCAGGACTTCATCATCAGCGCGGGCCCTGACTACGAGGCCGGTTTCCGCGGTCAGTACACCTGCACGAATTGAGGAAGATGATCATGCCAAAAGATACCACGAAAACCGCCATTCTCTACCGCATGGTCATGCCCGAGCACACATGCCCCTTCGGCCTCAAATCCAAGGATTTGCTGGAGCGCAGAGGCTATGTCGTTGAGGATCACCACCTGAAGAACAAGGACGAGACCGAGGCCTTCAAGCGCAAGCATGACGTCAAGACGACACCCCAGACTTTCATCGACGGGGACCGGGTAGGGGGGCATGACGATCTGCGCATCTTCCTCGGGATCGACCCGCCCAAGGAAGAACAGAGCGACACGACCTACCGGCCTGTCATCGCGATCTTTTCAGTCTGTGCCCTGCTGGCGCTCGGGCTGGCATGGCACCAATACGGGACGATCCTGACTTGGCAGAGCTTCCAGTGGTTCATCTCGCTGTCGATGACGGTGCTTGCGATTCAGAAGCTTCAGGACGTCGAGCAGTTCTCGACCATGTTCCTGAACTATGACCTTCTGGCGAAACGCTGGGTGCCCTACGGCAAGATCTACCCCTACGGTGAGGCGCTGTCTGGCATCCTGATGACTGCAAGCGTCCTGACATGGATTTCCGCGCCCGTTGCCCTTTTCATCGGGACCATTGGGGCCGTCAGCGTGTTCAAGGCCGTCTACATCGATAAGCGCGAGTTGAAATGTGCCTGCGTTGGCGGGGAGTCGAACGTACCGCTCGGCTTCATTTCCCTGACCGAGAACCTGATGATGATGGTGATGGGCCTCTGGATGGGCCTGCGCGCCCTCGGGGTATGAGACGAGAAACGGGGGTGTCGCCGTGACGCCCCCGTTTCCAGCTGACGAGCCTGTCATGGTTATGGCTTAGTCAACATGCTCCGGCGCGACCGTGGACGTGAAGGTGGCGGTGACCAGCCGGATCACGACGCAGGCGGCGGGTTCCGGCGGACCAACAATCACGGCAGTGCGGTGTTACCGATTTTGCGCACAGCGGTCATCAGTGTGAAGTGCAGCGAATGTCGGCTCTCCGCCCTCCCGGCAAGAGCGCCTCTGCAGCACAGATCGGGCGCGTGCAGCGAACGGCAGCTTTGTCGGCAATGCGGACCTTGGCCTTTCAGCATATGCTGCACCAGATCACGGGCGACCGCTTCCCGGTAGCTGCATCGCAGCGTCTATTGTTCCGTCCAAGGTCCGGTGTGGGCCGGAAGCGACGACGACCGGGCAGGGGGGCGAATGTCTGCTAAGGGCCGGGAGCGGACATGACCGACACTGAGCTCCAAGGTCTGCTGTAGACCGCTAGGCGACAGTCGCTTTTTGTTCGGACCATGCGATGGGAAACGGCTCCAGCCGCCTTGCGAGCATCACCTTCGGACCCTGTTTCCCGTTCAGGATCGCTGCAACGATATCGGGCGCGAGCAGGGTCAGCCGCAGGACGCGGGTCATGTAGGACGGCGCTATGCCCTCGCGCTCGGCCAGTTCGGCGATGGTGGCGAACTCGCCCGACTCCAGCATGCGCTTCCAGCGGAAGGCACGCGCCAGTGCCTTGACCAGCGAACTGTCCGTACGCTGCGGATGCGGCGCTCCTGCCGGAAGCTGCACCTCCTTCCGCCCGCCACGTTTCACGACGCGGAACGGGACGTGGAGCGTCATTGTCTCGGGGACCTTGCCACTCGACGGCTCATGCAGATTACGATCGGTACTCCGCTCCATCAGAACTCGATGCCCGTGTCGTCGAGCCTGGTAGGCGCCAGCCCTATCCATGGCCTTTCCGCTGCGATCATCGTTGCTAGCGTCCTCGCATCGCCTTCATGGGTCTCGATGAGGTCCAGAAACCGTCCGGCAAGGTTGAAGTGATCGAATATTCCGTCCGAGCAGCAAGCGTCGCGTGGATTGCCCTGCGTTGCTGCCTCGATCAGATCATCTCGAAACAGGCTCGCTGCTCTCTCTGACTTAAATGGCCCAGGCCAGGCTTTCAGCGGCTCTCCTTCCTCACCCGGGATCTGCACGACGTGGTAGCCGTCACCGAGGTGGGCAACGTGAAGCTGCCTCGCGAAGCCCTCTCTGATCTCTGCCAAGATGGACTCGATTGGCCGTTGGAGCGCCGGGTTGCAGACAGTACGGCCTGCGCGAGCTTCGGTCTTATGTTCCACTTTCAATCTCCTGGTCTAGGCATTTGGACTTGATGACGAAGTAGCGATTGAGTTCATGCTGCCTTTTCAGCGGCACCCGCGTGCATCTCACGAGCCAGACCGCTGAGCCCGTCAACACGAAGCCGTACGTTGAGCCCGTCCGAGCTGATGTCCACGCGCTCGACCAGCAGCGCCACGATGCGCGCCTGCTCTGCCGGAAACAGTTCGTCCCAGAGCGGATCCAGCCGGGTCAGCGCCTCACGTGTGTCAGTCTCAGCGATGTCGCCGTTCTGGGCACGCGCTGCCTTCCATGTCCCCGCTACGATCTCCGGCTGGCGGAATACGGCGCGTAGCTGGTCCATGACGGCCACTTCGATCTCGCCTGCAGGTATTCGGCCGACCGCGCAGGCCCCCGCGCCATGCTTGAGCACGGTCTGACTCACATAGTAGCGGTAGAGCCTCCCGCCCTTGCGCGTGTGCGTCGGCGAGAACGCCGCGCCGTCGGGGCCGTAGAGCAACCCCTTCAGGAGAGCGGGCGTCTCGGCGCGGGTGCGGGCCGCACGCTTGCGCGGGCTCTCCTGCAGGATGGCGTGGACGCGGTCCCACGTCTCGTGGTTGATAATCGCGTCGTGCTCGCCGGGATAGCTTTCTCCCTTGTGGACCGCCTCGCCGAGGTAGGCGCGGTTGTTCAGCATCCGGTAGAGGTATTTCTTGTCGATCCGGTTGCCGCGCGGCGTGCGGATGCCGCGTTTCGCCACCTCCCGCGCCAGTTCCGTGCCGGAGCCGATTTCGAGGAAGCGGGCGAAGATCCAGCGGACTTGCTCCGCGCGCTCGGCGTCGACGATCAGCTTCCGGTTCTCGACGCGGTAGCCGTAGGGCGGCACTCCGCCCATCCAGAGCCCCTTCTTGCGGCTTGCGGCAAACTTGTCTCGGATGCGCTCTGCCGTCACCTCGCGTTCGAACTGGGCGAAGGAGAGGAGAATGTTGAGCGTCAGCCGGCCCATCGACGTGGTCGTGTTGAACGACTGCGTGACGGAGACGAAGGTCACGCCGTTCCGGTCGAAAACCTCGACCAGCTTGGCGAAGTCGGCGAGCGACCGGCTGAGGCGGTCGATCTTGTAGACCACGACCACGTCGACCAGCCCGTCCTCGATATCCTCCAGCAGCCGCTGCAGGCCGGGGCGCTCCAGCGTGCCCCCGGAGATGCCGCCGTCGTCATACTGATCGCGGACCAGCACCCAACCCTCGGAGCGCTGGCTGGCGATGTACGCCTCGCAGGCCTCCCGCTGAGCGTGAAGCGAGTTGAACTCCTGATCCAGCCCTTCCTCGGAGGACTTGCGGGTGTAGATCGCGCAGCGGCGCTTGATCTTGAGCTCTGTCATGTCCGGCCCCTTTGGTTCTTGAGGCCGAAGAACACCCAGCCGTTCCAGCGCGTGCCGGTAATGCCGCGGGCGATTGCGGACAGCGATTTGTAGGGTCGCCCCTGCCACTCGAAGCCGTCCTTCGTGACGGTGACGACATGTTCCACGCCTTGCCACTCCCGGATCAACCGCGTCCCGGCGATGGGCATCCGATCCGCACGGATGTAGCGTTTGTGGCGATCCCCACCGTCCAGGTCCTCACCCAGCCGCTCCAACCGCCGGATCGTTTCGGGTTTCAGGCCGCCATAGGCCAATTCCTGGATGCGGTAGGCGAGGCGGCTCTCCAGGTAGCGGCGATTGAAGGGCGGCGGCTCACTGTCGAACAGATCGCGCCACTGCTGCTTCAGGTCGGGCGTCGGCGTGGTCTTGAGGGCGGCCAGTCGCGCGGGGATGGGATCGGTCATGCGTCTCTCCGATTGGTTGGAGTTGCATCACCGCTCTGGTTGGGCGGAGAGTGTAGCGAAAATTCTCCATTTTCCGCAGAGAGTTGCCGGTTCCGCGCATGAAGCCGGACGAGGCCGAGGGCGAGCAGCCTGCAAAGCTCGGCGCGGCGTTCGAGGGGGCGGAGGTGATGAGGTGGGAGCGGGTTCATGGCCGCTATTCCTCACCTTCCTGCCGGTGACGATTTTCGAACTCGATGATGTCGTCGAGGCGGTAGCGCATGCAGCCTCGAATGATCAGGAAAGGCGGCCCGTTCCCTCCGCTTCGCCAACGCTGGAGGGTGCGTCGGGAAACTTGCCATCGTTCGGCGAGATCGCGTTCCTTCAACTGCCTGTTGCTTGGGTCCAGCCCGCGACTTGCTGATGTCCCGCTTGTCATCTCTTTCTACTCCGCGTCCGTGGTCGATGACGGGACCGTAGAAGAGCGTGCAGGTGGCGTAACGGAACAGCAGCTGGCCTGCCCGATTAAGTTTAAGTATTTGAAATTTCAGGGGGTATCGCTTCGCTATTCGGCGGCAGAATAGCGCTATTCGGGCTTCCAGTCTTTCGGGATGAACTTGGCACCAATCCCGAGGTATTTGCGCACCGTGTCCTCGTGTACCGATATCCCCATCGATGCTGCCAGATTGGTGATCTCGCGCGGAGTCGGGCTTCGGTCGGCGAAGCGGTCGAAGCCGTACAGTTCAATCGCCATCGCTGTGAAGAGCTGCGCGATCTTGTCAATCTCTCGCTGTTGCGGCGTCTTGGCAGGGTGCCTAGCGATACCTCCGCGCACTCCATCGTCTGACAGCCCATGATACCGCCGGAGCAGTTCCAGAAACTCTTGATCGGCCTCAAAATCGACCTTGCTGCACCAAGTCGAAAAGCCAGCGCCATCAACTTTTCCAGACACAGAGTAGCCCAGGAACTTTCGGTTCAGCAGTTCGCGGCGTTTGAGGAGGAACTGCATGGGGGACCAGTACGTCTCGGGATTGCCGCGCGCATTCTTCTCGAGAACCTTCTGGTCGAAAGACGTCGGCTCAACGCCTGCGGACAGACACAGCAACTCGTGTATGGTGAAATTCGGCATGCGCGCCCAGTGCTCGCGGTCGGCAGCATGATGTCTGACGTTGAAACCGCCAGCGTACCAAGGCGGCCTTTGGGGGAGGCTTTGCTTGCTGTCATCTACGAAGGCCTCCCAAGATCGTCGGAGAGAGTCATGGCCCTCGGACTGGCGGTCGGTCAGCGTCTGAAGTTCGGTGTCGGGCATTGCGTCCAGCTTTGCTCGGACTTCCTGAACGACTTGACGGCGCGCGTTGTCATAGCTGTCGAAGACTTCTGGTTCGTAGGGGCCAACTCCCTCGCGTACGTCTGGCTTTTCCCAATCGTGCAGTGATCCGACGCTTGACCTGAACAAGCGTTCCCGCATCTGGGCGGGCGAGGGCGCAGGTTTGCGAAATGGCAGCATTCAAACCTCCATTGAATGCGCCTCGCGCTACCCCGGTGCGGTTGAACGCGGTCTAGGCGAGTGCTGGCATCGACGATCGTCCCGATTATTTCGGCGCCGGTGAGGCCAATCAAGGGTCAGTGTCGTCGTTTGACGGTCGGTGTCTGAAAATGTCTATATTACAATGATTTATGCTGGACTTTATGATGGGGGAGTTCGATGGGCGGATGTATCGCGCCGCTCGCTGAACCCGATCCAGCGGAGGGTTTGCATGACCGCGGCGCCGGATTTGGAGTGGCATACCGCGGGGCGGGGACAGATGCCGAGCGCAGTCCGAAAGGCCGAAGCGCGTCCCCCGGTGCCGGGTCCGGTGTCGTAAGTAGCGGCTGACCTCGAGGAGAGGACCTTATCGACCTCGGGGGCCTGAAGCGACGGGGCGGCTCCGACCGACACGGACAGCTGAGGGCAGTGGGACCCACCTCGGTAAATGCCGGGGCTGGTCGTCCTATGCCTTCTGCTCAAGGACTCTCCAACCGACAGGGACAGTAGGTAGTAGTAGAGAGAGACGCGCGCGCGAGTGAACTACTGGCGACGTCAGCTGCGGCGGCATTCAGACTGCCGAACGCGGATACCGCCAGATTTGCGCTCACGACCGGCAACCAAAGCCGCGATCGTGACTGCCTGGTTGAGCGCATACTCCAAACTCAGTTGTCATGGTCCGCGGCGCCGGGTCGGCGGTCAAGGCCATGCAGCTGCCACGCGTGATATCGAGCATTAAGGTCAGCAATGCTGACCTTGGCCGAGGTGGCGCGACTTGGCGTCATTGTCCGGCACTTTGTCTGCTCATGTCGCCCGTTGTCGTTTTCCGTCACGGTGACAGGGATTTAGCTACCGTGATATGGTCTCCGGGAGAGGCAGGCGAACAGCCGAGAGTTTCCGGAGCGGGGGTATGGCGCAGGCAGTGGCAGAGCGGGTAGGCGGGCCGATCGGAGCCCAGTCGATCGAACATCGGCCGGTCGCGGACCTGGTTCCTTATGCCAACAACGCCCGCACGCACAGCGAGGCGCAGGTTGCGCTGATCGCCGGGTCCATCCGCGAGTTCGGGTTCAACAACCCGGTGCTGGTCGATGGCGACAGCGGCATCATCGCAGGGCATGGCCGCGTGCTGGCCGCGCGGAAGCTGGGCCTCCCGAGCGTTCCGGTGATCGAACTGGCGCATCTGACGGAGGCGCAGAAGCGGGCCTATATCCTGGCGGACAACCGTCTGGCGGAGCAGGCGGGATGGGACCGGGAGTTGCTCGGCCTCGAACTCGCTGACCTCGGAGACCTCGGCGTGGACCTTGGCAGTCTCGGCTTCGACGGGGCGGAGCTGGATGCGCTGCTGGCGAGCGGAGAGGCGCAGGCGGGCGAAGAGACGACCCCGGAGCCGCCCGCGGTGCTGGTCAGCCGACCGGGCGATCTCTGGATGCTGGACCAGCACCGATTGCTCTGCGGGGATGCCACCAGCAAGGCTGACGTCGATCGGTTGCTCGATGGCGTCACGCCGCATCTCATGGTGACCGATCCGCCCTACGGCGTGAATTACGATCCGGCCTGGCGCAACGAGACCGGTGCGTCGAAGACCAGGCGCACGGGCAAAGTCGCCAACGATGACCGCGCCGACTGGCGTGAGGCCTGGGCGTTGTTCCCCGGCGATGTCGCCTACGTCTGGCATGGCGCGCTGCACGCGACCACCGTGGCGGACAGTCTTGTGGCCACCGGCTTCGATATCCGCAGCCAGATCATCTGGGCCAAGGACAGGCATGTGCTCAGCCGGGGGCACTACCACTGGCAGCATGAGCCGGCATGGTACGCCGTACGGGGGAAGGGTCACTGGTCGGGGGATCGCACGCAATCGACCCTGTGGCAGATTGCCAGCCGAGACCAGGATGCGGCCACGGTTCATGGAACGCAGAAGCCGGTGGAGTGCATGCGCCGACCGATGTTGAACAACTCGAGCCCGGGACAGGCGGTCTACGAGCCGTTCTCCGGGTCGGGCAGCAGCCTCATCGCGGCGGAGACGGCGGGCAGGGTCTGCTACGCAATGGAACTGGATCCGGCCTATGTCGATGTGGCCGTGACGCGGTGGCAGGCCTTCACCGGTCAGGACGCCATACTGTCCGGAGGAGCGACGTTCACCGAGACCGCGATCGAGCGACGCGGGGAGGCGGCGGCATGAGCCAGCAGCGCCGGATGTCGCTCGTTGAGGCGATCGCGAACGTCGTGGTCGGCTACGGCGTCGCGCTTGCGACGCAGTTCGCCGTGTTCCCCCTGGTCGGCATCGAAGCTCAACACCGGCAGATGGTGCTGACGGGCCTCGCCTTCATGGCGGTATCGCTGGTGCGCAGTTACGCGCTGCGGCGCCTGTTCGACCGCTGGACGGCAAAGGGAGCGTGAGATGGGGCGGCAGCCGATCACCCTCGACGATCATCAGCGCTCCGAGGTCGAGACGCTCGCCGCCTTGCTGAACCAGGAGCAGATCGCCGATTACTTCGGCATCGCCCGCAATACCTTCCGTGCCATTTGCGAACGAGATCCGGAGGTTCTTGAGCACTACAAAAGGGGTAAGGCGAAGGCCATCGCGCATGTGGCCCACGGTCTGCTCCAGAAGGCCCGTGCCGGCTGCACCACCTCGTCTATCTTCTATCTCAAGACACAGGCGGGCTGGCAGGAGACGTCCGGCATCGAGCATTCCGGCGAGACCAGCGTGACGCACAAGGGGCAGGCGACGGACGCGCTGGCGAAGTTGCTCGACCAGATCGCAGAGCGCAAACAGAGGATCGGCGTCGAGGCGCCGGACTCCACGACATGAGACGCGGGCCAAAGCTCAAGCCGACGATGTCGCCGCGGCTCAAGGAGGGTGGCGTGCCGCGCTGTCCGGACCACCTCGACGCGGATGCGCGCAAGGAGTGGCGTCGGCTCGCGCGCACGCTCCACGAGGCGGGCATCCTCACCGTGGCGGACCGCGCTGCCTTCGCCGCCTATTGCCAATCCTACAGTCTCTGGGCCGAGGCGGTCCGCAAACAACGAGAGACTCCCAGGCTGATCAAGACACCTTCGGGCTACGTTCAGCAGTCGCCCTGGATCGCGATCGCCAACAAGCAGCTCGAGCTGATGGGGCGCTACATGGCGGAGCTCGGGATCACGCCGACCTCCCGGACGCGCCTGTCTGATGTGATGGCGGAAGATGGCACAGCGACCTTGAACCGGATCGAACTGGTCTGGCGGGGGCCTGACGGCACGCTGCGGGACAAGGACGGCACACCTGTCGAGGACAAGCCGGCCGGGCTGACGCTCGACGCGGACTGCGAGCGCCTCTGAGAGCAGAAACGACTACGAGATCGGCGGCATCGGCGCGATGTACACACCTGCGCAACCAACGTCAGGCAGGTTTGTACATGGTCAGCGATACGCCCTCACCTCAGCGGCTCGTCGCATACGAGCGCGTCTCCACGGCAAGGCAAGGGCGATCGGGTCTCGGGCTCGAAGCGCAACGGAAGGCTATCGATGACTATGCATCGGGGCAGGGGGCTTCGATCCTGAGCCGCTTTACCGAAGTCGAAAGCGGACGGAAGAACGACCGGCCCGAACTGGAGAAGGCGCTCCACCTGGCCCGGCTCACCGGCGCAACGCTGGTCATCGCCAAACTCGACCGCCTGAGCCGCAACGCCGCCTTCTTGCTCACCCTCCGCGACAGCGGCGTCCGCTTCGTCGCTTGCGACATGCCGGAGGCCAACAACCTCACGGTCGGGATCATGGCGCTGGTGGCGGAGCAGGAGCGCGAGGCGATCTCGCGGCGTACGAAGGAAGCGCTGGCGGCGGCTAAGGCGCGTGGGGTGAAGCTGGGCAATCCGAATGGGGCTGCGGCGCTCAGGCGGGCAGGGAAGGGCGGCGAGGCGCTGCGAGCCGCTGTGCGAGCCAACGCGGATGCGCATGCGGAGGCGCTGGCGCCGGTGGTACGTCAGCTGCAGACTGCTGGCCACACATCCCTGAGGGCGCTCGCGGCCGAGCTCAACGCATCGGCCATGCGGACCCGGCGAGGTGGGCGGTGGCATGTCTCCAGTGTCCGTAATCTGCTGCAGCGGATGAAGCGGGTTTGACTAGGTCCAAGCATGCGGCTTCCGCAGAATTGCCGGAAATTGGTCATTCGCGCATAGGCACAGGGAGGTCTGGTGTGCGGGACAGAGCACCAGTTCGCTGCGCTTGCTCGAACGGCCGCTATGGGGTGAATCCGAATTCAAATGGCAAAGCGCCCGATGGGTTGCACCGGGCACTTCTTTCTCAAGTCACCTCGAGATTACTTAGTAGCGAGGATGTCGAAATTGTGGACGTTTGCCAACACACCGTCGTCCCATCCGCCAGAGACCAATTCTGGAGCCTTTTCATTCAGGAGTCCGGCGACTTGTCCGGCAAAGTGCGCTTCGCGGCCAGAGTTGTCGGCAAAGATGTCGAAGATGGCAAAGTTGTTCTCGTCAATCTGCAGCGCCGCCCAGAACAATGTCTTGGGTTCGGTATCTGCGACGATGGGGCCGGCGGCGGTCAGCAAGGCTGCCAATTCGGGGCCTTTACCTGGAGCAGCTTCGAGCTTGATGTAAGTTGCGGTCGTTGCCGTGTAGAGATCAACCGGCGCCTTTACCGACAGGACATCGGAGTTGTTGATATTCGCGACAACACCGCCGTCCCATCCTCCGTCGACCAGCGCGTCCGCGTTTTGGTTCAAAGCCGCAGCAACCGCTCCTGAGAAATGAGCGTCGCGTGCTTCTTCATCTGCGAAGATGTCAAAGATTGCGAGCGTATCGTCGGCTTGCAGAGCAAACCAAAGTACGGTGCCCGGCTCTGTTTCTCGCACGATCGGTGCGGCACCAGCCAGAAACTCCGCGAAGGCTTCGGTCTGGCCTTCGGCGGCGGGCATGGCGATGTAGCTGGCAGTATGATTTTCCATCGGGTTGTCCTGTGCAGTTGCAGAAGTTGTGATCAGAGCCAGTGCGGCGAATGCCTGAAGGACTTGCGTTTTCATGGTCGTCTCCCGGTTTGAAGTGCATCGTGGTTGGTTTCGATGCACTCTTGTCCCATGACGGATGCGTCGGACTCCAATTCCGAAATTCTATTCTTTGATAGACATGGGCTATCGTAGTTGGTTTGATGGCCTGAACAGGGATGTGACGGAGAATGCGGCGATGGAAATGAACCAGATCAGGTATTTTCTCGCTGTCTGCGAGCACCGAAACTTTACCCACGCAGCCAGTGCCGCCAATGTCTCCCAACCTTCCTTGACGACTGCGATCAAGAAACTTGAAGACGAGCTTGGAGGTGAGCTGTTTGTCAGAGACCGTGCGGGATGCAGGCTTACCGCCCTCGGAAAACTCATGCAGCCAAGGTTGCGGAAGGTTCACGATGAGACGCTACAGGCTAAGGCAGAAGCGATCCGTCATATGCGCTTGGAGCGGGTTCCAATCTCTGTCGGTGTCGGCGAAACGATTGGCCACAACAGAATTTCGGCTGCTATGGAGCGCACTCGTACGCGATTGCCGCAAGCCGAAATCGAATTGATCGTTGCGTCATCCTCTGAGCTTCTTGCCGGGTTGCGGGATTGTGAATTTGACGTTGTAGTCAGCGCAGAGAAGGTCAGTGAAGATCTCTATCGCATAGACCGTCTCTATGAAGAGGATTACAAGGTCGTGGTGTCAAAGTCGCACCCGTTGTCTGAACTAAATGCGATTTCTCTTTCGACTCTTGCTGGAACTGATATGCTTGACCGACTAAATTGCGAAATGCGGGATGCTTTGCATGGGGCCTGCGCGGATCATGGTCACGAACTCTACGCGGCCTATCGGTCAAATCGCGTGGATTGGTTAGTTGAACTCGCGCGGCAAGGGTCAGGTGCGGTGATCCTGCCAGCCACCGCAATTCCTTCGGACATGGGCCTTGTGTCGAAACCCTTCGATGGTCTTGAAATATCAAGAACTGTTTTGGCTCTTCGATATCGGCACCAAACGACGAGACCAGAGACAAATGACCTGATCCGTGAGATGACGCGCACGCCAGCGTAGTGAGGTCGGTAACCGACATTCGCCCATAGTGCAGCATTCGTCACTTTGGGCTCTCCCCAGCCATTCGCCGCCAAAGACGTGAACGTCCGTTTCGCCGCCTTTGACGTGCTCGAAACCAACGCGAAGTCGCCTCTTGGGGGGCGGCGTGTTGTTTAACAACCCGCCCGCGCTCGACAGGCTGCAGGCGCTGCGCGACCGGCTGGATAAGCCGCTGATCGTCCGCTCTGCGTATCGCAGCCCCGAGCACAACCGTGCGGTCGGCGGCGCGACCCGCTCAAAGCACCTCGACGGCGCCGCCTTCGACATCGCCATGGCGAACCACGACCCGGTGGCGTCCGAGGCGGCGGCGCGGGAGGTCGGGTTCCTCGGCTTCGGCTACTATCCGCGCTCCGGGTTCATCCATGTCGACCTTGGACCCGCGCGACATTGGGGCGATCGCTTCCCGGTTCGAACGACTGCCTTCGCAGCCGAGACGCCGCCCGCCCGCGAGGTGCTGGCCGACAGCCGCACCATGAAGGGGAGTGGCGCGGCCGGAGTTGCGACACTGGGCGCGGCCGGAGTCGAGGTAGCCCAGCAGGTGCTGGCGGAGACGCAAAGCGCCATCCTTCCGCTGGTCCCGTATCTCGACACCCTGCGCTGGGTGTTCATCGTTGTGGCGCTCGGCCCCCGACAGCATGCCTGCGGCCTGAGGATCTAGTCCGTCCAACTGCTTCGAGGACCTGCTCGCTGCGTGATTGCGCGGCGGCAAGTGCCGCGTGTGCGCTTGCCGTTCCCGTCAACATGTCGTGCAGTTCCTCGCCCGCGATGGAAATGATATCGGATATGCCGGGAATGGGGGGCCTCGGCCACATCCGGAGCAGTCCTCGTGCATCCATCTCGTCGATGTTCGCGATCAGAGGGGACAGCGCGGCGACCTCGGGATCCCTGCTGACAGAGCGTCGCGGGCTCGAGAGGGAGCCGTTGCTGAGGTAAAGCTTGGCTGCCGGCGCCGAGGTCAGGGCCTCGAGGGCCTTGCTGACTGTCCCGATCCGCTCGGGCGCGATGTTGGAGGGGATCGAGAGCGAGTATCCCCCGATCGGGACGATCGGCGCGCCGGCTGGCCCGGCGGCATGGGGGGCGTAGCGGGTGCTCCGGTAGGCCGGTGACGCGGGGTCGAGCTCGTAGACCGGGGCGAGGAGTGAATGTGAATAGGCCATCGCGGCGCGCCCGTCGCCGTAGCAGCGGGCGCGGTCGTACCAGGCCATCTCGAGGACGTCGGGCGGGCTAAATTCGCGAAGACGGAGAAGGTAATCGACCGTCTGCCGTGCAGCCTCGCTGTCGAACATCGGGCGGTGGGCGACACCGGGAGCCGGTGAAAACTGGGGCCCTTCCGGTCCGTCGTGCATCTGGATGATCGGCTGTCCGAAGGCCGCCATGAGCATGAGTACCGTGTGCCCGAGAGGCGTGCCCCTTCCGCCATTCCAGGCGATCCCGGAGATGCCCGACCCCGGCTGGTGCAGGATGGACGCTGCCTGCAGGACATCCTCCGTCGTGCGGGGCGTCGCCAGCCCCGCCCTCTCGAAGAGGTCCGAGCGATGCACGAGAACCTCGCCCGAAACCATGATCGGTACCCCGTACTGGCGGCCGTTCCAGCACGAGCTTGCCAAGGCATCGGGATAGATGTCGCACCGATCCTCCGCGCTCATAGACAGAAGGTCGTCGAGAGGCAGAAGTCGTTCGGTCTGGGCCATCTCACCGAACCAGGGCAGGTCGACCGCGACGATGTCGTAGTCCGACTCGTCCAGTTCCGCGTTGCGGATGAGCTCGGTCCGCAGGCGGTCGATGGAGTGAGCGCGGCTGTGAATCGGAGTTCCGAGGATCATCTCGAATTGCCGCTTGAGATTCAGCATCGCGATGAACGTCGGGTCCGCGTGCACCAGGACCCGAAGCCCGCCATCGAGGGACAGCTTCTCGGACAACACGGCCGGCGCAGGCAGGACCTTCGCAGGAAGTCCGCCCGGGCGCCGCCGCGACGGGACTTTCTGCAAGTTGTCCTGAACCAGCTCTGCTCCGGTATAGGCGAACTGGCGCCAGCGGAGGAGAAGTTCGGGCGACGGGTGCAAGGAATGCGACCGGCCGGACGCGGTCTTTTCTCGCCGCAGGATGAGGCCGGACTGCTGCATTCCGTCGATAGTTCGGATGGCGGTCCCGTAGGACAACCCCGACTCTGCCGCCAGCGAGGAGGAGGTCACGAGCTTGCCGTCGAAATGCGAGGTGACGAGGTGCAGGATGATCCTCAGCTCGCGTATCCCGCTGCTGAGACTAAGGATCGTCCCGGCCTCATCGTAGAAGCGGGCGACGAATTCAGCAAAGCGCACCTGCTCATCGCGGACCCGCTGAAGATGCTGGGTGCTGTCGATTTCATAGGGCCCCTCGGGCGGAGCGCTTTTGCCGCCATTTCCGTCGCGAAGCTTGGCCATTGGGTTCCTGTTCCCGTCCCTGCCGAAGTCGGGCGCTGCCGCCCGTCAAAATCTACATGCCCAGATTGGACAAGTGAACATACCGGAGAGAGGCGTTTGTCCAATCTGGACAAGTTCGGGGCATTGCAGCCGGCGGAGCTGCGTTAAGGTGCCCTCGATGAACGAAGTGGCCGGACAGAACACGCAGGTCCAGTGGGAGGAAAAGAATGAAGCTGTCTTTCAATACCTGGGTCTATTCCGGCTTTCCCGTCTGGGTTCCGTCCTATCCGCTCGAGGAGGTCATCCGGCGCCTGTCCCGCATGGGCTACGACGGGATCGAGATCGGAGCCGCGGCGCCCCATGCCTTTCCCGACTACCTGAGCAGGGAGCGCATCGGTGAAATCGCCGCGATCCTTAAGGACAACGGGATCGCGTGTTCCTCCATGCTGCCCGCCCCGGGCGGCGGTCCCGGTTTCAATGTCGCCTCGCCTGACCGGGCCGAGCGGGAGGCTGCTCTCGACCAGTACAAGAAGGTCGCGGATCTCTGCGCCGCGTGGGGATCGCCGACGCTGATCTACGTCGCGGGATGGCAAGTCTTCGGGACCGGCAGGAAGCAGGCCTGGGACTGGAGCCGCGAAGCGCTCGCCGCCCTCTCGACGCATGTCGGCAAGGACCTGACCATCGTGGTGGAACCCACCTCTTCAGACAGCAACCTCATCGATCATTGCGACGACATGATCGAGCTCATCGACCAGGTCTGTGCGCCGAACGTCGCTGCCATGTTCGATACCTTCCACACGCATTACCGAAACGAGGTCCCGACGGACTACGTCTATCGCCTCGGCGATCGGTTGAAACACATCCACCTGTCCGACAGCGATCGCGATCCGCCCGGAAGCGGCGTGGTGGACTTTCCCTCGCTGATCGAGGCGTTGAAGGAGACTGGTTACGACGGCTACCTGACGATGGAAATCGGCTTCAACCGCCGCAGCGTGGAGCCCGACGACATGGCCCGGCGCTCGCTCAGCTATCTGAAATCAATCATTTAGGCCGCCAGGCGCGCGGCGCGCAGACCACAATCAATGGGAGGAGAACCATGAAGTACCTTGTGACAACCGCTGTCCTCGGCTTGTCGGCCAGCGGAGCGCTGGCCCAAACCGTCGTGACGCAGTGGGACCAATTCGCCCAGACCGGCATTTCGGCCGCCGGCCCCGCGATGGACAAGCTGATCGAGACGTGCGAGCCCGCTCTTGGCGGCGCCGAGGTCTTGCGCACGGTGGCACCGTCCATCGGTATCCGCGACAGCTATCGTCTCGCCGTCGCGGCGGGCAAGACGCCTGATCTCGCCTACACCTGGCCGGCGGCTTCGGTGCTGGCCGGCTATGCGCGGATCGGCGCGCTGGCCGAGCTCGACCCGTACTACGAGCAATACGGCTGGGATCAGATCAACGACTTCTATCGCGGTCGAAACTCCTTCGAGGGCCACCTCTACGGCGTCCCGATGGAGCAGGACCTGATGGGCGTCTACTTCAACCGCGCGCTGTTCGAGGAGCACGGCATCGAGGTGCCCACCACCTACGAGGAATTCGAAGCCGCGGCGAATGCGTTCAAGGAGGCGGGGATCATACCGATCTCGTTCGGGAACCGCGACCGCTGGCCCGCCACGAACACATTTTCCCTGATCCTCGGCCTCACCGCCGGCAAGGACATGGAAGAGCAGGTCTTCTTCGGAGACGAGCCCTGGACCAACGATGCCTTTCTCGAGGCCGCGCAGGTCTTTCAGGACTGGGCCGATCAGGGATGGTTCCCGCCGGGCTTCAACGGCATCGGATACGACGAGGCCAACGCTTATTTCCTAGCGGGACGTGCCGCGATGACCATCACCGGTACCTGGGTGATCCAGGACATGATCCGCGGGTCGGACAATATCGATCTGGACGTCTTCATGCTGCCCCCGATCGGCGAAGGCGTCGCCGCGGGCACCATGTGGGGTGAAGGGTCGCAATGGCAGCTTTCGGCCGATGCGGACCAGGCCACGCAGGATGCGGCTGCGGCCTATCTCGACTGTCTGATCAGTGACGAAAGCCGCCAGGTCTGGGTCCAGGAAGCCTCGACCGTGCCGATCGGCACCTCGCCGGAAGAACTGACAGAGTGGGGCGCTAACCCGGTGGTGCAGACCTTCTTCGAGCAGGGGCTGTCCACGCCGGACGCCAACTTCTACGACCTTCACACGACGCTGCCCGAAAGCGTCACGCAAGTGCTCTATCCCGAGCTTCAGCGCCTCGCCGGCGGCGAGACGGCCCCAGAAGAGTTCCTTGCCGCGATGCAGGCGTCCTGGGACAGCGCCATTGAGAATGGCGAGCGCTGGATCCCCTGAACCTTCGGCGGGCCGGACTTCCGGCCCGCCCCCTTCCTGGCTGGGACTGACCGATGCATGCCCCCCGTACCGCATACATTCTGATCGCTCCGGCGCTCATCCTCTACGTTGCCTTCGTCGCGATTCCGATCGCCCAGATCCTCGGGTTTAGCCTGTTTTCCTGGGACAACGGTCGCATGGTGGGGTTCGCAGGCCTGTCGAACTACGCCCGCCTCGGAACGGACACCGTTTTCTGGGCGTCCCTGCTGCACAACGCCATCTGGGTCGTCCTGACGCTTGCCTTCCCGCTGATGGCCGGGCTGTTGCTCTCTGCGCTCCTGGCGGAGCGGGGGTCGCGTACGGTCCGCACGCTGGCCGCCATCTACTTCATCCCGAGAACCATTCCGCTGGTCGTCGCCGGCATCATCTGGGGCTGGATCTACAATCCGCTTTTCGGGCTCCTGAACTACGCGCTCGAAGCCGTCGGGCTGGGAGGCCTGTCCCATGCCTGGCTGGCGGAGGAGCAGACCGCGCTCCTGTCGCTGAACGTGGTGGGCGCCTGGACGTTCTTCGGTTTCTGCGTCGTGATCTACCTCTCGGCGATCCAGTCGATCGATCCGTCGCTATACGAAGCGGCCGATATCGACGGCGCGGGTTGGGGGCAGAAGTTCAGGGACATCACGGTCCCGCTGCTACGGAACTCGACCCTGTTCCTCGGCCTCTATGCCGCGATCGAGGCTATGCGCTTCTTCGACCTCATCTGGGTCACGACGCAGGGCGGGCCGGGGTATTCGACCGAGGTCCTGACAACCCACGTCTACAAGACCTTCTTCCTCGTCGGCGACTTCGGCTACGCGGCTGTCCTGTCGGTCGTCCTTCTCGCGATCGTCCTGTCGCTCTCTGCGGTGAGCTTCTGGGCCCTGAGGAGCAAGTGATGCAGCGACCGTTCCAGACACTCGTCCTCGGCCTTTTCGCGCTCTATGCGCTGGCGCCGATCTATCTCATCATTCTTGCCTCGATGCGGAGCGAGGCAGACCTATTCTCCGGTCCGCTCTCGCTGCCCTGGCCGCTCAACCTCGACAACTTCGTCCGGATCTGGACCGAAGGCGGCTTCTCGACCTACTTCCTGAACTCGCTGATCATGTCGCTCGGCGCCACGGTGCTGGTCGTACTTACCGCGCCGCTTGCCGGTTTCGCCTTCGCCAAGCTGAAGTTCCGCGGACGGGAAGCGCTCTTCGTCTTCTTTCTCGCCGGTCTCGTCGTTCCCGCGCCTTCGGTCATCGTGGCGCTTTACGGCAACCTTCAGACGCTGGGGCTGATCGACACGCAGCTCGGCGTGGTTTTGCCGCAGGCGGCGATCCTGACGCCCTTCTCGATCTTCATGATGCGGACGGTGATGCAGGATGTCCCCGACGAGCTGATCGAGGCCTCCATGATGGACGGCGCCGGCCTGCTGCGGACGTTTCTCGGCGTGGTGGTGCCCGTCGTGCGGCCGGGTCTCATGTCGCTGATCCTGATCGTCTTCCTGTTCTCCTGGCAGGAGTACCTGCTGCCGCTCGTCGTCCTGCAGACCGAGACGCTGAAGCCGCTCACGGTGGGCGCGGCGAGCCTGCAGGGACGCTACGGCGTCGACTACGGCGGCATCGCGGCCGCGGGCCTGATCGCCTTCGCGCCGCTGGTCGTCCTCTTCCTCTCCCTTCAACGCTCCTTCGTGCGCGGCCTCTCGGCCGGCGCCGTCAAGTAGCCAACCTTCAAAGGATCAATGCATGTCCAGAATGACCGCAGTCTTCCTTCCCGGCGACAAGCAGGTCGAGGTCCGCAGCGTCCAGGTGCCGGAGCCGGGACCTGAAGAGGTCCTGGTCGAGATCAAGGCCTCCTGCATCTGCCGCTCCGACCTTTCGCTCTACTACGGCAACGCCGTGATCTCCGGCGGCGACAGCAACCAGTTCATCTGCGGGCACGAGCCGGCGGGCATCGTGGTGAAGGTCGGCGAGGCAGTGACGGAATTCGCGGAGGGTGACAATGTCGCCGTCTACCTCGGTGTGGGGTGTGGCGTCTGCGGCCATTGCCGCACCGGCCACTTCTACATGTGCCAGAAGTGGAAATGCCTTGGCTTCACGATGGACGGAGGCAATGCCGAGTTTCTGAAAGTTCCGGCCCGCAACCTGCTGAAGACGCCGAACGGCATGTCGCACCTGGCCGCCGCAATCTCGACCGATGCATTCGGAACTCTCTACTCGGCATGCCAGAAGGTGGGCGTGGACGGCCGGTCGGCCATCGGGATCTGGGGGCTGGGACCGATGGGAGCCGCAGGCGTGATGGCCGCCAAGGCATTGGGTGGACGCGTAGCCGCCCTGGACCCGATCGAAGAGCGCCGCGCCTTCGCCCACGACCTGGGCGCGGATCTAGTCCTCGATCCCACCGCGAAGAACGCCAGGGAGCGCCTGCTTGAATTCTCCGGCGGCGAGGGGCTGACCGGAGCGATCGACTGCTCGGGCCAGCCTGCAGCACATGACATGGCGCTCGACTGTGCGGCCCCTCTGGCGCGTGTCGCCTTCGTTGGCGAAAATGCCGAAACGCGCATCCGCACCTCCGATCACATGATCCGCAAGCAGCTGACGGTCTTCGGCTCATGGTATTTCTCGATCGCCGAGTACGACGACATCCTGCGGATCATCCGCGACCACAACGTCGATCTCGAGCGCCTCGCCACCCATACGTTCGATCTCAAGGAGGCGGAGACGGCCTTCCGCATGTTCGACAACAGGGAGACGGAAAAAGCCGTCTTCGTCCGGTAGACGGAAACACGATATGTCAGACATCCGAATTCGGAACCTGTGCAAGAACTTCAACGACACCGAAGTGCTGAGGAACGTCGATCTCGATATAAGTTCGGGGGAGTTCATCGTCTTCGTCGGGCCGTCCGGCTGCGGCAAGTCCACCCTGCTCAGGACAATTTCGGGCCTCGAGACGATCACCTCGGGAACACTGGAGATCGACGGCAAGCGCATGAACGAGGTCCCGTCGTCGAAGCGGGGCATCGCGATGGTCTTCCAGACCTACGCGCTCTATCCACACATGAACGTGGCCGACAACATGGGCTACTCGCTGAAGATCGCGGGTCACCGGAAGCGCGAACGGCTCGAGATGGTGCGGCAAGCCGCCAGGATGCTGCACCTCGAAGACTACCTGGAACGGTACCCCCGGGAGCTTTCGGGCGGCCAGCGGCAGCGCGTGGCGATCGGTCGGGCCATCGTCCGCGACCCGAAGGTCTTTCTCTTCGACGAGCCGCTGTCCAACCTGGACGCGGCGCTGCGGCTGCGGATGCGGATCGAAATTTCGCGCCTGAAAGGAGAACTGCCGAATACCACGATGATCTATGTCACCCACGACCAGGTCGAGGCGATGACGATGGCGGACCGGATCGTGGTACTCAAGGATGGCCTGATCCAGCAGATCGGGACGCCCATGGAACTCTACCACAACCCTGCCTCTCTCTTTGTGGCCGAGTTCATCGGCTCGCCGAAGATGAACATCCTTTCGGGAGAGAGAGCGGCACCTTTCGGCGCAGACAGGATCGGGGTCCGGCCGGAGCATCTCGCCCTGTCCGAGAGCTCGGGCAATTGGCAGGGCAAGCTCGTGCATTTCGAGCGATTGGGCGCCGATAGCTATGCCTACGTGGACATCGGCGAGACCGAACTCCTGTCGGTTCGGATCGATGGCAATATCGACCTCGAACCCGATCAGACAGTCAACCTGGTTCCCCGCGACCGCCAGGTGCATCGCTTCGACGCAGTCGGTAATGCAGTCTGAGATGGTCGGGCAGCCAGCACAGGACTTGCAGGCTCGCGGACATCTTCCAGCGCCTGCCAGCACCGTACTCTGGGTCGGTGCTGCGTCGCCTCCGTTGGTCCTAGTCACCCGGAACTGAATTTGCCATCATTGATTTGAGACAAATCAGGGGGCGAGCATGCGTGGACGGGCATCAGTTGCGATAGACCTCAGCGATGAGGAGCGGAGTTTTCTGGAAGCGCAGTTGCGCAGGCACAAGGCGGAGCGGTCGCTTTCGGATCGGTGCCGGATTGTGCTGCGATGCGCAGATGGGTTGACCAGCAAAGAGGTCGCGGCGGAACTTGGTCATGCCGAGCATACAGTCGGGAAATGGCGTAGGCGATTTGCCGAACATCGCATAGAAGGCTTGTCGGACGAATATCGTGCGGGCCGTCCGCGCACAATTTCCGACGCGCAGGTTGCCGAGATCATCAAGCAGACGCTGGAAACGACACCGAAGGACGCAACCCATTGGTCAATTCGGTCAATGGCGGCCGAGACGGGATACTCGCATACGACCATCCGTCGCATTTGGAACGCGTTTGGTTTGCAGCCACATCGCTCGGAGACGTTCAAGCTATCCACCGACCCGCTATTCGTGGACAAGGTGCAAGACGTGGTGGGACTGTATATGTCGCCACCCAACCGGGCTATCGTATTGTGCTTGGACGAAAAGTCCCAAATCCAGGCGCTGGATCGCGAGCAGCCCGTTTTGCCAATGGCACCCGGTGTCGCAGAGCGTCGCACCCATACCTACCTGCGCAATGGGACAACATCACTCTTTGCCGCGCTGGGCATCGCGACCGGGGCTGTCGTGGGCAAGTGTTACAAGCGGCACCGCGCGACAGAGTTCCTGGACTTCCTCAAGGAGTTGGACCGCAACCTGCCCGAAGGGCCGGACGTGCATCTGGTGATGGACAACTATGCCACGCACAAGACGCCGAAGGTGAAAGCATGGTTGGCCCGCAGGCCGCCTTGGCAGGTGCACTTCACGCCGACATCAGCCAGTTGGCTGAACCAGATCGAACGCTGGTTTGCGGAACTCACTCGAAAGCAAATCCAGCGTGGTGTGCACAGATCCGTCGCTGAATTGGAGGCTGACATCATGGCCTTCATCGATGCGCATAACGATAAGCCAAAACCCTACAGATGGGTCAAATCAGCCGACGAAATCCTAACCTCCGTCAAACGCTTCTGCCTCAAGACAATGAACCGAACTTCGATTCCGGGTGACTAGGTTAAAGGTTATGAAATGTGCCGAATGAACCGAACACCTGAGGAGCGGCTTAAATCTTGATAAGGGAAACAAGGAAATCGTGCCCCGAAATTCCAGCCCAAAGCGGAGCAATAGACTAAATTCTGAGAGCGTTTCTCGATCGGTAGGTAGAGCGGTCAATTAGGTTAACAGAAATACCTTGAATGACTGACACGCTGCCAGAGCAAGGTTTTCAATTGGAATTCATGGAATAGCTACAAAGCTTGAACTGACGAGGTCTGCGATGCGGCCTTTGCATGTATTTGCAAAGGCCGCCTTTCGAAGTATTTAGAAGAAGCCCAACTTATTGGGGCTATAACTCACCAACAAGTTCTTGGTTTGCTGGTAGTGGTCCAGCATCATCTTGTGGTTTTCACGGCCAATGCCCGATTGCTTATAGCCGCCAAACGCTGCGTGGGCTGGATAGGCGTGATAGTTGTTCACCCACACGCGGCCAGCCTCGATGGCACGCCCAAAGCGGTAGCAGGTGTTCATGTCACGCGACCAAACGCCAGCGCCGAGGCCATACATCGTGTCGTTCGCGATTTCCAAAGCTTCGGCTTCATCCTTGAACGTCGTTACCGACACGACGGGCCCAAAAATTTCCTCTTGGAAAACCCGCATCTTGTTGTGACCCTTGAGGATCGTCGGTTGGATGTAGTTCCCGCCTGACAATTCACCGTTGAACCGCGCTGAACCACCACCAGCCAGCACTTCGGCGCCTTCTTCGCGACCGATCGTGAAATAGCCCATGATCTTGTCGTGTTGGGCCTTGCTGACTTGTGCACCGACCATGGTCTCGGGGTCGCGAGGGTCGCCGTGCTTGATCGCAGCGACGCGTTTGATGCAGCGCGCGATGAACTCTTCGTAGATGTCCTCTTGGATCAGCGCACGTGAAGGGCAGGTGCAGACTTCGCCTTGGTTGAAGGCGAACAGAACGAAGCCTTCGACGGCCTTGTCCAAGAACGCATCATCCTTTGCCATCACGTCAGAAAAGAAGATGTTTGGCGACTTGCCACCCAGTTCAAGCGTGACGGGGATCAGGTTCTTGGTCGCCGCTTCCATGATTTTGCGTCCCGTGACGGTGGACCCAGTGAAGGCGATTTTTGCAATGCGCGAGGAACTGGCAAGTGCTGCGCCGACTTCTCCGCCAAAGCCGTTGACGATATTTAATGTGCCGGCTGGCAACAAATCGTTGATTAGTTCTGCAAAGACCATGATCGCGGCAGGCGTTTGTTCGGCTGGTTTCATTACGACGCAGTTGCCCGCAGCCAAAGCAGGGGCCAGTTTCCATGCCGCCATCAGCAAAGAAAAGTTCCAAGGAATGATCTGGCCGACAACGCCCAAGGGCTCGTGGTAGTGATAGGCGACGGTGTCGTTGTCGATCTCGCTCATGTTGCCTTCTTGCGCGCGCAAAACACCTGCAAAATAGCGGAAGTGGTCGGCGCAAAGTGGCACGTCTGCGTTCATCGTTTCGCGGATCGGCTTGCCGTTGTCCCATGTTTCGGCAGTGGCCAAGAGTTCTAGGTTCTCTTCGATCCGGTCCGCAATTTTAAGCAAAATATTCGCGCGATGCGTGGCAGATGTTTTGCCCCAAGCGTCTTTGGCAGCGTGGGCTGCATCAAGTGCGAGCTCAATATCCGCCGCGTCAGAGCGGGCGCATTCGTTGATCAAGCCACCGGTAATGGGCGTCACGTTTTCGAAGTATTTGCCATTGACGGGTGGCACAAACGCGCCGCCGATATAGTTGTCGTAGCGCAGCTTAAACGGCGACACATATGTGCCTGCCTCGGTGTGGGTCATATCGTTCATTTGAAATCCTCCATTGTTATCCGGCTTCTCCTCCCGGATTACAAAGAGTGTGACTTGCGTCGTGCGCCACGTCTTGTGGCAGGAAGGTGTCGCGGGATTAAAGGTGTCTCACCAATGAGACAGTTTCCCCTAACTATCTTCAAGTCCAAGCCGCTTCATCCGCCGATAAAGCGTCGCACGACCGATCCCAAGCTGGCGCGCGGCCTGCGATACGTTGTTTCCGGCCCGTGCCAACGCACGAATCACAGCGGCCTTTTCGGCCTTCTCAAATCCTGTAGGGCCATCTTCACGTCCCAGTATGTCTGTTGCAGGGCGCGCGACTAAATCACCCGTCCGTTGCAGCCCAAAGACACGGCGGGCCTCGCGGGTGGCCCCTATCACCAAATCACTTTCGTCAATGGCAAGTAGCGTTGAGGCCTCGGCGTCGTCGCTCTCGGCCACAATGATCCGCGCGGATGAAAAGGCGGCCCTGAAATTCACGGCTTCAATCGCGCGTGCGGTTTGGGCCACTTGGGCCGCGATCAGGCGATTGAAGGCCTCCGTTTGATCTGCACGCGCGGATGATAAATCAAGCGCCGCCACAAGTTGACCGTTGCTGCCGTAGATCGGCGCGTCGATGCAACTCATGCCTGTGTTGCGCGTATAGAAATGCTCGTCTTGATGAATGATTACATGACGTTGCTCGGTCAGACAGGTCCCAATGCCGTTCGTGCCTTCTTTCTCTTCACTCCAGTCGGCACCGGTTGTGAGGCCCCAACCTTCAAATGCCATAGCGTCAGCATCAGAGAGACGTTGATCTAGGATGATGCCATCTGTATCGGTCAGGAAAACCGCGCAACCCGATTGCCCGACCAGAGAGAAAAGCGCGTCCAAACGCGGGCTCGCGACGGTCATGAATTTTTCGAGCGTCTCCATCCTGAATTGCAGACTTTTTTGCTCTATTCGGTCAGGTGCCCGATGCTCATCAGGGTCCAGTCCATGCTTAATGACAGAACGGTGCCAACTCGCAGCAACCCGCGACTTTGCCGCAGCCGATGTCGACTGCGTTGCCTCCATCACAATATCAGCATGCGATGCCTTTGGTGTCATTTTGCTCTCCCTACAGCATCATTAAGACGCGCTGGTCTCGGTTTGTCGACTACTGTCCTAACCTTCACTGCCAGTGGGGCTCATTGCGCCAAGAAATTTTGACGCCCTCCTTTTTCAAATTCTTGGGCTGTTCTGTCGTTGGGATGAAGTCCTGCCGATTGAAATGGTTCCCCGAAGTGGGGACTTTAAATGGACCAAAAGGGAAAGTGACTTTCGACTCGGAGGCCCAGTTCCCACCCGAGGTGCTTTCTCTAAATATGCCCCCATTAAATGCGGCCATTGATCTTCGCGGAGTTAAAGTCAGCTTCGTCCGCATCGTGAACCTTGAGACAGGGCGCAGCGAATGGCCGAATACGGCAAAGTCTCTTCTTAATGCCGTGCCGCCAACGACTGGCTATCGGGCAGACAAAATCTGTTCGGTTTTGAGAAAGCGGCGTTCGGTGAGGGAATCGCAGTCACAGGCTTGGAGGGCAGGGGAACGATCTTGATGGCAAGCGCAATCAATGAGTTAGCGGCAGAGAAGGTTCGACGTCAGGTCCATCCCCTCCGCCACTTACCCTCGCGAAAGCGTTCTCCCCCTCCGGCTGCGGCCAGATTTTTTCGTTCTTTCGAGGGATATGCGGGTGGGGCTGGGCACTGGCTTCGCCGCCGCGAGCCCCTGAAGCGGTCACTCAGGGCCGATATTGTTCGGACCTGCCTGCGATGAACTCCGAGCGCGTTGCGGGAGTGGTGGAGTAGCGGCATCCCTCATGCCGATGCCAGAAGCAGCCGTGCACAAAGACGACGGCGCGATACTTCGGGAGAACGAGGTCTAGTCGACCATGGACCATTCTTCGAATGGAGTCGGAAGCGGAAACCGCGCGCGTGCAATGCCTGCCTGAGAGCCAGCTGGGCTTGGTGTTCTCTCCCTTGAGCCCCGCCATCATGCGTGAGCGTGTCTCGGCATCGACGATGTCCACCATCTCATCTCCTTGCCGCGTCTGTGAAAACCTCGAAAGAGGTGAGGTAGGAGCAGTGAAGTGTCGAAACCCGTTCAAATCGTTGATCTGTTCTTAGGCCCTGAACGACTTGGGTGCTTGCATTGTCGTAGCTATCGAAAAGTTCAGGTTCGTAGAGAGCAACTCCTTCGGGAATGTTTGGCTTCTCCCAGTCATGCAGTGGCCCGACGCTGGATCTGAACAGGCGTTCCTGCATCTGAGCGGGCGAGAGGGCCCGCATCCCCTACCTCCGACGCGCCCCTTCTATGGCGCATCCGCTGGCACGGGCGCGCGGTCGTCAAGCACTCAAGCCGGCCTAATGAGCTCCGAGCGTGTTCGCCGTCATCCCCACGGCTGCACTTGATCTGGCCCACTGCCCGGCATCTCGTGCTTATGGCATCGCGCGCGGAACTCGGATCGCCTCGCTGGGCGTCCATGAGCGCTAGCCAGCGAAGGGCATGGGACTGGTCAACCACATTGATTGCAGGTCTCAGCAACTGTCCATCAAGTATTCCTAGCGCCTCTCGGCAAGGAAGGTATCGAATCGTCGGTGAGCAGTGTCGAAGACAGCTACGAAGACGCTCTCGCGGAGGCTATCACCGGCCTGTTGAAAGCAGAGGTTATTCACCGCCGCGGCCCTTAGCGCAGTTTCGAGGCCGTCGAATACGCGACGCTAGAATGGGCCGACTGGTTCAATGCCCGTCGCCTACTCCAGTCCATCGGGAACATCCCGCCCGTGAAGCCGAAACCGCGTTTTACGCAGGGGATATTGAAGCCGTGGCGACGCAACGAAATTTAGCCTCCGGCGAACCCGGTGCGGTTCAGAAGGGTCCCAGGTCAGGTCGATTGTTTGCTGGCCGGCTTTGGCGTAAGCGAGGCTCGGAGATTGATATGCTGCGGATCTTGGAGAGTCATTTACAAGAGACGTTTGGACTGAAACTGCGCCCTCACACCGGGCTGTCGACGACAAGTGCAAGATCGGACAGACGACGGAGCGCATCGTGATCCCAGTCGATCCCAAGACCTGGTGCATTGCTGGGTCGCGCGATACCGTCGCGGATCTCGACTTCGGATTGCGTTATTGCATCCAGCTGAGGGATGTATTCGAGCCAAGGAGCGTTCGGAACGGCACAGACAAGGGACACATGCAGCTCCATTAGGAAGTGGGGACAGATCGCGACCCCATATGCTTCAGCCAGCGCCGCGACCTTCAGCCACGGCGTGATTCCACCGATGCGCGCAACGTCGGCTTGAACGATGGATGCAGCATCGTTGGCCAGGTATTCGTTGAACTGAGAGAGCGAGTACATGCTTTCTCCGACCGCGATGGGCACGTTGGTTGACTGGGCGAGGGCCGTATGCGCCCGGACCCGGTCTGCGGGTAGTGGTTCTTCGAACCAGGCGACACCGTGATCCTCGAGAATGCTGGCTCGGCGGATGGCCTCGGACAGCGAGAATGCCTGATTGGCGTCGGTCATGATCTGGAAGTCATCGCCCGCGGCTTTGCGCACGCCATTTAATCGCGCAGCGTCCTCGTGGCCGGGGCGACCGATCTTCAATTTGGCTCCCTTGAAGCCAGCCTGCTTTTTTTCGACGGCGTCTTCGATCAGCGCGCCCTGATCTAGATGAAGCCAGCCGCCCTCGGTCGAATAGACCTCAACGTGGTCGCGCGCACCGCCGGCGGCCTTCCAGAGTGGCTGTCCTGCGCGGCGGCAGGACAGGTCCCACAGTGCCGTGTCGATCGCCGCGAGAGCAAGCGAAGTGATCGCACCCACTGAAGTGGCATTGGTGCGGCGCAGCAGGTCGTACCAGATGCCGCCGATGCAGGCCGGATCGCGTCCGATCAAGGCTGGCGCAAGCGTCTTCTCGAGGAGAGCGATCACCGAAGGGCCACCCGAACCGATCGTATAGGAATAACCGATCCCCACGCCGCCATCGCTGTCATACACAGTGACGACCGGGGTTTCTTGGACCTCAAAGGTCTGGATCGCATCTGTCCGCAGAACCTTTGGCTCTAAGTTGACTAATCCGATTTCGACTCGGTCGATTGTGGTCATCTGAATTAACGCCTATTGCACGCACTATGCGTTAAGGTTATACTTAGCTTAGCCGCTGGTGCAAGACCGGAAGTTCCCGGAGCCCCGCTTCGTCGGGCCGCTCCTGCCGCCATCCGCGCTGGCATCCTGTGGCACAGACATGGCGATGCGAGGAATGCGAAACGATGCCCAACACCTTCGGAGCGACACCGCAGATCGATAAGTTCCTGGATTGGCGCTATGGCCTGTTCGTGCACTGGAACCCGTCCAGCGTGATCGGGCATGAGATCAGCTGGTCGCGCGAGAACGACAAACCCGAGCAACCGCACAAGCCACGGGCACATACCGTATCGCCACGCACCTGTATCCCGGCAGAGCTCTATGATAGCCTTTATCGCTATTTCGATGCCTCGCATTGGGATGCGCGCGACTTCGTGGCGAAGGCGAAAGCCTGGGGGTTCCGCTACATCTACCTCACCACCAAGCACCACGACGGCTTCTGCAATTTCGACACCGATCTGACGGACTACAAGGTAACCTCGTCAAGCTGTCCTGCAGGACGGGACCTCACGCGGGAATACGTGGACGCCTGCCGCGAACTGGATATGGGGCTGGGCATCTATTATTCGCAGCCGGACTGGCATCATCCCGATTATCGTACCGAGAACCACGATCGCTACATCCAGTATCTCCACGCGCAGATTGAAGAGCTCTGCACCCGATATGGCAAGATCGACGTCTGGTGGTTCGACGGACTGACGGCTAACGAGAAGGGGGACAACCACGTCACTGGCTTGGCGACACCCGCTGCCTACCACGAGGAGCCGAACCCGGGTCTGTGGGATGCCGAAGCTCTTCTGAAGAAGATGCGCGCGTGGCAGCCCGACATGGTAATCAACGATCGCTGCGTCCTACAGGCAGATTTCTACACGCCAGAACAGCGTGTTGGTGGTTTCGACCCCGAAAATCCGTGGGAAAGCTCAATGACCATCGGGGGGCAATGGGCCTATTCGTTTGATGAAGTCGTGAAGAGTTCGGACGAGATGATTGGCCATGTCGTCGATGCCGCCTGTGGCGGGGGAAATTTTGTGCTGAACGTGGGACCGGATCGCCACGGCCTAATCCCCCCGGAGCAGGAGAGGGTTCTGAACCAGATCGCGGCCTGGATGGACGCGTACGGCCACACGATTTACGGCACTCGTGGGGGCCCCTACCCGCGCTGGAGATGGGGCGGCGCCACGCATGATGGCAATACGATCTACGTGCATGTCCGCCGATGGCCGGAGCTGCAGGACAGGCTGACGCTTCCGCTCGGTGGCGCCCGGCCCCAATCCGTGACGCTATTAACCGGCGAGGGCCTTACTTACGAGGTTGAGGGGGACCTGATCCACCTCGACCTTGGCCTTCAAAACGACAATGCACTGGACAATATCGTGGAAATGAAGCTCGACAAATTGCCGGTATTGCAGTGAAATAGGAGGCTATGTCAGAATCTAGTTCCGCGAAGAAAGCTCCCGCGCGACGCAACCGCGCGATCTACGGCGCGGCTCACCGGTTGTTGACAAAGGGCGAACTTCCTGAGGGGCTTGTCCTGACCGAAAGCGCAGTTGCGCGGCTGTTCAATGTCAGTCGCGCACCTGCGGCTGACGCGCTTCAGCGTCTCGTCGACGACAGCCTTGTGTTTCGTTTTGAGGGGCGGGGCTACATCGTTGGTGGCGCTGAACTGAACCCTGTACGGATGCCCCTCGAAGAAACGGCATTGGCGACGGCCGCGCGTGAGGTAGGGCCCCTGGACGCCCGGAACTGGCGCGACATCCATTATCCAGAAGTTGAGGCGGCCGTGGCGAGTTGCATGAGCTATGGCACATTTGTATTGAGCAGTGCCGCGCTCGCGTCCCACTTGGGAGTGAGCAGAACGACGTCGAACGAAATGATCAGCCGGCTCGAACGGGTCAACTTGGTAGAACAGGCCTCGAACGGGCGCTGGATCGTTCCGCGAATGGGCGTCACGGGTGTTAGGCACCACTACCAGATCCGCAAGTTGCTCGAGCCAGCTGCGCTGGCCGACGTGGTGGAGGAGGGGGCAGGACAAAAGGTCGGCTCTGCGCTCGCTCGTATTGATGCCCTGCGTAAGTCGAGAAGCTTCACAATCGACCTCGTCAATGATGTCGAGGCCGACCTTCATTTCCGCCTTGTCAGAAGTTGCCGAAACCCGCAGATGCGCGAGACCATTCACCGTAGTCAGTTACCGCTGATCGCGACACACATGGCATTCGCGCGATACAACAAGCCTGAGGAGATGGAGAGCGTGCTGGACGATCACGAGGAAATTCTCGCCGCCATTCGGGACGGTGCGGACGATCGGGTATGGCGCGAATTGATGGTGGCTCACCTCGATAACGGTGAGCAAACGACGTCAACCTATATCGCGAGTGCTCCGGAGCCACCGGACGGTCTCATTCCACCGTTTCTGGTGCAGCTCGACTGATCTTATTTACCCATCCCCGCAAATGCCCGAACGAAGTGTTTTTGTGCTAGGATGTAGATTATCAGAAGCGGCAGCATGACGATGTTCACAACGGCAAGGATCTTTGGCCAGTCACTGCTGTACTGACCTTGGAATTGCATGATCCCGGTTGTCCAGGGACGCACGCTGTCGCTTGAGGCTGCAAGAGATGCCCAAAGAAATTCATTCCATGTATTGACGGTCTGAAGAATCACCACGCTCAAGACGGCGGGGAGCGACAATGGTAGGACCACCGAGAACAATATCCGCCATGGCGAGCAGCCGTCGAGCCGCGCGGCCTCTTCAAGTTCTTTCGGGAATTCTCGGAAGAAGGCATAGAGAATCATAACGCTGAACGGGATGCCGATCGCGATATTGGGCAGGATCAACCCGAGGTAAGTATTCAGAAGCCCCATGGAATCGACCATGCGATATAGCGGGATAAGGATTGCATGAAACGGGATCGCATAGGTTAGGACGATGAGCATGTAGATCAGCTTGCGTCCGATAAAAACGCGCCGCGCGAGTGCGTACCCGGCCATCAAACTGATGATTACCATCGGGATGACCGAGCAGATTGTGATGATGAGAGAATTTCGCAGGTATGCCGGAAAACCGGTTTCGATCGCGTTGAGATAGTTCTCCCATTGCAAAGTCTCGGGCAGGGCGAGAGGAGACAAAAAGATCTCCTGTCTTGTCTTGAAGGATGCGACGAGCACCCAGACAATCGGCACCAGCACGATGAAGCAGGCGAGGCCGAGCACGGCGTAAGCCGAGACGCGGCGCGCCATGATCGCGAACGTCTTACCCCGAGTACGCCCCGTGGCCGCATTCTGGTTGGCGTCAATGGATGACATTAGGACCTCTCCTTGTCGTGCTCACGGACTTGCAGCGCTCCGAAGAGGATGGCGATCAGTAATACGACAACTGACATGCTGGCCGCGTAGTTGGGTCGGAACAACGAGAAAGCGCTCTCGACGATATGCGTACCTAGGACTTGGGTGGTGTTGCCCGGGCCACCCCCGGTCAGCACGTAAACCAGCTCGAACGTCTTGAAGGATCCGACGACGACGATGAGCCCACACAGGACCAGCGCATGCCGCACCGCCGGAAGGGTGATATGAAAGAACGTTTGTATCGCCGATGCACCGTCTATCCGCGCCGCCTCGTAAATGTCGCGTGATATCCCCTGCATCGCGGCCAGCATGATCGTCATCATGAAGCCAATATAGTTCCAGGCGCCCACGGCAACGAGCGCGGGGAAGGCGAGGTCGGGATTGCCAAGAATGCCTTGGGTCGGAAACGGCAATCCGAGATTGTCCATAACTTGCCGGAAGAGGCCGAAATTGGGTTCGAGCAGCATCTTCCAGATCAGGCCGATTGCAACCGGGGCAATCACGAGTGGTGCAAAGATGATCGTTCGTATGGCCGAGGAAAAATGGCGGATGCCGCGATCGATCATCGCGGCGAGGATAGTACCGATCCCAACTTGAAAAACGAGATTGGTAAAGATGAACAGCGTGTTGTTCTTCATCGCGATCCAGAATACCGGATCTTGCACGAGCTCACGGTAGTTTCGTAAACCGATGTATTCGCCACCGCGGCTCGTCTCGTCGAAGAGAGAGGTATGAAGCGTCTGGACAGCCGGCCAGACGATGAAGAGCGTGAACATCACCACGGCCGGGGCAACCAGGACGATGTCGAATAGCTTGCCCCGCATCGGAAATGGAAAAGTCCGTTTCACACTGTCTACTCGCCGTCTTGTGCCGTGTGGATCGGGGCGGCGCTTCATGATCTCGCCGCCCCTTGTCATTTTGCGATCAGCGTGCCGCAGCGGTCTGGGCCGCTTCGCGGACTCGTTCCATGAATTCGTCAGGCGTCACGGTGCCCGCAACCAGATCCTGGCCGGACTTCAGAATGACGTCGCTGACGCTCGTTTCGACCACAGTGTTCAGAGCCGCAACGGTGGCCTCGTCCTCTGCGACGATGTCAAGAAGCGCAGAGTTGGCCTCTGACAGCCCACCCTCGGGAACCTGGGTCCCGTTTGCGGGTAGCAGGCCCGTCAGTTCGGTCATGAGGACCTGTGACTCGGCATTGGCGATGTAGTTGAGGAATGTCATCGCTGCCTCGGGGTATTCCGATGCATTCGAGACCTGATAGCCCGACGCGCCGGCCATGGAACCCTGCTGCACCCCCGAGGCCCCTTCGATCGCCGGAAATCTGAATGGGGTGTAGCCACCATTCATTCCGGCGGCGTCGAATTGTGGCGGGCACCAGCTGCCGCAATATGTCGTCGCGGCCAGTCCCGAGCCGAACATCGCGCGGGACACTTCGGGCGAGACAGAATTGATACCGTCATTGAAGCAGTCCGCCTCCTGCAGGCGTTTGAAGTCCTGCAAGGCCTTCAGGTAGCCGGGATCGGTGAACAATTCTTCGGGATTGCCCTGCAGGCGATAATCCCTGGCGGAAACGTCCGGAGCCACGTGCCGCTGGAAGAGCGTGGTGAGGTAGTGGTTGATCGTCCAGCTCTCGGAGGCGCCGAACGCGATCGGCGTCATCTGGGGATCTATTTCGCGCACTTCCGAACACATGTTCAGAAGTCCCTCGAATGTCTCGGGCATAGTGAGGTCGTGTTCGGCAAAGAACGCGTCGTTTCTCCAGAATTCTTTAACGTAAAGCTCTGATGGCACGCCCCACAGCCCGTTCTCGTCTCGGAACTGATCGACCAGAGCTTTGGGCATTCCGACGGTCCAAAGGTCACCGTTCGCCTCCGACTCGCTGAGATCGGCGACGGCCCCGGCATCGACAAAATCCTGCGCCCAAGTTCCCGCCCAGATGAAGAAGACGTCCGGAGGTGAATCCGACTCCATCACAACCTTGATACCTGTCTTGTAGGGTTCGTTGGCAAGCCAGCGAAACTCCACGTTAATATCGGGATGTTCCTCCTCAAACCGACGGATGATCTCTTCGTTGAATGCCGTCCGCTCCGGGCCGATAGCCATATAGGTCAGCGTCGTCTGAGCGAAGGCCGGCGTGGCCAACCCCATGCATAGGGCGATCGCAGCCGTGTATGTCGTAAGCTTGCTCATATCTTCCTCCCTTAATTCAAGTAATTCTCGTTCCGGTTTCAGCGTCGAAGACGTGCGCATTGGCCAGATCAAAGAGGAGCGTCAGGCGCTCGCCCGGCTGAATGTCGCGGGGCCGGTACATCTTTCCGACCCATTCCTGTCCCATCATTCCAAAGAAGATCAGAGTTTCGGATCCGAGTGGCTCCGCCAAGTTGATATCGGCGTCCTTGCGCCAAGGGTCGCTTGCTTCCATGCCATGGCCTTCGGGAGAAATCTGATCCGGCCGGATCCCGAATATCAGCTTCTGGCCATCCGCAACCGGCGTCTCCAGATGGACGGGAAGGGGGATCTCGGTACCGTCTTCGAGACGGAGCACCCCATTGGCGACTACTGCGGGGATGAGGTTCATCGGCGGCGTGCCGATGAAGGAAGCGACAAAAGTTGACGCGGGTGATTTGTAGACCTCGGACGGGGTGCCGACCTGCTCGATCTTGCCTGCATTCATGATGACGATCCGGTCGGCGAGTGTCATCGCCTCGACCTGATCATGGGTCACGTAGACGGTCGTTGCACCGACGCTGCGGTGGATCCGCTTGATCTCCGTTCGCATTTGGGTGCGAAGCTTGGCGTCGAGGTTCGAGAGCGGCTCATCGAACAGAAAGATCTTGGGCTGGCGAACGATCGCGCGTCCCATCGCCACCCGCTGCCGCTGGCCGCCCGAAAGCGCCGAAGGTTTGCGGTCCAAATACGCGGTGAGACCGAGGATTTCGGCTGCATCCTTTACACGCCTGTTGATCTCCTCCCGTGGGTGGCGGGCTACGCGAAGGGAGAACGACATGTTCTTGGCCACGGTCATATGCGGATAAAGGGCGTAGGATTGAAACACCATTGCGATGCCACGCTCGTCCGGCTCTAGGTCGTTTATGACCTGCCCGTCGATGAGCATCTCGCCTCTCGAAATCTTTTCCAGCCCCGCAATCATGCGTAGCGTCGTAGACTTGCCGCAGCCCGAGGGGCCGACCAATGCCACGAATTCCTGATCGCGGACCGAGAGCGTGAGATCGGGAATGACCTCAACCGCCCCGTAGTTCTTGGTGACGTGTTCGATATCTAGCCGTGCCATGACGTCCTCTGTGCGACAATTCGAGGTTAGCTTAAATGCTTAGTGCGCGCAATATGCGTTTTTTCAACTTGCCGCCGGATTGTCAGTGCGCCAGCACCCCACTTGGCGGCAGCGTTCGGTAAACAGCCCTTCTGGCGTAGCCGCAGTTGCTGGGTATTCAGAGAAACGATTGAGCAGTCTTGAGTTCAGCAAAGCTTGAAAACACTGGGATGGAACAGCGGTCTCAGCGTTCTGTCTTCAAGGCGGAGGTCGCCTTTTCTCCGTTCGTGTAAGGCATGCACGGTTTCTTCCGGTGTTTCCGAAGTTATTCGGGACGGGCTGATCACGCCCCGTGCCCAAGGCGCCGATTGGGTTGTGCCGGGTATTTGCGCTCGCTAGCTTTTTGCGCGCGGCCCGCGGATGACAGCGAGCTGGTTCAAGCATGCAATCGCTTCAGCGGACCCGTGCTTGGCCAAGCTCCGTGTGCTGACGCGTCTTTCTGACACTGACTTGGGGCTAAGAGCGCGCCGAACGCTTTGTTCGCCTCGCTCCGTCTAGGATTTACGGTGAGTTTGTCATGGATCGGCGATAGTCGGTTAGACTGCGTCACAGAGTATCCCGATGCTGCCAACGCGTGGCCGGGGTTCTCGATCGCTCCTGTGAATGTGGATACCGATTGAGGGGCGCTGGACGCTCTGTGCTGGGCCCCGTTAGCGCGATCACCCCATCCAGTACGCCGCAAAGGTGCGGCCATCCTCCGCGATGTCCGCCGGAGCGAGCGCCACGAGGCTGCCGTCCAATGCGCCGCCGGTCTCCCGGACGGTGCGCCACGCGGTCGAGTGGGTCTCGATGAAGTCCTGCGTTCCGACCTGGACGAGCTCGAGGAAGCGGTAGCAGACCCGGTCGGTCAGCGCGTCGAGGTGCGTGGCGAGTTCGCGGTCGAACTCCGGAACCGGGTCGGCGCTGACGAGTGGATCGGCGAGAGAGGCGAAGGTCGGCGCCTGCAGGGGACCCGCGACCGGGCGCTCGTCGCAGAGCGGGGCATCGAGTGGCGGGCGGAACGGACGGTGATCCGCACGGGCCGCTTCGTGCATCGCATAGGCGATGTAGAGCAAAGCGTCGATCTCGGCAGATGTGACGTCAGCCCGCGCGGCGGCCTCGACGAGGTAGCGGCGCACGGTCGACGCAGTTGCGGAACGTGCAGTCTCGGGCGCCTGCGGCGTGGCGATCAACGCCACCGTGCCGGGATCGGGTTGAGAGAAACCTCTGGCTGGCATGAATGACCTCCTTGATCTGTATTGAGACGTAGGAGATGTGTCGCCGAAGAGAATGCCAACAAAGGTTTGCCGGGGCGGGCGGCTTATGGCCTACGGCACCGCATCTCCGCCGTAGAGGTAGCTGGCGTCGAAGTGGCCGGTACGGCTCAGACCCGGGCGGTCGTGTATTTGCAGGAAGCCGTTCTGGAAGGTGCAGAGCCCCGCCTCGCGCAGCTGCCGGAGGGTGCGATTGACGTGCACTTCGGAGATACCGACGATGTCGCCGAGGTCGAGCTGCGTCAGAGGCAGGCGATAGCCGTCCTCTCCGCCGCGGCCGGAGCTGACAAGGCGGTAGTCGAGTTCGCAGAAGAAATGCGCCATCCCGGCTAGCGCGCGCAGGCCGCCGACGCGGTAGGTCCATTGCCGGTGGATCGCCGCGTCGATCAGCGTCATCCGCCAGAGCCGCAGCGCCAGCTCCTTGTCCTCGGTCACCAGCCTCTGCAGCGCGTCGTGCGGGAACACGGCGAGCGTCGCCGAGGTGAGCGTCGCGACGTCGTGGTCGAGGCGCTGCAGGGGCAGGGCGTGCAGGTCGATGAAATCGTAAGCCACCTGCAGCGCCACCATCTGCCGGTGACTGGGGCCGGACCCGACATAGCGCACCGCGATCCCGTCGAGCAGCAACAGGCTGTGGTCGAGCGGCTCTCCCGCGACCGAGATCGTCGTGCGGGGCGGGATGTTGCGGATATCGGAGCAGAGCGCGCGCAGCCGGTCCCACTGCTCGGGGTCCAGTTGGGCGAGCATTCCACGCCGGTCGGTGGCGGCCAGATCGGTCGAAATCTTCATGGCGGCATAATTGCGTTGCGGCGGGCGCATCGGCAAGCACCCGTTCCCTACAAATGTTAGCTGAACCAACTGCATGATGCCGTTGTTTCGAAATGGTCAGTTCTTGGGAATGACCAGGGGGAAGCAAGCGGTCGGCAACGCTCGGGCAGCTTTGGTGGACCACCGTCGGACCCGATCCCGTACCGCATGAGTTTAGTCAGAACCGATGACCTCCCGCGCAGTCTGCTGCGTTCGGTGGCCCTCGGGTCGATCAGCAGGAGTTGCAGCATGAACATCCAGATCACGAAGGCGGCGGCTGCCGACCGTGCCATCGCGCCCGGCATTCTCTCTCTCGTCGGGGGGACGCCGCTGGTGCGTTTCACGGGCTATCTCGGCGATCCGGATGTCGAACTCATCGTGAAGTACGAGGCCGCCAACCCCGGCGGCTCCGCCAAGGATCGCCCGGCACGGCAGATGATCGAACAGGCACTGCGGCGTGGTGACCTGACGCCGGGCGCGACGGTGATCGAGTCCACGTCCGGCAACATGGGCATCGGCCTCGCACAGGCCTGCCGGGTTCACGGGCTGAAGCTGATCTGCGTCGTCGACCCGAAGGCTCAGCCGCAAAACGTGGCGATCATGCGCGCGCTCGGGGCGCAAATCCACCTCGTCACCGATCCGATCGACGGCGACTTCCTCGCCGCGCGGATGGAAGCGGTGGGGCAATTGCTCGACCAGACACCCGGTGCGTTCTGGACGAACCAGTATGCCAACCTCGACAATCCCACCGCCCACACCGAAGGGACGATGCAGGAGATCGACGATATCCTGGGTGGCACAGTCGACGCGCTGTTCGTGGCCACCAGCAGCACCGGCACTGCGCGTGGCTGCCGCGACTTCCTGGAACGGCGCGGCCGCAAGACGGAAGTCGTGGCGGTGGATGCCGAGGGCAGTTGCCTGTTCGACGGCACGGCCGGCCCCCGACACATTCCGGGTATGGGGGCGGGACGCATCCCGGCCCTGGCCGAGGGACAGCGGTTCGATGGTCTCGAACGCGTGTCCGACCTCACCTGTGTCGTCGGCTGCCGCCGCGCCGCGCAGCGTGAGGCAGTGCTCGTCGGCGGCTCGGCGGGCGGCGTGCTCGAAGCTGTCCGCGCCCGCCGTGCGCAGCTCAGGGGCAAGCGGGTCGTCGCGATCCTGCACGATTCCGGGACCCGCTACCTCGACACGGTCTTCAACGACGAGTGGGTCGAACGCACGCTCGGAGTCTCGGCACAGGATCTTGCGGGCATGGTCGGTGCTGATGAGAGGTGAGCCGGTCCGCGTCGCGATCGTTGGCTGCGGACCAAAGGGGCTCTATTGCCTCGACGCGCTGGCGGAGGCCGTGCGCGGGCAACAGGGCAGGGTCGACATCACCCTGTTCGAACCTGCACCGACTCCGGCGGCCGGGCTAGTCTATGATCCCGCGCAGCCCGGCTACCTGCTGATGAACTTCGCCGCGCGCCACATCGACGCCTGGCCCGCCAAGTCTGGGCGGCCCTCGTTCCTCGACTGGGCGGCGACGGAAGCGCCCGACCGCGTGGCGCCCGACGGGTTTCCGCCGCGACGTGACGTCGGTCGCTACCTGACCGATTGCCTCGCCCTCGTCCGTCGGAATTGTCCGCGCAATGTCCGGATCAAGATCCGGCCGAGGCGTGTCACCGGTATTGCGCGGCAGGGCGCTCGATGGTCGGTTGCGACGGCTCAGGACAGTACTTTGTTCGACGAAGTGATGATCGCGACCGGCCACCAGAACTGGCAGGGCACGGCAGAGGGCGGCAAGGTGTTCCCGGTGCGTACGCAACTGTCGCCCGAGCGGGTCCCGGCCGGCTCACCCGTCACGGTGCGCGGGTTCGGCCTGACCGCGATCGACGCCGTGCTCGCGCTGACGGTCGGGCGGGGCGGCGCGTTCGACGACACCGGCAACGGGCTCACCTATCGCACCTCGGGGCAGGAGCCCGCCCGCATCGACCTGCGCTCGCGCACCGGGCGGCCGATGCTGGCGAAGGCCGATCTGTCACGGGTACAGCTGCCCCAAGGCTTCGAGGCCGCAACGACGAACCTCGCCGCGGCCATCGCCGCGCTCGATACCCTCAGGAATATCGAGCGAGAGCTGCTCGCGCCGATCTGTTTCGTCGTCGATGATCTCTTGGGACGGATGCCGGGCAGCACACGTCACTGGCTGACGGACTGGAGCGCGAGCCTCCCCGGTCACGACGACATCGAAGACCTGCTCCGCAACTCACGCGACGCGGCAACCGGCGTCAGTACCCCTGACATCCCGGACCTGCTCGGCCTCACGTGGCGCGCCGTCTACCCGGCTCTTGTCCGCACCGTCAGTCACGGCGGCCTCGATCCGGTGGCAGGACCGGATTTCAGGAGCCTCACGACAGAGATGGAGCGGATCGCCTTCGGCCCGCCCCCACTGAACGTCGCGCGGCTGGTCGCACTGTCCGAAGCCGGTCTGGTGACCTTTGGCAGGCTCTCGGACCATTCCATGCCCGGTATCGACGCCACGCTGCCCGCCGCCAGCGCCGTGGACCCGGATGGGCCTGTTTCCGGGCTGCTGGCCGACGGCACCCTCCGTCGCAACGATTTCGGCACGATCGCCATCGACCGCGATGGATGCGCGCTGGGCCTGAATGGCCGCGCGGAAGGTCTCTCCGTCACCGGACGGCTCACCGAGGTCGACGTCCTCGGCAACGACACGCTGAACAGGTCGCTGCACCAACTCAACGATCGCTGGGCCGCCCGCGTCGCGGCCCGCGCAATGGAACCGTCACCCGCCATAGGAGCACACCAGACATGACCACGCCGACCCGCCATTGCCACGGGGCCGTCCCGCTCACCGCCCGGCTGGAGCCCTGGATGCAGGAGGCCATGTCCCCGGACTGGTTGCGTCGCGCGGTCGACACCTACGGCTCACCGGTGAACATCCATGCCGTCGCACCGTTCCAGCGCAACATGGCGCGGTTCGTCGATGTCGCGAAGTCGCGCGGCGTGCAGCTGACACCCTATTTCGCGCGGAAGGCCAACAAGTGCCTGTCCTTCGTCACCTCGGCCCGCGACTATGGCTGGGGCGTCGACACGGCCAGCGAGGCGGAAGTCGTTCAGGCCATCGACGCGGGTGTCCGTGGCGGCCGGATCGTCTGCACCGCCGCGATCAAGCAGGCCGACATGATCGACGCCTGTATCGGCCACGGCGCGGAGATCATGCTCGACAATCATGACGAGCTGGCCCTGGTCGCGGCCCGTGCGCGGGAGCTCGGTCGCAGGGCGTCGGTCGGCCTTCGGCTGTCCGGGTTCGAACACGAGGGGCGAAAGCTCTATTCCCGGTTCGGCTTTCCGGTGTCGGACCTGCCGGAGCTGCTCGACACCCTCGACCAGATGCCTGAACTGTCGTTCGGTGGCGTCCATTTTCACCTGAACGGGTATGACTCGGCGCAGCGGTCCTCGGCGCTTGTCGCGCTACTCTCTCATGCCGACCGGCTGCGCAAATCCGTTGGCGGCTCGCCCTATATCGACATCGGCGGCGGTATCCCGATGTCGTACCTCGAACAGCCCGATCAGCTCTCCACCTTCCTCGACGCTCACGACAGGGCGCTTGCGGGCGACGCAGAGCCCGTCACCTTCCATAACCAAGGGCTGGGCCGGCGCGACGGTGGCGCGCCCGACGCCTATCCCGTCGCACAGTCGCTTGTGCAGGACGACTGGCTCGCCTCGGTCCTCGACACGCCGGCAGGGACCGGCACGATTGCCCAGGCCCTCGTCAGTTCCGGCATCCGCCTGCGCTGCGAACCCGGCCGAAGCGCGCTTGACGGGTGCGGCCTCACGGCGGCGCGCGTGGTCCATCGCAAGCGGGACAGCGAGGGCAACTGGATGATCGGTCTCGCGATGAACCGCACCCAGTTCCGCACCGGCTTTCAGGAGGTCATGGTGGACCCGATCCTGATCCCGACCGGCGCGGACCGTCAGGAAGAAGAGATGCGCGGCTACCTCACCGGCACCTATTGCACGGAATCCGAGTTCCTCGTCCTCCGCGAGATGGTGTTCCCCGCCGGCGTCGCGATCGGCGATATCGTGGTCTTCCCGAACACAGCCGGCTATCTGATGCACTTCCTCGAGAGCCGCTCGCACCAGTTCGACCTCGCCCGCAACGTGGTCTTCGCAGGAGCCGACGCCGACCCGCGCCCCGATGGGATCGACGGGGCGGTGCCGACCTCTCAATCGCGGACATGGCAGCAGAGAATGCCGCAGCAACAGCTGGTCTGATCCCGGCCCGATCGCGTCTTTGCACCGTAAACAACGGCCCCGCGGCGTGAAACGCTGCGGGGCTTCTATCTACTCCGAAGTCAATGCAACCTTCGCAGCCTCCCGCACCGTCGGGACGAGTTGGTCGCCCCATGCGCCGGTGCCGCTGTGGTGGCGGGAGACGCGGACGAGCTCGACCGAGACGCCCTCGCCGACGGCGCGCTGGACGGCTTCGTTCAGGCGGTGAACCGCGTCGGCGACGCGGTGGATGGCGCGGGTCTGGGCGTCGGTCTCGGGGCGCTGGACGCGCTCGAAATCGGGGTTGGCATTCATTGTCTGCATCCTCTTGCTGGCGTTGGCAGCCGCCGGCCCGAGGGCCGGGGCAGGGCGGTCTACTCGGCCGCGAACTGGTTCATGGTGTTGGCGTGGCCGCCGGCCTTCAGCGCGCGCTCGCCGGAGACCATCTCTTTGAACGTGTCTCCGAGGTCGGAGCCGACTTCGTGCTGGTGGCGCACGGCGGAGATGCCGGTGCGGATCTCCTCCCGCTGGACGGTCTTCACGTAGGCGAGCATCTTGTCCGCGCCGAAGTAGCCACGGCTGAGCTCGTCCACCGACTTCGCGGTCAGATGGTAGGTCGGCAGCGTGATGAGGTTGTGGAACACGCCGGCCCGGGTCGAGATGTCGTGCTGGAAGTTTCGCAGCCGCGCATCGGCCTCGACGCCGAGGTCGGTATCGTCGAACTCGGGGCGCATCAGCGCATTGCCCTCGGGATACTCGCCCTCGTCGATCCGGCCCTCCTCGAGCCACTGCGCGCGGACCTGTTTGCGCAGGTTCAGCGTCCAGTTGAAGGACGGCGAATTGTTGTAGGCGAGCTTGGCGGTCGGCACGACCTCGCGGATCTCGGCCACCATCGCGGCGATCTCGTCCACGTTCGGGGTGTCCGTCTCGATCCAGAGGAGGTCGGCCCCGCCCTCGGTCAGGTTGGCGATGCAATCCTCGATGACACGGGCGCGCCCTGTGCCCTCCTGGAAGGGGAACAGGCCGTTCGGCAGGCGGACGGGACGGACGAACGCTCCGTCCCGGTAGAGCGCGAGCTCTCCGTCCGCGATCGGCGACCGGGGTGTGATCGCCTCCGTCTTCAGCCACTTGATGTAGCCTGAGGCGAGGTCGCCGGGGTGACGGCTGACCGGCACCTTCTGGGTGAGCCCTGCGCCGAGGCTGTCGGTTCGCGCGACGATCACGCCATCCGTGACGCCCAGTTCCTCGAAGGCGAGACGACAGGCGCGCAGCTTTTCGATGAAGTCCTCGCGGGGGACGGTGACCTTGCCGTCCTGGTGGCCGCACTGCTTCGCGTCGGAAACCTGGTTCTCGATCTGAAGACAGCAGGCTCCGGCCTTGATGAGCTCCTTCGCCAGCAGGTAGGTCGCGTGCTCGTTGCCGAAGCCCGCGTCGATGTCGGCGATGATCGGCACGACATGCGTCTCGAAAGTGTCGATCTGTTCGATGATGTCCGCGCGTTCGGCGTCTGTTCGAGCCGTCTTCAGCGCGCGGAACAGGTCGTTCATCGCGACTTCGTCGGCCTGCCGAAGCGACGTGTAGATCTCTTCGATCAGGTCGGCGACGGCGGTCTTCTCGTGCATCGACTGGTCGGGCAGGTGGCCCCACCGGTTGCGCAGGCCCGCGACCATCCAGCCCGACAGGTAGACGTAGGTGCCCTTTGCGGTGCCGCGCATCCGCTTGACCGCCTTGATCATCTGCTGGGCGTGGAACCCGGACCAGCAGCCGAGGCTCTGGGTGAATTGCGTCGGATCGGCGTCATAGGCCGCCATGTCCGCCCGCATCACCGTCGCCATTTGCCGAGCGATCTCGAGGTGCGTGCTCCAGGTGTTCTGCAGCCGGAGCTGGACGATGTCGTCGACGGAGATGCCGTTCGGCGTCCGACCGTCGGGATAGCGGGCCGCGATCTCGGACCGGGTCGCTTCGTATGTCTTGCGGTGGGTCATGCCTCTCCCTTTCCTGCGTGATGGTGTAAGGTTAGTAATGTCACTGATGGCAGGGAATATGGCCTGTCACGCAAAGGGGTTAGCCTGTCAGGCTTGTAATGACGCGGCGCGGAAACTTGTAAGGATTGTCATGGCGGAGCGGGGGGAGAAGCTGATCATCGGGGCGCGGCTGAAGCGCTTGCGCCGGTCGCTCGGGCTGACTCAGGCGCAGATGGCGCAGGACCTCGATGTGTCGGCCTCATACATCACGCTGATCGAGTCCAACCAGCGGCCGGTTAGTGCGAAGCTGCTGCTAAAGCTCTCGCAGGTCTACGATTTCTCGATGACCGAGATCGCGGGCGGTGGCGACCTGCAGCTTCAGGGCGCGCTTGAGGCCGCGCTGAAAGACCCGGTTTTCGGAGAGAGCATCCCCCGCACCGAAGTGGAGGAAGCCGTGAACCTTTCGCCTGCCCTGGCGCGGGCTGTTCTGCGCCTGCACGAGCGCTATCGCGATATGGCGATGGCGGCGATTTCGGAGGAGAACCCGTTCTCCGATCGCGACAAGGTGGAGCTGCTCGAACAATCCGCGCGGCCGGTGGACGAGGTGCGCGCCCACTTCCACGCCCGGCAGAACCATGTCGATTCGATCGACCGCGCCGCCGAGGCGCTGGCCGACGAGCTGAAGATCTCGAGCGCCGAGCCGCAGATCGTGCTGAACGACAGGCTGCGGGACCGGCACGGCTACCGGGTGCGTATCCTGCCGCAGGATGTCATGCCCGGACAGCTGATGTGGCGCGACCCGCACCGGCGGCACCTGAACCTGTCGGAACGGCTCGACCAGCCGGGGCGCCGCTTCCAGATCGCGGTGCAGATCGCCCGGCTGGAATACGAGACGCTGATCGAGGCGGAATGCGACGCGGCGCGACTGTCCGACGAGGCACGGCCACTTCTGCGGACGAGCTTCGCGAACTACTTCGCCGCCGCGCTGCTGATGCCATATGGTCGGTTCCAGAAAGCGGCGGAGAGCGAGCGCTACGATGTCGAACTGCTCTGCCAGCGCTTCGGCACCAGCTTCGAGCAGACCGCCCACCGACTGACGACCCTGCAACGGCCCGAGGCGCGGGGCGTGCCCTTCTTCTTCGTCCGGGTCGACAAGGCGGGGAACGTGTCGAAGCGTTTCAGCGCGGGGCGCTTCCACTTCTCGAAGTTCGGCGGGTCCTGCCCGCTCTGGAACATCCACAATTGCTTCGAGGCGCCCGACAAGATGCAGACGCAGGTGATCGGGATGCCCGACGGGACACGCTACTTCTCCATCGCGCGGGCGGTGACACGGCAACTCGGCACCTATTCCGACCCCGCCGCGCGGTTCGCGATCGGACTGGGCTGCGACATCGCCTACGCGCCAAGGCTGATCTACGCACGGGACATGGACCTCTCCGCCGTCGAGCCGGTGGAGATCGGCGTGAACTGCTACCTCTGCGAACGGCAGAATTGCGCCTCGCGGGCCTATCCGCCGATCAACCGGGCCTTCACCTTCTCCGAGCGTATCCGGGGTGTGTCGAGCTTCAGCTTCGAGGTGGACCCGGACGAATAGGATGCGGACGGTCTCTCATCGCTTGTGTTATGTTATAACATAACATACGGTGCGCCAGTCGCCGCCGGAGCGCCTTCGGCAATGCGACGGACACACCATAAGCGAAAGGCCGCGCCATGCCTGACACCCGCCTTCCCGTCACCGTCCTCTCCGGATTTCTCGGGGCAGGGAAGACGACCCTGCTGAACCGGGTCCTGAACAACCGTGATGGCCGCCGGGTGGCGGTCATCGTCAACGACATGTCCGAGGTGAACATCGATGCCGACCTCGTCCGCGCCGATACCGAGCTCAGCCGTACCGACGAGACGCTGGTCGAGATGTCGAACGGCTGCATCTGCTGCACGCTTCGCGATGACCTGCTCGACGAGGTGCGCCGCCTCGCCGGGGCCGGGCGGTTCGACTACCTGCTGATCGAGTCGACCGGGATCTCCGAACCGCTGCCGGTGGCCGCCACCTTCGAGTTCCGTGACGCGCAGGGGCAGAGCCTCGCCGACCTCGCCCGGCTCGATACGATGGTGACCGTGGTGGATGCCGCGAACCTGCTGAACGACTTTTCCGGCCACGACCTTCTGAAGGACCGGGGCGAGACTCTCGGCGCGGAGGATGAGCGCACGCTCGTCCATCTTCTCACCGACCAGATCGAGTTCGCGGATGTCATCGTTCTCAACAAGGTCGCAGACGCCGGGCCGGAGAAGACCGACGCCGCGCGCAAGATCATCCGCAGCCTGAACGCGGACGCCCGGATCATCGAGACGAACCACAGCGATGTGCCGGCCAGCGCGATCCTCGACACCGGGCTGTTCGATTTCGAGTCGGCGCATGAGCACCCGATGTGGGCGAAAGAGCTCTACGGCTTCGCCGACCATGTGCCGGAGACCGAGGAATACGGTGTGACGAGCCACGTCTACCGCGCTCGCCGTCCTTTCGTTCCCGAGAAGTTGCTGTCGGTCCTGAACGGGTCGCTGTCCGGCGTGATCCGCGCCAAGGGTCACTTCTGGATCGCGACCCGGCCCGACTGGGTTGCGGAGTTCTCGCTTGCCGGGGCCTTGTCCTCCGTCACGCCGCTCGGCACCTGGTGGGCGGCGGTGCCGAAGGAGCGCTGGCCCGATCACGCGAGCGCCCGCGACTATATCGCGACGCACTGGCAAGAGCCGTGGGGCGATCGGCGGCAGGAGATCGTGTTCATCGGGTCGGGGATCGACTGGCCGGCACTCAAGGCCCGGCTCGATGCTTGCCTCGTTTCCGAGGAACTCGCGACGGGGCCCGACGCACTGCCCGATCTGCCCGATCCCTTTCCGAACTGGCGCCGGGCGGCCTGACGATTTCAGCCGGCCCGTCGCCATCTTGAAGCGGGCCGGTCAGCCCTGTCGGTAGGTCTCCCCGGCTTTCCAGCGGGCGATCATCGCGTCGACATAGGTGGTGATCATCGCCAGCAGATCGACCCGGTCATCTATCATCCACTGCAACGCGAACCCGTCCAGCACCGCGATCAGCAGGTGGGATTCGTACTCCACCGTGGCGTCGTCCATCTCGGCGACCTCTCCACCCTCGATCGCCTCGCGCAGGTGGCGGGTGAAGACCTCCATCGTGCGGCCATAGCGTTCGGCGACGAAGGGGTGGGCCGGATGATCCTCCCGGCTCGCCTCGATCGAGAGCGTCAAATAGAGGTTCATGAAGCCACGGTGCGCGACGTTGTTGGCGGTGACGTCGCGCAGGCTGCGGAAGTAGGCGAGGCCGACGTGCCGCTTCTCGTCGATGCGCTGCGCGTCGTCCCAGTGGCGCAGGACCTCGACCAGCAGTTCGGCCTTGTTCTCGAAATGGCGCATGATCGCACCTGGCGTGATGCCGGCGCGCTGGGCGATCTCCTGCAGGGAGCCGGCGCTGTAGCCGTAGGTGCCGAACACCTCGACGGCCTCCTGAAGAATCTTCGCGCGCCGCTTCTGTCCGGTCTTGTAGGGCCCCCGGGCCCGCTTCGTTTCCTCCATCCCGCGTCCTGTCCTTTCGTCCCGCCCGTCGCGCCAAGCGACTGTCACTCAAAGCTTTTACCGCCGTTTCCCGCCTCTGGCAAAATGACGCTTGCCAAAAAGTGAATCACGATTTACTTTTCGTACACCGGCCGCCACAGGAGGTAAAGCGCCCAAAGGTCAGGGCGCAGAGGCGGCGGATGCCGGGACGACAGTAAGCCAAACGGTCACGGGACGTGAGTGGACAATGCCGGGCGCGAAGGGCGTTCCGGCAAACGGGATCGCCTTGCCAAGTGGCCGGGTGACCGCAGAGAGGAGGACAAGATGAACAATTTCACCAAGGGTCTGAACCGCCGCGAATTCATGTCGCTGGTCGGGACCACGACCGTCGGCATGGCCGCCGGCAGCATGGGTGCGGGCGCCGCCTTCGCACAGGGCGAGCCGATCAAGTTCTGGGACATGCCGTGGGGCGGCACGACCTACAACAACGCCATGAAGGAGATGGTCGAGGGCTACGAGGCCGGCCCGACCGCCTATCAGGCGATCCAGTGGGCGAACTTCCAGCAGGTCTTCGCCTCGGCGCTCGCCTCCAACACCGGCCCCGCGGCCAGCACCGGCGGCGCGTTCCAGGCGTTCCAGTTCGCCGAGCAGGGCCAGGTGATCTACGCCGACAACGTCATCGAGATGCTGACCGAGTCCGGCAAGATCGACGATTTCCTGCCGGGCACGCTCGATGCGCTGAAGACGCCCGAAGGCTATGTCGGCATTCCGTGGAACCTCGACGTCCGCCCGGTCTGGATCCGGCAGTCGCTGCTCGACCAGGCCGGTGTCGAGGCGCCGACGACCTGGGCCGAGTGGCTCGAAGTCGGGCGCGCGCTGAAGGCGATGGACGTCTATGCCTTCGCCACCGGGGCGGGCCCGAACAACAACTTCGGTTACCACTCCATGATGGCGCTCATGATCAACAACGGCGGCGGTCTCTTCACGGAAGAAGGCGAGCTCGACGTGCTGTTCGACCGCAACGTCGAGGCGATGGAATTCGTGCGCGAGATGGCGGTCGATGGAATGATCGACCCCGCCTCGATCAGCTACTCGACCGACAACCTCGACCAGATGTGGCGCTCGGGCAAGGCGGGCCTCGGCTACCATACGCCGGGCCTCGACGAAGTGCTGGGCGAGACGGACGGCGACCTCGTGGTGATGAGCCCGCCCGCCGGTCCGCACGGCGACAAGGGGTCGGCCTACTACGTCAACAACCTGATGATGTACGCCAACAGCCCGTCGCGCGAAGAGACCGAGCAGTTCATGTTCTGGTATGTCAACAACCTCGAACATGCATGGACGGCGGGCCGGGCACCGTCGCTGCCGGCGCTGCGCTCCATCACCGAGACGGAGGTCTTCCGCGCCCGCACGCAAGCCGTGAAGGTCATCGAGGAATGGCAGCCGGTCTGCAAGCCGATGGCGGCCCGGTCGAGCGCCTCCTTCGCCGCGCTTGCCTCGATCGACGCGGGGCAGGCGGTCACGCGCTTCGCCCAGACCATGCTGCAGGGCCGGACCGAAGCGCGGGCCGCGCTCGAGCGGCTCGAGTCCGACCTGCGCGAGCTGGTGTGAGCCGGCGATGACCAGCCATGCCGACCAGCCGAACGTCGCGCGGACGCTGACCGGTCAGAGCGGGGGAGAGATCCCCCGCGACGACTGGAGCGCGGGCCGCGGACGACTCTTCCTCCTCCTCGTGGCACCATCGGTCCTGCTGCTGGTGCTGCTGAACGCCTACCCGGTCTTCTACGCGGCGCTTCAGTCCGTGCGAAACGGCACGCTGATCTCGCCGGGCGAGTTTGTCGGGCTGTCGAATTTCGCCAAGGTCCTGCAAAGCCCGGACTTCTGGCACTCGGTCCGGTTCACCGCGATCTTCACGGTGTCGGGCGTGGCGGGGAGCTGGCTGATCGGCATGGCGCTGGCGTTGCTCCTGCGCGCCGGGGTCTACGGCGGAGGCACCGTGAAGGTGCTTCTGCTGCTCCCCTGGGTCGTGCCGATCGTGGTGTCCTCGATGGCATGGAACTGGCTCGTCGCGACGCCGGATTCGCCGATGCCGACGCTGGCGCGGATGCTCGGCTTCGAGACGCCGCTGTTCCTCGCCGATCCGCTGCTGGCGGCGATCACGGTCTGCGTCTTCAAGGTCTGGTGCAGCTTTCCCTTCATGATGCTCATCATGTCGGCGGCTCTGTCGGGGATCGATCGCAGTGTCTACGAGGCGGCCTCCATCGATGGGGCGACCGGCTGGCAGAGGCTGCGCTACATCACGCTGCCGCTCACGGCGCGCACCACCTACATCAGCTGGATCCTGATGACGATCTTCTGCGTCAACGACTTTCCCACCATCTACCTGCTGACCGCGGGCGGACCGATCGACGCGACGACCTCGCTCATCGTGCTGGCCTATCGGCTGGTGTTCCAGAATTTCCAGACGGGTCCCGGTGTGGCGATCGCGCTGATGATGACCGCCGCGATGGTCGTCGTCTCGCTGATCCTGTTCCGCCAGATCCGCAAATCGGGAGGCCCGGCATGACCATCCTGTCGAGCAAGCTCGCCCGCACCGGCATCGTCTACGGCTTCACCGTAATCGCGCTGCTGCCGATCGGGGCGACGGTCCTTCTGTCGCTCCGCCCGCGACCGGGCACCGACGCCATCGGCCTCGGCTTCTCCAACTTCGTCCATGTCTTCCGCGAGACGCTCGTGGCGGACTGGCTCATCAACAGCCTGCTGGTGTCGCTCTTCACCGTTGTGGCGGCGATCATCGTCGCTGCGCCGGCAGGCTACGTGATCTCGCGCGGGCGCAACAAGCTGGTCCAGGGCTATTCGCTGCTGCTGTTCGTCGTTCAGTCGCTGCCGATCATCACCGCCGTCATTCCGCTCTTCATGCTGTTCGCGCGCCTCGGGCTCGCCGATCACCTCGGCGCGCTTGTCATCATCTACGTCGCCGGATCGCTGTCGGTCGCGACATGGATGATGGCGGCCTATTTCGACACGATCCCCGCCGCGCTCGAGGAAGCGGCCTGGATCGACGGCTGCTCCGTCTTCGGTGGCTTCATGCGGATCGTCCTGCGCAACTCGCTGCCGGGCGTCCTGTCGACCGCGATCTTCACCTTCCTGCTGTCGTGGAACGACTACCTCGTCGCGATCGTGTTCCTGAAGACCGACACCGGCTTCACCTTGCCGATCGGCCTGCAGTCCTTCTTCCAGCAGACCTCCACCGATTGGGGTGCCGTCATGGCCGTCTCCGTCGTTACGATGCTGCCACCGGTGATCATCTTCTCCTTCCTCAACCGCTATTTCAGCGTGGGCGGGATCGGCGGATCGCTGGCCGGGCAATAGGAGGAACAGCCTTGAGACGTCTCTTGATTTCGGCCCCCGGCCGGGTGGAGCTGGTCGCCGGTTCGATGCCGGCGCCGGGCCCCGACGACCTGCTGCTCGCACCGCTCGCAGTCGGGCTGTGCCGCACGGACGCCGAGCTCGCCGACGGCAGCATGATCTATCTGCGCGAGGGGCGGACCAGCCTGCCGCTCACGCCGGGGCACGAGTGGGTGGCAGAGGTCGCCTGCGTCGGCCCGGGGGTGACGGGCTTCGCGACCGGCGACATCGTGGTCGGCGAATGCTCCATCGGCTGCGGAACCTGCCGGAAATGTGCGTCGGGCGACTACCACCAGTGCGACAGCCGGGCCGAGACCGGCATCATGGGGCAGGAGGGGGCGATGGCAGGCTACTTCCGCTATCCCGCCGCCTCCGCCCACAAGGTGCCCGAGGGGATCGCGACAGAGGATGCCGTCTTCGCCGAACCCGCCGCCGTCGCGCTGCGCGCGGTGATGCGCGGCAACTGGCAGGAGGGCGACCGCATCCTCGTCGTCGGCGCGGGCACGATCGGCTGGCTTGCTGCCGCCATCGCGCTCGACCGCTACGGGGCCGACGTCGCCGTGCTGGAGCCCGACGCCGCCCGCATGGCGCGCGTCGCGGCGATCGGCGCTCGCGCGGCTGAAGAGGGCGAAGCCTTCGACGTGGTGATCGAGGCGAGCGGCAACAGCAACGGGCTGGAGGCCGGGCTCGGGCGGCTCGCCAGCAATGGCCGGCTGGTTGCGGTGAGCCTGACGGGCTGCGCCGCCCACGCCGTCGACATCGACCGGATGGTGGTGAGCGACCAGTCCCTCACCGGCTCGCTCGGCAGTCCGGGGGTCTGGGGCGACATGCTCGAAATGCTGGGGCGGGGGCGGTTGCGACCGGCTCCGCTCGTCACGGGACGCTACCGACTGTCGGACGCGGAAGAGGCCTACGCGGCGCTTCTGGCCAACGCACCGGGAACGGGAAAACTGCTCATCCTCGTGGACGAGGACGACCGCCGCTGAGCGGTCGGGGCAAACAAGGGAGAGAAGAGATGGATACCAGCGAAGTCTTCGGTTTCAACTACGACGGATCATGGGGCAGCAGTGGGCTCGAGGTGTGGAACTACCACGACCACGGCCTGATGTCGGTCGAGATCGCCCGCGGCAAGCGCTACTTCCCGGAGTGGAACGTCGGTCGCTGGTGGCTGTCCAACGAGAGCTACCAGAGGAACCCGGAGCGGTTCATGGCGAACCTCGACGCCGGGCTCGACATCTTCGCCGGCCACGGCATCAAGGTGATGCCGGTGCTCTTCAACCGTTGGCGCGATCCGGTCTGTGACTTCGGCGGCGTCGGCCTCGAACACCTGATCCCCTGGGCGACGGCTTGGAACCACTCCGACGATCTCTTCTCGACCGCCGACCCGGCGGGCCGCGAACTGACCATCGTGGAGGAGGTCCATGCCGACTTCCTCGACGCCGTGATCGGGGCGCACAAGGACGACGACCGCATTTATTGCTGGGACCTCTGCAACGAGCCGCTGATGGGGGAATATGTCGACGATGCCGACAGCCCCCTGCGCGCGGCGGAGCTGAAGTGGCTCAAGTGGCTGGCGGACAAGGTGCGGATGCTCGGGGCCAGCCAGCCGATCACCATCGGCAACTACCCCGGTCTCTCCGCCGTGCAGGCGACCGAGCCGTGGGTCGATATCCTGTCCTTCCATCCCTACTACGTCTGGAACGGCAAGGCCGCGCAGATGCAGGTCACGAAGAAGGAGGGCTTCATCAAGCTCGTCGAGGACACGCTCGCCTTCGCCGACTCCGTCGGCAAGGGCCTGATCGCATCCGAGACGGTCTGGGGCGCGCGTGACGACGCCAAGCATGTGGAGGTGATGCGCTTCACGCTGGACGAATTGTCGAAGCGCGGCATCGGCTTCACGGTCCATGCGTTGCACCACAGCCTGATCTCGGACCTTCACCGCGACGAATACGGCCCGGTCGGCCTTCCCGAATGCCTCCACTTCATTGAGGCAGACGGCTCGCTGCGCAAAGGCCACGAAGCGTTCAACGACTACGCGCCGTCCGTCCTGCGTCAGAAGGCGGCCGAGTAGCGCAGGGACCCGGAGCGCCGGCATGCAGAGCCTCATCTCCGAGTTCCGCGGGATCGTCGGGCGGCGTCATGTGCATGTCGGCGCGCGTGCCACCCGGCGGTTCCGCCGTGGCTACCGCCAGGGCGACGGGCCCGTGCTCGCCGTCGTGCGTCCCGGCACGCCGCTGGAACAGTGGCGGGTCCTGCAATGCTGCGCAGACGCCGGCGTCGTCGTGATCTGCCAGGCGGCGAACACCGGCCTGACCGGCGGCTCCACCCCGGACGGAGATGGGTACGATCGTCCGGTCGTCATCATCAACACCATGCGCATGGCCGCGATCCGGCTGATCGGGGACGGCGCGCAAGTGGTGTGCCTGCCGGGGGCCACGCTGGACGGGCTGGAGCGCAAACTCGCCCCTCTCGGTCGGGAGCCGCACTCCGTCATCGGGTCCTCCTGCATCGGCGCGACCGCGACCGGCGGCGTCTGCAACAATTCCGGCGGCGCGCTGGTGCGGCGCGGCCCCGCCTACACCGAGATGGCGCTCTTCGCCCGGATTGACGCGCAGGGTCGACTGGAGCTGGTCAATCACCTCGGCATCGACCTCGGCACCGGGCCGGAGGACATACTGCGCCGTCTGGAGGCATGGGACGTGGCGCCCGAAGACGTCGGCAATGGCGGCAACGCCGCCGCCTCCGACCGGGACTACGCCCATCACGTCCGCGATGTCGGCGCGCCGACTCCGGCCCGGTTCAACGCCGATCCGCGACGGCTGCACGAAGCGTCGGGGTCCGCCGGTCACCTCGCGGTCTTCGCACTCCGCCTCGACACGTTCGCAGCCGATCCCGAGCCGGCGGTCTTCTACATCGGCACGAACGACCCGGACGAGCTCGCCACGCTGCGGCGCGATGTGCTGAGCGACTTCGAGCACCTGCCGATCGCCGGTGAATATCTGCACGCGACTGCCTTCGACCTGTCGCGGACGTACGGCAAGGACCTGTTCTGGTTCATCAAACGCTTCGGGACACGCAACGTGCCCCGCGCTTTCGCGGTCAAGAGCTGGATCGACGGCGTGACCGACGCGATCGGCCTCGGCCCGCGCCTGTCGGATCACCTGCTCCAAGGCCTCTCGCGCCTGCTGCCCCGACAGGTTCCCCCCCGGCTGGAGGACTGGCGCGACCGCTACGCGCATCACCTGCTGCTCAAGACGACCGCCGAGGGCGCGGCAGAGGCCCGCGCCTGTCTCGCCGGCCGCTTTCCGTCCCGGTCGGGCGATGTGTTCGAATGCGATGCACGGGAGGCCGAGGATGCCTTCCTGCTGCGCTTCGCCGTCGGCGGTGGCGTCGTGCGCTACCGGGCGGTCCACGCCAGGGAAGTCGAGGATATCGTCGCGCTCGACATCGCCCTGCCGCGCAACACCGCCGACTGGTTTGAAGTTCTGCCCGACGAGATCGAGCGCGATCTCGTGGCAAAGCAATATTGCGGGCACTTCTTCTGCCACGTCCTGCACCAGGAATATTTCGTCCGGCGCGGCGTCGATTGCGATGTGGTGAAGGCCAAGCTGCTTGCGACGCTCGACACGCGCGGCGCGCGCTACCCGGCCGAGCACAACTTCGGCCATTCCTACAAGGCGCCCGAGGAGCTGTTGCAGTTCTACCGGGCGCTCGATCCGACCAACAGTTTCAACCCCGGCATCGGCCGCGCCACCAAGCGCGCGGACTGGGCCGGCGACCTGACAGTATAAAAGGGGAGGTAACACGATGGGTGCGATGAGCATACGCGAGGCCCGCAAAGTCTACGGCGCGGTAGAGGTGCTGCACGGCGTCTCGCTGGAAATTCCGGATGGCGAGTTCGTCATCCTCGTCGGCCCCTCGGGCTGCGGGAAGTCGACGCTTCTGCGGATGATCGCGGGGCTGGAGCCGATCACCTCGGGCGAGATCTCGATCGCGGGAAAAGTCGTCAACAGCCTCGCCCCGGCGCAGCGGGACATCTCGATGGTGTTCCAGAACTACGCGCTCTACCCGCACATGACCGTTGCCGACAACATGGGCTTCTCGCTGAAACTCGCCGGAGCCTCGAAGGCCGAGGTGAAGGAAAAGGTCGCGAACGTGGCCGCGATGGTGGGGATGGATCCCTATCTCGACCGCTACCCCAAGCAGCTGTCGGGTGGTCAGCGGCAGCGTGTCGCCATGGGCCGCGCCATCGTGCGCAATCCGCAGGTCTACCTGTTTGACGAGCCGCTCTCGAACCTCGATGCCAAGCTGCGGGTGCAGATGCGCTCCGAGATCAAGCGCAACCACCAGCGGCTCGGCACGACGACCGTCTACGTCACCCATGACCAGATCGAGGCGATGACGATGGCCGACCGGATCGTCGTCATGCATGACGGCGTGATCGAACAGATCGGCACGCCGCTGGAGCTCTACGACGCGCCCGGCAATCTCTTCGTAGCAAGCTTCATCGGCTCCCCCGCGATGAACCAGTTCCCCGGCCGCATCGTCGAAGGCGCGTTCGTGGCGACCGACGGCACCCGGCTGCCCATCGGTGCGCTCGGCGCCGGCCACGACGGCCGCGAGGTCGTGCTCGGCATCCGGCCGGAGCATTTCCGTCTGGACCCCAAGGGCCTCGACATGGAAGTCGTCACTGTCGAGCCGACTGGCGCGGAGACGCAGGTGATGGCCGAGTTCGCCGGCCAGACCGTGACCGTCGCCTTCCGGGAGCGCATCACCGCGAGACCAGGCGAGCACATCACGGTCTCGGTCGCGCCGGAAACCGTGCATCTGTTCGATGCCGCGTCACGCAAGCGGATTGGGGCCAAGGATTAAACAATCCGGGCAGTCTCCGCGACCTGTACATAGAAACTTGAGGTCGATCCTGTCCCGCCCGGAGCAATTCGTGGCGGGACTTCCCTGTCGTGATTTGCGCCGCTTGTGGCCGGTCATGGCAGAAAGCACGCATTTTGCGCGACTTACGGAGAATCGCTCGCAATGTTCGGCGTTCGCAATTGACACGGCGTTCGGGGAAGTTCGCGAGAAATAATGTTTCTCTTCGTTTGAGCGCAGAGTTAGGTTTCGGTTAACGTAAAGTAAGCAATGTCCATCGTTGTGGGGACAGCAAGGACCTTGCGGTTAAGAGGGCGGCCGGTCTTTGGCCTGCTCGAAGTTTAGGGACGAGTTTCAACAGGATGTAGTCGATGGGGTGCCAATTTCAGGCGTCTCTTCTCGCTTGGTGTGCTCGCCCGGAAGCATTTCATATGGCCTTTCCGTTCGGCTTTGATGACGACGACAGCATTGTGACCGGCACGAGGAGATCGCGGCGACGCACCTCGAAGAAATGGCAACGCGCGGGATGTCGACAGCCAACATCATGCGTAGCCAGATCAAGCAGGTCGACGCGCAACTCGCCCTGATCGATGAGCAGCTCTCATGCACCCGCCTGCGCGCGCCGTTCGATGGCTTCGTCGTCGACGGTGACCTGAGCCAGCGCATCGGCGCCTCGGTCGAACGTGGCGAGGAGCTGTTCAAGATCGCGCCGCTCGACGCCTACCGCGTCGTTCTCGAAGTCGACGAACGCGACCTCGCGCAGATCGCGCCCGGCCAGTCCGGCGCGCTGCGCCTGTCGACACGGCCCGACACGTCGATCCCCTACGAGGTCGCCCGCATCACCCCGATCGCCGAGCAGAGCGATGGCCGCAATTTCTTCCGCGTCGAAGCCTCGCTCGAAACCGTGCCCGATTGGGTCGCCCCCAGCATGGAGGGCGCGGCGCGCACCGTGGTGGAAGAACGTCTCGTTGTGAAGGTCTGGACCCGTCGCTTCGTGGACTGGCTGCGGATGACCTGGTGGCGGATGCAGCCCTGATATGTCGGACAGCTTCCACAGCGATCAGTGGCACCGCGTCGCCAACCTCCGGCCCCGGCTGAGACAGCACGCGCGGCTATTCCGGACACACTACCGCGGACAGCTCTGGTACGTGATGCAGGACCGGACCTCCGGCCGGTTTCACCGTTTCACGCCCGAACGCTACTTCGTGATGTCGATGTTCGACGGGCGACACACCGTGCAGCAAGCCTGGGACACGGCCTGTGAACAGCTCGACTCGGACGCGCTCAGCCAGAACGAGGTGATCTCGCTCATGGCGCAGTTGCATTCCGCCGACGTGCTGATGGGCGACATGCCCCCCGACATCGACGAGACCGACCGGGGCCGCCAGATGCGGCGCAAGAAGCGGATGATGAGCGTCGCCAATCCGCTCGCCCTGCGTGTGCCGGTGTTCGACCCGGAAGGGTTCCTGTTTTCCTGAAGGGCGACCATTACCTGACAAGCGAGGGGGCGATCGTCATCGTCGACGAATATACTGGCCGCCTGATGCCGGAGCGGTCGTGGAGCGGCGGGCTCCACCAACTTATCAAGGTGAAGGAGGGCGTCGAGGTCACACCAAAGAAGCTGACCATCGCGCGTCTGACCTACCAACGCTTCTTCGGTCGCTACATGAAGCTCGCCGGCATGACTGGCACGGCGCGCGAAGTGGCAGGCGAACTTGCCCATACGTACAAGCTCGGCACGTTGCGGGTGCCCACGCGTAAGCGCTCCCGTCTGCGCCGGGGGGCAACGCGGGTCCTGCGCGATCAGGACCGCAAGCTGCGCGTGATCGCCGCGCGGGCCGGGCAGTTGTCGTCGCAAGGCCGCGCTGTCCTGTTCGGTACCCGGACTGTCGCGGCATCGGAGGCGGTGAGCGCCGCGCTTGCACGGGCCGGTGTCGCCCATTCCGTTCTGAACGCCCTGCAGGACGCCGACGAGGCGGCCATCGTCGCTGAGGCTGGCCAGCCCGGGCGGGTCACCGTCGCGACCAACATGGCAGGACGGGGCACCCACATCACCGTGCACGACGACGTGCTGAGGGCAGGGGGGCTACATGTCATCCTGACCGAGCGGCACGATTCCACGAGGATCGACCGGCAGCTTCAGGGACGGACCGCGCGGCAGGGGCAGCCCGGCTCGGCGGAGACGATCCTCTCCGCCGATGAAACGTTGCTCTCGACGGTCCGCAAGACCCCGTCGGCCCGGTTTGCCCGGCTGCCGGGACCCGTCGGTCGCCTCGCCGCGCTGCGGGCCTTCCGCCTCGCGCAGCGGCTCGCGACACGAGCGAACTTGCGCGCCCGCAGGTCCCTGATGCAGCATGACAAGCGACTGGATACCATGCTCGCCTTCAGCGGCCGACCGGAGTGAATGACATGCGCTACCTGCTGATCGCCTCTTTCCTCACCACGCCCGCGGCCGCGCAGGTCAGCTACGACTGCGTCATCGAACCCGCGCAGACAGTCGAAATCGCGAGCCCGGAAAGTGGTCTCGTCGAGGAGGTGCCGGTCCGGCGTGGCGATGTTGTGGCCGCGGGGGATGTGCTTGCCCGGCTCGAGAGCCGCGTGGAGGAAACGACGATCAGCCTGCTCGAAGAACGCGCTGTCAGCGATGCGGAGATCGTCGCCCAGCAGGCCCGCCTGAACCTGACCGAAAGCCAGCGCGCCCGCGCGCAGACGCTGGTTGAACGCAACATCGGCGCGGCCAACGATCTCGAGGAAGCCGAGGCGAGCGTCGAAGTCGCCCTCGGTGACCTGTCGCTCGCCCAGATGCGCAAGCGTATCGCCGAGCTCGAACTGGAGCGGGCGCGGGAAACGCTGGAGCGGCGCACGATCCACAGCCCGATCGACGGCATCGTGGTGGAAACGAACCTCTCCGCCGGTGAATATGCCGACCCCAACAGTCCCGTGCTGCAACTGGCGCAGATCGATCCGCTGCATGTGCAGGTTTTCCTGCCCGTGTCCGTGTTCGGAGAGGTGGAGGTTGGCGCGGAGGCGACGATCGTAACGCCACCACCGCTGGAGGGCAGCCACGTCGGCACGATCAGCGTCATCGACCGGGTCTTCGACGCGGCAAGCGGGACTTTCGGGCTTCAGATTGACCTCGCCAACCCCAACCACGAGATCCCCGCCGGCCTGCGCTGCCTCGTCGAGTTCTAGGCCTCCCCGACGAAGGCCACCCAAGGGGATTGATCGACACGCCCGCCTTTGGCTACGCTGCTCCCATAAAGCCGGGCAAACCGGCAGAAGCAGGCGGTACAGGCATGACTCTCCGATCGACCGGGCGCGTGATCGCGCTCCTTCTTCTTGCAACTGCAACCTTGTCATCCTGCGGCAGATTGCGTCCCAACCGGGACGCGGCCTGCATGGAGCGGGTGATGTATTTCGAATCCAACCGGTCGAGCCGCGACGGCATGGTCGCGGTGGGCAGCGTCGTGATGAACCGCGTGGCCTCATCGGAATATCCGGACACGGTCTGCGGCGTGGTCTCCCAGCCCCGCCAGTTCGCACCCGGCGTGATGCGGCGGCGGATGACCGACAGCGGCCTTCCGCTGGCGAAGGAGGCGGCGGCGGCTGTCCTGCAGGGTGAGCGGCACCCGCACGTGGGACGGGCCGAGTTCTTCCACGCCGCCAGTTACAACGCGCCCTACGACAACATGCACTACGTCGTTACGGCGGGGGGGAACGCCTTCTACGAGAAGCGGCCGAGCGAGCTGGTCACGCAGCCCGATCCGCTGCCCAACATCGAGGGCCTGACGCGGGCGCGCTACTGACAGGCCGGACCTATCGCCGGCGGGCTCCCTCGTCGCCGAGGGGGCGCCGCGGGCTACGGCTCAGGCGGCGTAGCGCTTCGCCATGTCGCGCAGGGAGGTCGCGCGGATGGTGGCGGCGTGGCCCGCCGTGCCGAAGGCTTCGAACTTCTCGGTGGCGAGCTTCGTGACCGCCGTCATGGCGGGGGCCATGAACTTGCGCGGATCGAACTCGTCGGGGTTGTCCCACATCACACTGCGCACCGCCGCCGTGATGGCGAGGCGGATGTCGGTGTCGATGTTCACCTTTCGCACCCCGTGGCGGATGCCGCGCCGGATCTCCTCCATCGGGACGCCCCAGGTCGGGCGGATCGCGCCGCCGTGGTCGTTGATGATCTGGCAGAGGTCGGTCGGCACCGAGGACGAGCCGTGCATCACGAGGTGGGTGTCGGGCAGCCTGCGATGGATCTCCTCGATCACGTGCATGGCGAGGACGGAGCCGTCGGGCTCCTTCGTGAACTTGTAGGCGCCGTGACTGGTCCCCATCGCGATGGCGAGCGCATCGACCCCGGTGTCGGCCACGAAGCGTACGGCCTCGTCCGGGTCGGTGAGCAGCTGGTGCTCTTCCAGTACGCCCGTCGCGCCGTGCCCGTCCTCCTGGTCGCCCTGTCGGGTCTCGAGGCTGCCGAGCACGCCGAGCTCGCCCTCGACTGAGACTCCGGCGGCATGGGCGATCTCCACCACGCGGCGGGTGATCCCGGCGTTGTAGTCGTAATCCGCCGGCGTCGTGCCATCCGCCATCAGCGAGCCGTCCATCATCACCGAGGTGAAGCCATGCTGGATGGCAGTCACGCAGGTGTCGACCCCGTTGCCGTGGTCGAGGTGGATGCAAACCGGAATCTGCGGGTAGAGCTCGGTCAGCCCGTCCAGCAGCTTGGACAGGATCAGGTCGTTTGCATAGGCGCGGGCGCCCCGGCTCATCTGCAGGATCACGGGCGAGTCCGTCGCGTCGGCGGCTGCCATCAGGGCGAGGCCCTGTTCCATGTTTGAGATGTTGAAGGCGGGCACGCCGTAGTCATGTTCGGCGGCGTGGTCGAGCAGTTGGCGAAGCGTGATGCGGGCCATGTCCGGGCTCCTCAGTGGGACTGGTGACGTTCGATCGTCGCGACCTCGCGGGACGCGCCGAAGATGAGCGGGGTCTTCTCGTGGATCTCGGCCGGACTGCGGTCGAGGATGTCGCCGTGCCCGTCGCTGGCGCGGCCACCGGCCTGTTCGATCAGGAAGGCGATCGGGAACGCCTCGTAGAGCAGCCGAAGGTGGCCCTTGTCATAGCCGGGCCGCGCATCGTCGGGGTAGAGGAAGACGCCGCCCTTCAGAAGGATACGGTGCAGGTCGCCGACCGCCGCCGCGATCCAGCGCATGTTGGTGTTCTCGCCCCGGGGCCCGTCCGCGCCGGCGAGCGCCTCGTCGAAGTAGCGGCGGAGGCCGGGCGCGAAGTGCCTGTGGTTCGAGGCGTTCCACGCGATCATCTTCGTCGTCGGCTTGATCAACGCGGGCTCGGCGCGCAGCCGGAACGTTCCGTCGCGCGGGTCGAGCGTCGCGAGCCGGACGCCGTCGCCGAACGACAGTCCGATATCGGTCGAATGTCCGAAGGAGACGTAGCCGGCTGCCACCATCTCGCGCCCCTGGCGCAGCACGTGGGGCGCGGCGGGGAAGATACCGAACAGCAATCCGAGAGGCGCCCCGATGCCGATGCTGCCCGACCCGTCGATCGGGTCGATCACCACGTCCCACGTCCCCGCGTCGCTGAGGCGGATCGGCTCGGCCGCTTCCTCGGAGACGACCTGAGCGATTGGTGCGTGCGAGAGCGCGTCGATCATCAGCTCGTGCGCCGCCTGGTCGAGCGCCTTTACCGTGTCGCCCGTTTCGTTCCTGCCAACCGGCGCCGCGGGGTCGCCGGGCAGGGCGGCCAGCGCCAGCCGTTGTGCGATCGGGATCGCGGCAGCCGCGATGGCGCGGACGATCTCGGCGGGGCCGGCGTCCGCGGTGGCGAGCGTCTCTTCCAGCGGTGGTGCCGGCGGACGATCGTCGCCGGGGAGCACCAGCGGACTCATGCCTTGCCCGCCAGCGGATGACGGCACGCGGTATGAGGGGCGGTGTGTTCGGTCATGGGTGTCCTCCATCCTTCCAGCATCTGTTATGTTGATAAGTTAAAAATCACAACAAGAATCACAACATCACATAAATGGCGTTGTAAATTTCAAAAAGACTGTTATCTGGATGGCTGCAGAGGAGAGAGACCGTGAAGCCCGACGACCGCCGCGACGAACTGCTCGAACACCTGATGGAGGTCGGGTCGGCCTCTCTCGAGGATCTGGCGGCGCGCTTCAATGTCTCCAAGATGACGATCCACCGCGATCTCGACGACCTTGAACGCGACGGCCTGCTGCGCAAGGTGCGCGGCGGCGCGACGATCGAGGCATCGGGCCAGTTCGAAAGCGACTTCCGCTACCGCGCCCGCGTGGGCGTGAGCGAGAAGGCGGCGATCGCCGCCCGTGCGGCGGAGTTCGTCGAGCCGGGCACCAGCGTTCTTGTCGACGACGGCTCGACGACGCAGCACCTCGTGCCGTTCCTGATCGAGAAGCGGCCACTGACCGTCATCACCAACAGCCAGTCGGTGATCGAGGGCCTGACCGGCGCGCTGGGGATCGAGCTGATCGCCCTCGGCGGCAGTTATTCCCGCAAGTTCAACGGCTTCTTCGGGATGTTGACGCTCGCCGCGCTGAAGAACCTGCGGGCGGACGTCGCCCTGTTGTCGAGTTCCGCGGTGCAGGGGCGGACCGCCTACCACCAGGACCAGGACGTGCTGGAGGTGAAGCGGCGCATGATCGCCTCAGCCTCGCGCCGGTACTTGCTGGTCGATCATCAGAAGTTCGGGCGCACCGCGCTGCACATGATGTCCGACCTCGACGTGTTCGATGGTGTCGTGACGTCCGGTGACCTCGACCCCCGGCAGGCGACGCTGCTGCGGGACAACGGAATAAAGACGATAATCGCAGAGGAGGGCTCGGCATGACCGGGGCAACGCAGGCCTGGATCGGCACAAGCTGGAAGATGAACAAGACGCTGGCCGAGGCGATGACCTTTGCCGAGGGGCTGATGGACAGCGCGGGCGACCCCGCGATCCAGCGGTTCGTGATCCCGCCCTTTACCGCAGTGCGCGAAGTGAAAGCAGCCTTAGGGAAGACCGACGTGAAGGTCGGCGCGCAGAACATGCACTGGGCGGATGCCGGCGCGTGGACGGGGGAAGTCTCGCCCTTGATGCTGACCGACTGCAACCTCGACATCGTCGAGCTCGGCCATTCCGAACGCCGCGCCCATTTCGGCGAGACGGACGAGACGGTCGGCCTCAAGACCGAGGCCGCGGTACGTCATGGCCTGATCCCGCTGATCTGCATCGGCGAACATGCCGAGGACAAGGACGCCGGTCGCGCCGACGAGGTGCTGGCCCGTGAAGTGCAGGGCGCGCTCGGCAAGTTGGAGGGCACTGCGAAGGACGCGCCGGTCCTGCTGGCCTACGAGCCCGTCTGGGCCATCGGTGAGCATGGCGTGCCCGCGTCGCCCGACTATGCCGACGACCGGCAGGCCCGGATCATCGAGGTCGCGTCGGACATGCTGGGCCGGAAGGTGCCCTGCCTCTACGGCGGCAGCGTGAACCCCGGCAACTGCGAAGAGCTCATCGCCCGTCCGCACATCGACGGGCTGTTCATCGGGCGCTCGGCCTGGGACGTCGAGGGCTACCTCGACATCCTCGACCGCTGCGCCCGCACCATCAATGCCAACGTCTGAGAAGGAGACGACATGAAACTCGCGATTGCAGGCGACAGCGCCGGCGCCCCGCTGGCGAAACTCCTGGCCGAACACCTGTCCGGCAAGGACGGGCTGACCGTGAGCGAGGTCAGCGACCCGCCCGCCGGGACCAAAGAATATTACGCCAACCTCGCCGACCGGGTGTGCTCCGGCATCCTCGACGGCACCTACGACCGGGCGATCCTGTGCTGCGGCACCGGCATCGGCGTGGCGCTCTCGGCAAACAAGGTCCCGGGCATCCGCGCCGCGCAGACCCACGACACATACTCGGCCGGCAAGGCGTCGACCTCGAACAATGCGCAGGTCATCACGATGGGCGCGCGGGTTATCGGCGGCGAACTGGCCAAGGACATCGCCGAGGCGTGGCTGTCGGCCTCGTTCGATCCGGACGGCAAATCAGCGGACAATGTGAAGGCGATCGACGCGCTTGACGCACATTACCACTCCGCCTGAGGCCATGTCCTTGCCCGGCGCCACGGCGTCGGGCAGGCATTTCAGCCGGCTTGGCCGGTCTTTGCGACGACGACGGTGAGGTCGAGCGCCTGCAGGGCGTCGAGATGCACCTGCGGCGTCAGGTCGTCGGTGACGATGGCGTCGAAATCGGCGAGGGCGACCATACCATGGAGCGCGCGGCGGTCGAACTTCGTGTGATCGGCCAGCAGCACGCGCCGCGAGGCGGCCTCGAACATGGCGCGTTTGGTGTCCGCCATCTCGGGCGACTGGTGGAAGACGATCCCGTCAGTGATCGCGGGCATCGAAACGAACAGCACGTCCGCTCGCAGGCGCGAGATTTCGTGCACCGTCATCCGGCCCATGAAGGCGTTGCACCACGAATGATACTGCCCGCCGAGCCCGAACAGCGTGAGGTCGGGCAGGCCCTTCAACTCGGACATCAGGGACAGCGAATTGGTGATGACCGTGAGCGGCAGCTTCTCCGCAAGGTGCGGCGCCATCTGCAGCACGGTCGTTGAATCGTCGAGGAAGAGCGCCTGTCCCGGCTCGATCAGATCGGCGGCGGCAGCGGCGATGGCGGCTTTCTCTCCCGACTGGCGGTAGGAGCGGTAGAGGTCGCTCGCCTCGACAAGGCTGGTCGGTGCGGCGGAGACGATGCCGCGCGTCTTGCGCAGCAGCCCGCGACCGGCGAGGTCGTCGAGGTCGCGGTGCGCGGTCATCAGGCTGATCTCGAAACGCTCCGCGATATCCTCGATCCGGATCGATCCCTCGGCCATGATCGCCTCTGCGATCGCCTGGCGGCGGGCCAGCTGGCGCGCCTGCCGGGAGTCGGGGGGCACGTCCTCGGCCATCAGCTGGTCGAGCGCCGCCACGTCGGGTGTTTCTTTCATTGTGCTCTGGTCCGACTGAAGTCTGGCCTGAGGCTTCATACAGCAGGTCCCGTTCTGCGAAAGACCGGCGGCCCATTGGCCGCCGGTCCTGTTGTATCCGCGATCAGTTCATGCCGTCGAGCACGAAGGGCGCGGAGTACTGCTCGACATTGTCGGGCGTGATGAGAACGCAATCGAACAGCTGCTTCTCGCTGTCGACCATCGGTTCACCGTTCTGGATGTAGTAGTCGGCCTGGCGCACGGCTTCGGCCGCGAACACGGCGACGGGCTGCAGGACGGAATAGGCCATCTCGCCGGCCTGGATGGCGGCAACCGCGTCGGGGGAGCCGTCGAAGCCGCCCACGATCATGCCGTCCAGCTGACCGGCTTCCTTGAGCGCGGCGATCGCGCCGAGCGCCATCTCGTCGTTGCCGGAGATGACGGCGTCGATTTCCGGGTTCGCCTGGATGATGGACTGCATCTTGTTGTAGCCCTGCGTGCGGTCCCAGTTCGCCACTTCCTCGGCGACCTTCTCGAACGTCGGGTACTGGCTCAGCACCGTCTCGTAGCCGTTGGAGCGGGTGGCGGCGTTGTTGTCGGCGGGGTTGCCGAAGAACTCCACGTAGCGGCCTTCTTCACCGACGAGCTGCGCCCATTGCTGCGCGCCGAGGGCGGCACCCTGGGCGTTGTTAGAAACGAGCTGCGCGATGGCGAGGCCGGACTCGTTGATCTCGGCGTTCACGAGGAACACGGGGATGTCGGCGTCGATGGCCTTGCGCACGGCACCGATGGAGCCGTCGGCGTTCGCCGGGTCGAGGATGATCGCGGCGGCCTGGTTGGTGATCGCGGTGTCGATCAGGTTGCTTTCGGTGTTGGTGTCACCGTTGTGAGCCGAGACGTTGGCGGTGTAGCCAAGCTCTTCGGCGGTGGCGCGGGCCACTTCGCCTTCGGTGAACCAGTAGGGGTTCGCCGGGTCGTTGACGATGATGGTGATCAGGCCGTTGTCCTGGGCGAAAGCGATACCGGGCGTAAGCGCGGTAGCGGCAGCCAGGGCGAGCGCGGTTCTGCGGTTGAACATTCGGGTTTCCTCCCTTGAGTGTGGTACGTGCCGGTAGTCGGCGGCTTGTTCGCAGTCAGGTCAGCTCTTGGCCTTTTGCGAAGAAGACGGGGTGGGGGAGGCCTTGCGGCCGCCCTTGTATTCGATGGAGTTCAGCAGGACGGCGAGGACGATCACCGCGCCGGTGAAGACGGTCTGCCAGTAGGAACTGACGCCGATGATCACGAGGCCGTCGGACAGGAAGCCGATGACGAAGGCGCCGAGCAGCGTGCCGCGCACCGTGCCGCGCCCGCCCATCAGCGAGGCCCCGCCAACGACCACGGCGGCGATGGCCGTCAGCTCGTAGGTCTGGCCGGCGGTGGGCCCGGCGGAGGTCAGCTGCGACGACAGCACGAGGCCGGCGATGGCCGAGCAGACGCCCGAGATCACGTAGACCAGCACCTGCGTCCGCTTGACCGGCACGCCCGACAGTTCTGCGGCGCGGGCGTTGCCCCCGGTGGAGTAGATCCAGCGGCCGAGCGCGGAGCGGTTCAGCATCAGCGAGATGACGATCGCGACCAGCACCATGACGAGAATGCCGATCGGCACGCCCCACAGCCGGTTGAAGCCGAGCCAGGAGAAGCCGGTGTTGCCGAGGTTCTCTTCCCCCGCGAGGTCGTTGATCGTCAGGCCATTGGTCAGCAGCAGCGCGACGCCGCGCGCCACGTAGAGCAGGCCAAGCGTGGCGACAAAGGCCGGCACCTTGAAGTAGGCGACGAGCACGCCGTTGATCGAGCCGACGAAGGCGCCGATGCAGCAGGTCAGGATCACCGTGACCCAGACCGGCGGGTAGAGAATGACGCCAAACATCTCGAACTCGAGGCCCTGCATCATGAAGCCGGCGCAGACGCCCGACAGCGCGAGGGTTGAGCCGACCGACAGGTCGATGCCACCAGTCAGGATCACCACCATCATGCCGAGGCCGAGCAGGCCGAAGATCGCCACGTGGCTCGACATGATGAGGAAGTTGTTCACCGAGAAATAGACCGGCGACAGGATGGCAAAGACGATGATGATCGCGATCAGCGCGAAGAAGGCGCGTCCCTCAAGGAGGAGCTTGATCGGATCAAGGTTGCCGGGCAGGAGGCCGGAACTGCGGGTGGCGCTGGTATCGCTCATTCGGGGTACTCCGATGGTCTCGTCACGCGTCGGCGGATTCGCCAGAGGCGGCCATGATTTCTTCCTTGGACACGTCCGAGCCGAACTCGGCCGAGATCTTGCCGCGCCGCATGACGATCACGCGGTGGGCGATGCTCAGGCATTCGTTGACTTCGGACGTGGAGAACAGGACCGCGAGGCCCTTGTCCCGTGCGGTTTCGGCCAGCAGGCGGAAGACCTCCGCCTTGGCGCCGATGTCGATCCCCCGCGAAGGTTCATCGAGCATCACGACCGTCGGGCCGGTGGCCATCATCTTGCCGATGACGACCTTCTGCTGGTTGCCGCCCGACAGCGAGCCGATCGCCGCACCACCGCCGGAGGTCTTCACGGTGACCTCGCGGATGCCGCGCTCGACGATCTCGCGCTCGGCCTTGCGGGAGGTGAAGATGCCGCGCACGAAGTCGCGGATGGAAGCGAGCGACATGTTCTGGCCGACGGACATGGTCTGCACCAGCCCGTCGCGCTGGCGATCCTCGGGGACCAGCACGAGGCCGGATTCGATGCGCTGCGCAATCGACAGGCCCGAGACGTCCTCGCCCAGCAGACGGATCTCGCCGCCTGTGTTGTGCAGCCGTCCGGCCGCGCATTCGAGCATCTCGGTGCGCCCCGCACCCATCAGCCCGTAGATGCAGACGACTTCGCCCGCGCGCACGTCGAGGGAGACGCCGTCGACCACGTTGCGGCCGGGGCGGGACTGGTCGGGCACCACGAGGTCGCGGATGGACAGCGCGGCGTCGCCCATCTCGTGCCCTGTCGGCGGGCTGCCGAGGTCGAAGTTGTCGCCGACCATGTTGCGCACGATCCACTCCAGGTCGATCTCGGCGCGGGGCGCCTTCGCGGTCATGTTGCCGTCGCGCAGGACGACCGCGTGATCGGTGATCTGCAGCGCCTCTTCGAGGTGGTGCGAGATGTAGACGATGGAGACGCCGCGCGCCTTGAGGTCGTGGATGACCTTGAACAGCACCTCGACCTCGGAGGCCGACAGCGCCGACGTCGGCTCGTCCATGATGAGGATGCGGCTGTCGACGGACAGGGCGCGGGCGATCTCGACCAGCTGCTGCTGCCCGAGGCGCAGCTCCTCGACCGGTGTGAGCGGGTCGATCTCTTCCTCGAGTTCGGCCATCAGCGCCCTGGTCTGGCGCGCCTCCTCGGCGAAATCGACGCCGGCGGGGCCCATGATCTCGCGACCCATGAAGATGTTGTCGCGCACATTCATGTTGGGCGCGAGGCTCAGCTCCTGGTGGATGATCGAGATGCCCCGGTCGCGCGCGTCGGTGGAGGTGTCGAAACGGACCGCCTCGCCGTCGAGCACGATCTCGCCCGAGGTGGGCTGGATGACGCCCGACAGGATCTTCATCAGCGTGGACTTGCCCGCGCCGTTCTCGCCGAACAGCGTCGTGACCTCGCCGCGGTGGACATCGAAGTTGACGCCTTTCAGCGCGTGCACGTTGCCGTACGACTTGGAGACGTTGCGCGCCGAAATGACGGCGGTGCCGGCCGGCGTCCCAGAGGTGATCGGGTCCTGCCGGGTCATTCGACGCTCATGCTCACCGGCGTGACGAGCCAGTTGTTCGGATTGATGAGCTTGAACGCCCCGGTGACCGTGATGCTCTTGCCGGTCAGGTCGCTGGTGTCGATCGGCTCGAGCACCTGGACCTTCATCTCGTTGTTGATGGCCGATCCGGCGTCCTGGTACTCGATCTGGTTGGTGAACTGGCCGAACTCGATCTCGCCGGTGGCGTCGCGAAGCTCGGTGCCATTGATGGCGGGGCCGGTCTGGACACGGATGCCCATGCCTTCGGGCATGCCCTCGACCTCGACATTGTAGATACCGGCGGTCGCTTCGCCCGCGACACCGGTGAAGGTGACGGGGATGACCGGGCCGAAGCCTTCGCCGACGCCGTATTCCTGACCTGCGGCTGTCTGATCTTCCTGCACGGCGGCGGCGAGCTCGGTCGCCTCGACCGCATTCTCCTGGACGAAGTCGCGAACGATCGGGAATTGCTCGGCGCCGAAGACTTCAGGCTGGAAGCCGGCAGCCTGAACATCCTCGTCCGATCCGATGACGACGACGCGCGTGTCGACGGCCATGGCAACGACCAGGGCAAGAAGGGCGGCGCCGGTGATGATGGATTTCCGCGACAGGCCGGACCGGCGGGCGGGGGCTTTGGCGGCGGTGCTCATGCCTGACCCTTTCGTGAGACTTCGTATCTGGAGAGGCGGCATGCGGCGCTGCAGGCCGAGGGGGCCTGGCGGTGCGTGCAGATGATCGCCGGCAAAAGCGCGGTTCGCATGGTCCGTGTCCTCCCGTTGGGCGCTCTCCCTGCGCCCGCGCTTCGAGGTCATGTTCGCTGAGGGGCAAACATCACGTTCGAAGTGTTATCACCGTGATAAGTTTCCGGTCGGCTGTCAATCAATCAGTGAAAGATTTTGCGGATCGTGAAATGATTTCTGCGTTGCTATGGCGAAGCGCTGGCGCCGGCTTGGGGGCTGGGCGGCATCTAGCCTGCGGAAAATAGGGTTATTTTGGCTTTGAGGGGGTTATGTTGTCGGCCCAAATGCGGCTTCAGGATGCTGCGGGGCGGCATTTCAAAACCGTGCCAAGCCCGCGCCAGTCTGAGATCGTGTTTGATAGAATCACGAAAACTGGTGTGATTTTCTTGACCTCACCCCGCCGATCGAACTATTTTTATAACACTGAAAAATTCTTCAGGCCGAATCCGGGGAGGGGAGTATGGCCAAGGCGCCGGCGGATGATGACGCAGAACTCGGTCTCGCGATTCGCGCGGCGTGGCTGCACTTCACTGGGGGAATGACGCAGGCGCAAGTCGCCTCGCGGCTCGGACTTTCCAATGCAAAGGCGCACCGGCTGATCGCCGCAGCCACTCAGCGCGGGGCGGTCCGCGTGGTGGTCGAGGGGCCGATCGTCGAGTGCATCGAGCTCGAAACCCGACTGGCCGAAACCTTCGGCCTGGCAGAGGCGCACGTCGCTCCCGATCTCGCCGAGGACGGTCTGCCGCTGAAGGCGCTTGCCGGGATCGGCGCGCAGTTCATCGAACGCGCGCTGCACGCCGGGGACGAGGCGCTGATCGGGTTCGGTCACGGGCGGTCGTTGTCGGCTGCCGTCTCTGCCTTGCCCGTGCGCGAGGTGAAGGGGCTGCGGGTGGTCGCGCTGATGGGCGGGCTTACCCGCAATTACGTCGCCACCGCGCATGACGTCATGCACTCGCTTGCCGAGAAGACCGGTGCCGAGGCCTACGTGATGCCCGTGCCCTTCTTTGCCAACACCGCGCAGGACCGCGAAGTGCTTCTGGCGCAGCGCGGCGTGCGCGACGTGTTCGAACTTGGCCGGCAGGCGGGACTGATGATCGTCGGGATCGGCACGACCCAGCCCGACGCGCAGCTCGTCGCCGCACGGATGATCGAGCCGTCCGAGATCGAGGAAGTCCGTGCCGCCGGAGCCGAGGGCGAGATGCTGGGCCATTTCTTCGGCGCAGACGGACAGGTGATCGAAACCGCGCTCAGCGCCCGGACCCTGACACCCACCGTCGAGTCGCTGACCGGGCGCCGGATCGTCGCCGTCGCCGGCGGCCCGGGCAAGATCAGGGCGATCCGCTCGGTTCTCAAGGGCGGCCTGCTGAGCGGCCTCATAACGGATGAAGGAACGGCGCGCGCGCTGCTGGACGACAACGTCGCCTGACGCGCCGCCGAAGGGAGGAGAGATGACGATTCACGACGATCCTTGCGCGATGCGGGGCGGGACGCTGCGTCATGGCTGAGCGGGACATCCTGATCGGCATCGACGCCGGCACCTCCGTTATCAAGGCAGTCGCATTCGACCTGAGCGGCCGTCAGATCGACGATGCCTCCGTTCTGAACCACTACCGCACCGCGCCCGACGGCTCGGCATGGCAATCGCTGGACCGGACATGGGAAGATTGCGCTGCTGCACTCCGCCGGCTGGTCGAGAAGATCCCCGGCCTGCCGTCACGTGTCGCCGCGCTGGCGGTGACGGGGCAGGGGGATGGCACCTGGCTCGTCGGCAAGGACGATCGTCCCGTCGCGGATGCGTGGCTCTGGCTGGACGCGCGCGCCGCGCCGACCGTGCGCCGGATCGCCGGCGGCCCCGCCGACCGTGCCCGGTTCGAGGCGACGGGCACGGGGCTCAATACCTGCCAGATGGGATCGCAGATGGCGCATATGGATGCGCATTTCCCCGAGCTTCTGGACGGCGCCGAGGTGGCGCTGCACTGCAAGGACTGGCTCTACCTGAACCTCACGGGCGTGCGGGCGACCGATCCGTCCGAGGCGAGCTTCACGTTCGGCAACTTCCGCACCCGCGCCTACGACGACACTGTCATCGAGGCGCTCGGTCTGTCGCACCGTCGCGCGCTGCTGCCCGAGATCGTCGATGGCTGGCAGCAAACCCACCCGCTGGGCGCTGCCGCCGCCGCCGCGACCGGCCTGCCCGAGGGCACACCGGTAACGCTCGGTTACGTCGACATGGTGATGACCGCGCTCGGCGCCGGGGTCCACACGGGCGACGCAGGCGCTGCCTGCTCGACAGTCGGTTCGACCGGGGTCCACATGAAATCCGTGCGGGATACGGGCGTTCACCTGAACGACGCGCGCACCGGGTACGTCATCTGCCTGCCGGTGCCGGGCATGGTCACGCAGGTGCAGACCAACATGGCCGCCACGCTCAACGTCGACTGGGCGCTGCGCCTTGCCGCCGACCTGATGAGCCAGACCGGTCACGAGCACGAATATTCCGACCTCGTCGGCCGCATCGACGGCTGGATGGCGCAGTCGCGTCCCGGCGCGATGCTCTACCATCCCTACATCTCCGAAGCGGGCGAACGCGGGCCTTTCGTGAATGCCGACGCCCGCGCGGGCTTCATCGGCCTGTCGAGCCACCACCGCTTCGCTGACATGATGCGCGGCGTGATCGAGGGCCTCGGCCTTGCCGCCCGCGATTGCTACGCCGCGATGGGAGCGGAGCCGTCCGAGCTGCGCCTAACCGGCGGCGCCGCGAAATCCGCCGCGCTGCGACAGGTTCTGGCGGCCGCCAACAAAGCGCCTGTGCGTGTCTCGTCCCGTGGTGAAGCCGGGGCGGCGGGCTGCGCGATGATGGCCGCCGTGGCGATCGGCGTCTATCCGGACATGGACAGCTGCATTGCCGAGTGGGTGACGCCGCTGCTTGGCGCGCCGGAAGCGCCCGATCCGGCGCTGATCGACATCTACGATGGCATCTTCCCCGCCTACACCGAGGCCCGCGAGGCGCTGGTCCCAGTCTGGGACAAGCTCGCCCGCCAGCGCGCCGAAAGCGCCGAGGCCGAGGACGTGAACACTTCAATGACAATCGACGCGGCCGAACGGGCCGGAGGAGCCTGACCATGAGCCAGCACACGGACATCGACCTCTTCGTCATCGGTGGCGGGATCAACGGCGCCGGCATCGCGCGGGACGCGGCGGGGCGTGGCCTGTCGGTCGTGCTCTGCGAAAAGGACGACCTCGCCGAAGGGACCTCGTCCCGGTCGGGAAAGCTGGTCCACGGCGGGCTGCGATACCTCGAGTACTACGAGTTCCGTCTCGTCCGCGAGGCGCTGATCGAGCGCGAGGTGCTGATGAACGCAGCGCCGCACATCATCTGGCCATTGCGCTTCGTGCTGCCGCATTCGCCCGACGACCGGCCCGCGTGGCTGGTCCGTCTGGGGCTGTTTCTCTACGACAACCTCGGCGGGCGGAAGAAGCTGCCGGGCACGCGCACGCTGAACCTGCGCCGCGATCCCGAGGGCGCGCCGATCCTCGACCAGTACAAGCGCGGCTTCGAATATTCCGACTGCTGGGTCGACGATGCGCGGCTCGTCGTGCTCAACGCCGTCGATGCCGCCGAGAAGGGCGCCACGGTGCTGACCCGCTCGCCCTGCACGTCCGCCCGGCGCGAGGACGGGGCGTGGATCTGCACCACGAAGGACAGCCTGACCGGGGAAGAGCGTACCTTCCGCGCCAAGGTCGTCGTGAACGCGGCGGGGCCGTGGGTGTCCGACGTGATCCAGCGCGTCGCGGGGGCCAATTCCAGCCGTAACGTCCGGCTCGTGAAGGGCAGTCACATCATCGTCCCGAAGTTCTGGGAGGGGCCGAACAGCTACCTTGTCCAGAACCACGACAAGCGGGTGATCTTCATCAACCCCTACGAGGGCAACAAGGCGCTGATCGGTACGACCGACGTCGCCTACGAGGGCGATGCCGCCAACCCCGAGATCGCCGATGACGAGATCGAGTACCTGCTGGCCGCCGTGAACCGCTACTTCAAGGAGAAGCTGCGCCGCGAGGACATCCTCGAGACCTTCTCGGGCGTGCGCGCGCTGTTCGACGACGGACAGGGCAACCCTTCTGCAGTGACGCGGGATTATGTCTTCGACCTCGAGGAGCGGGGCGATGCGCCGCTTCTGAACGTCTTCGGCGGCAAGATCACCACCTTCCGCGAGCTGGCGGAGCACGGCATCCGGAAGCTCGGCAAGTTCTTTCCGGACATGGGCAAGGACTGGACCCACGGCGCCGCGCTGCCGGGGGGCGACATCGAGAAGGCGGATTACGAGCTGTTCCGCGAGACGATGAAGGCGCAATATCCCTGGATGCCGCGCGACCTTCGCGAGCACTACGGGCGGCTCTACGGGGCACGGATCACCATGATCGCGGGCAAGGCGACCTCGCTCGCCGATCTCGGACAGCATTTCGGCGGGCACCTCTACGAGGCAGAGGCGCGCTACCTTGTCGCGCACGAGTGGGCGCGCACCGCCGAGGACATCCTCTGGCGGCGCACCAAGCACCGGCTGCACCTGACGGACGCGGAACAGGCGGCCTTCGCGAACTGGTTCGACGGCATGAAGGACGCCGCCTGATGCCCCTGACGCTGTCGCTCAACACCAACCCGCTGGTGAATCGCTTCGCCGAGCCGTCCGACCTGATCGAGACGACGGCCCGCGAGTTGCGCCTGCGCGATCTGCAACTGACGCACGAGTTCATCAACCCCTCGTGGCCCGCTCCGGTGATCCGGCGGCTGACCCGCGAGATGGACCGCGCCTGCCAGCGCACCGGGGTGCGCTGCACCTCGGGCATGACCGGGCCCTACGGGCGGCTGAACCACTTCGGCCACCCGGATCCGGACGTCCGGCGCTACTACGTCGACTGGTTCAAGACCTTCGCCGACATCATCGGCGACCTCGGCGGCAAGTCGGTCGGCACGCAGTTCGCGATTTTCACCTTCAAGGATTACGACAACCCGGCCCGCCGCGAGGACCTGATCCAGATCGCTATCGACCACTGGTCCGAGGTGGCCGTGCACGCGAAGGCCGCCGGGCTCGACTACGTTTTCTGGGAGCCGATGAGCATCGGGCGCGAGTTCGGTGAGACGATCGCCGAATGCATGGCGCTTCAGGACAGGTTGACGGCCGCCGACATGGCGGTGCCGATGTGGATGATGGCCGACATCGACCACGGCGATGTGACCTCCGACAATCCTGACGACTTCGACCCCTACGCCTGGGCGCGGGCGGTGCCGAAGGTCTCTCCGATCATCCACATCAAGCAGAGCCTGATGGACAAGGGCGGTCACCGCCCCTTCACCGCAGAGTTCAACGCCAGGGGCCGTATCCAGCCCGACCCGCTGCTTGCCGCCTTCGCCGAGGGCGGGGCGGAAGACAACGAGATCTGCCTAGAGCTGTCCTTCAAGGAGCGCGAGCCGAACGACCGCGAGGTGATCCCCCAGATCGCCGAGAGCGTTGCCTTCTGGGCGCCGCACATAGACACCGGTGCCGACGACCTCAAAGTCTGACCCGGAGGAGGGCCCAATGGCCGAGAAGACCAAGAAGCTCATCAACGATCCCGACGACGTCATCTCCGAGCTGGTCGACGGCATGGCGGGGGCGCATCCCGACCTGCTGCGCGTCGACGGCCCCACGGGCCGGGCGCTCGCCGCGGTCGACGGGCCGCGCGATGGCAAGGTCGGGATCGTGGTCGGCGGCGGCTCGGGGCACGAGCCGTTGTTCTCCGGCTACGTCGGGCGCGGACTTGCGGACGCCTCGGCCATCGGCAACGTGTTCGCCTCGCCGAGCCCAACCCAAATCTGCGATGCCGCGCGTGCCGCCGATGGCGGGGCGGGGGTGTTGTTCCTCTACGGGAACTACACCGGCGACGTGATGAACTTCGACATGGCGGCCGAACTGCTGGTCGGGGACGGGATCGAGGCGCGCTCGGTGCAGGTGCGCGACGACGTCGCCTCCGCGCCCAGGGACCGCCGGAGCGAGCGGCGCGGCATCGCGGGTGACATCTTCGTCTTCAAGGCCGCGGGCGCGGCAGCCGACCTCGGCCACGACCTCGACCGGGTGGAGGCGTTGGCGAAGAAGGCGGACGCCGCGACCGCGTCGATGGGTGTGGCGCTCGGCCCCTGTTCGCTGCCTCAAACGCGGGAGCCGAACTTCGAAATCGGCCCGACCGAGATGGAGATCGGGATGGGCATCCACGGCGAGCCGGGGATCGAGCGGATCGAGCTCGAAACGGCGGACGCCGTCGCGGACCGGTTGCTCGACCCGATCCTCGCCGACCTCGGGATCGAGAGCGGCGCGCGCGTGGCGATCATGGTCAACGGGCTTGGCTCCACCGCGATGCTTGAGCTTTACATCCTGCACCGCCGCGTCCGGCAGCGGCTGGCGGAGAAGGGGATCGAGATCCACCGAAGCTGGGTCGGGAACTACGCCACCTCGCTTGAGATGGCCGGGGCCTCCGTGACGCTGATGACGCTGGACGACGAGCTGACAGAGCTGCTCGACCATCCCTGCCACACGCTCGCGCTTCAGGTGGGCAAGCCGGACGACGCGCCGTCCGGGACGCATACCCGGCACCAGCACCGCGCCGCGCAGGCGGACGAGGCACAGTCGATCGAGGGGCTCGACGCCTCGGGTCCACTGACGCCCGATCTGTTCCGGGCCGCAATGCTGAAGGTCGCCGACCGGATCTCGGCCGAGAAGGACCAGCTTTCGCGTCTCGACGGGGCAATCGGGGACGGCGACCACGGGGTGACGATGGACGTCGGCTGGCGCGCGGTGCGCGAGGCGCTGGAGAGCAGCGAGGACAAGACGATCTCCGCGATGTGCCGCCGGATCGCGGCGAGCTTCCTCGACGCGGTGGGCGCGTCCGCCGGCCCGCTCTATGCGTCCGGTTTCCTCGCGGCGGGGAAGGCGGTCGACGACCGGCTGAACCTTGATGCCGGGGCCTCCGCGCTCTGGGTCAGGGGAATGCGCGACGGCATCGTCACGCGCGGCGGGGCGGAGCCCGGCGACAAGACGATGGTGGACGCCTGGGCACCGGCTGCCGACGCTGCGAGCGGCGAGAGCGTGGCGGAAGTCTTCGCCAGGGCCGCCGCCGCAGCGGACGAGGGCGCGAAAGCGACAGAACCGATGGTCGCCCGCTTCGGCCGCGCGGCGAAGCTGGGCGACCGCAGCATCGGCCACCCCGATCCCGGTGCGGTGTCGACCGCGATGATCCTCGAAGAACTGGCGAAAGACTTCAGCAACCTCGGCTGAGGGGAGGCGGCCCGCGTAAAGCGGGCCGCTCCAACATCAGAGTTCCAGCACCAGCACGCCGTAGCCCTGCAGCGCATTGCCCTTGCGGTCGTCGATCAGCGCGGAGCCTTCAAGGCCCGCGGGCACGTCCAGCGGCTCCGACGTCGTGTTCAGCACGAACAGCAAGCGACGGTCATCGGACTGCCGCATGGAAACCTCCATCCCCTCCGGCAGATCTTCTAGCATCGGCGTGACGCCGGCGGGCGCGATGAACTGGTCCTCGAAGGCCGGCATCATGTCCTCGGTGAGGTAGGTGCCGACATAGATGACCTGACCCTCGCCGACCGCACGGCGCGAGATCACGGGCTGCCCCTCGAGCCAGCGGTTCGACCATTCGCCCGCCGGCTCGGCTCCGTCCGAGAGCGACAGGTGTTCGTACATGTGGGCAGCCGTGAACTCCTGGTTGCCGAGGCGGAAGCGATACTTGCGGCGGCTCGATTCCGTCTGCTTCACCACGCGCTTGCCATTGGTGTCGTACATGCCGCCGAGCGCAAACAGGCCGTCGGCATCCGGAGGGGTGAGACGCCCGAACTCCTCTACCGTGACGCCGGCCAGCGCGGTGAGCGGCTTGCCCGGGGCGGGGTCATGGATGACGTGATTGTTGATGTCGCGCGACCCGGTGCGGGCCGACAGGATCAGCGTGCCGCCGGCCCTGACCCAGGCCTCGAGCTTGGCCGTCCATTCCTCGCGCCAGATCAGCCAGTGCGGCACGTAGAGCACCTTGAGCGGCGACAGGTCGTCCTCGGGATGGATGAAGCCCGCCGCGATGCCACGCCGGTAGCAGTGGGAATGCAGGATCAGCGCATCGTCATGCGGGCTCGGCAGGCCCATGGCGTAGGTCTTGTGCGCTTCCTCGTTGTCGAAGTCCGCGCCGGCGATGCCGACATCCATCCGGACATGAGTGCCGAGCAGCTTGTCCTTCATCGCGGTCACTTCACCGGCGAACTGCTTCGCCTCGTCGTAGCGGCGGCGCGGGATGTCGTCGTGGTCGATCACGCCCATCCAGTAGATTTCCGCCCCGAAATGCGCCGGGCGCCAGCGGAAGAACATCACCCCGTCCGCGCCGCGCGAGACGGAGGAATAGGCCATCCGCCGCATCTCGCCCGGTTCCGGCGTCAGGGTGGAGAACGGCGGCTGGGAGCCGAACCCGGACTGCTGTTCGGGGACGATGAAGTTGCCCGAATGGCTGCGCGCGACGTCGAGATGCTGGGAATGGACCAGCCCCGGCCCGCCGAGCCGCTGCATCTCGTCATGAAGAAGCGGGTAGAAGTCGTAGGCGTTGAAGTCGAGCTCGCGGCTGAAGGGGCCGCGGAAGTCGATGTCGGTCATCCGTCCGAGATTGTGGAAGATGAACCACTCGGGGTTCACTTCGCGGAGGATCTCGATCTGGTCGGACTGGAATCGTGCCGTCGCGAAGGCGAGGAAGCGGTGGTAATCGAGCACGTGTCCGGGACTGCAAGACACCGGCGCGTTGTCGAGCGGCAGCACGACCTGATCGAAGTTGTCGTAGGCCGTCGCCCAGAAGTCCCCGCCCCACGCGAAGTTCAGCTTCGCGATGTCGTTGTCGTAGCGGTCTTCGAGGAACTTCTGAAACTCGCGCCGCGTGACCTCGGAGTAGGAAAGCGAGGTGGAAGTGTTCAGCTCGTTGTCTGTCTGCCAGCCGACGACATGGGGGTTGTCGCGGTAATGTTCGGACATGACTCGGGTGATCCGCTGCGAGTGGGTGCGGTAGACCGGGCTCGACGTGTCGGCGTGCTGGCGGGAGCCGTGGCTTGCCGGGCGGCCGCGCACGTCGGTGCGCAGCACCTCGGGGTAATGCTGTGTCAGCCAGCGGGGCGGGGTGGCGGTCGGTGTGCAGAGGATCGTCTTGATCCCGTGCTTGCCGAGCACTTCGATCGCGCGGTCGAACAGCGAGAAATCGTAGGTGTTCTCACGCGGCTCCATGATGTGCCAGGCGAACTCGGCCATGCGGACGATGTTGAAGCCCGCCGCCTTCATCCGCTCGGCGTCGCGTTCGAGGAAACTGTCGTCGACATGTTCGGGGTAATGGGGCGCCCCGACGAGGAACGTGTCCGTGTCGATGGGCCGCCAGACCGAGATCGGCCTGTCGTTGCGGTTGAACTTCATGGGGTACTCCCTTGTCGTGTCGGGTTATTTCGAGGCGGTGAGGGTAGCGTCGTCCTCTCCGCCAAAGAGGTAGACATCGGCCGGGTCGATGCTGATCTCGATCGTGTCGTCGGCGGTCAGGTGTCTGACTTCGGGCAAGTGTACGGTGACGTTGTCCGTGCCGGTCTCCGACGAGGTGCAGGCCAGGGGCGTGGCGTCGGCGTAGACGATCGTCTCCTTGCCGAGGTATTCGACCAGCCGGACCTTCGCCGAGACGCGGGGGCCGTCGCCGCGTGCGATGCGCATGTGTTCGGGCCGGATTCCGACGCTGATCGTGTCACCCGTGTGCACCGGGGCGTTGTCGACGGAGGGCACGTCGATGCGGCCGAGGCCGGGAAGCTCCACCGTCAGCACGCCCGCGCCGGATCCGGCGACGGTGCCTTCGAAGAAGTTCATCCGGGGCGCGCCGAGGAAGCTCGCCACGAACTGGTTGCGGGGATTGACGTAGAGCTCTTCCGGCGTGCCAACCTGCTCGATCCGGCCGCCGTTCAACACGACGATGCGGTCGGACATCGTCATCGCCTCGGTCTGGTCGTGAGTGACGTAGATCATCGTCGCGCCGAGCTGGGCATGCAGGGTCGACAGCTCCACCCGCATCTGCGTGCGCAGGGCGGCGTCGAGGTTGGACAGCGGCTCGTCGAACAGGAAGACGGCGGGGGAGCGGGTGATCGCGCGACCAATGGCGACGCGCTGGCGCTGGCCGCCCGACAATTGTGCGGGCCGCTTGTCGAGCTGGTCCTCGAGCCGCAGGATCCGGGCGGCGCGATCGACGCCGTCCTTGATCTCGGCCTTGGGCCGCTTGGCCATCCGCAGACCGAAGCCCATGTTCTCGGCCACCGTCATGTGCGGGTAGAGCGCATAGCTCTGGAAGACCATCGCGATGTCGCGGTCGCCCGGCTCCATCTTCGTGACGTCCCCGCCCTTGATGCGCATCGCGCCTTCCTCGATCGGCTCCAGCCCGGCGATGCACTTCAGCAACGTGGACTTGCCACATCCCGAAGGGCCGACCATGACGATGAATTCGCCTTCCTCGACGCTGAGGTTGATGTCCTTGAGGACCTGGAAGCCACCGTAGGACTTGTTGATGTTCTCGAGTTCGAGACTGCTCATGGCGTAAGCCTCCGGTTCAGCCCTTCACCGCGCCCATGGTGAGGCCCGATACGAAGTGACGTTGCATGAAGAAGAAGAGGACGACCGGCGGGATCGCGACGATGACGGTCGCGGCCGACAACAGGTTCCAGGCGGAGTAATACTGGCCCCTGAGCGAGGCGAGTCCGGCGGTCACCGGTTTCACGCTGTCGCTGATGGTCAGGACCACGGCCCAGAAATAGTCGTTCCAGATGAAGGTGAAGGTCAGGATCGCCAGCGCGGCGAGTGCCGGGCGGACCAACGGGAAGACCACGTGGACGAGGATCTGCATCGGCGAGCAGCCCTCGGCCCGCGCCGCCTCGAACAGCTCTCGTGGGAGCGCGGCGATGAAGTTGCGCATGAAGAGCGTGGCGAAGCCGGTCTGGAAGGCGACGTGGAAGATCACCAGCGCCCAGACGGTGTCGTAGACGCCGAGGTTCACCATCAGGTTGCGCACCGGGATCATCATGATCTGCGCGGGCAGGAAGTTGCCACCGATGAAGATGCCGAACAGCAGCATGTTCCCCGGAAAACGGTATTTCGACAGCACGAACCCGGCCAGCGTCGATAGTGCGAGCACGAGGATCACCGACGGCACCGTCATCAGGATGGAGTTCCAGTAGTAGCTCGTCATCGGCGTGAGCTGGAACACTCCGATGTAGTTGTCGACGAGGCCGATTTCGGTCGGAATGCCCCAGAGGTTGCCGGCGGCAATGTCCTCCGCCGTGCGGGCGGACGTCAGGAAGATCGCGAACAGCGGGGCGAGCCACAGCAGCAGGATGACCCATACAAAGGCTCCGTAGGTGAAGCGGGCGCCCTTGGCGGTTTCGGGAATAGGACGGGGATACATCAGCGAAGGTCCTCCGCGCGCATGATCCGGCTGAGATACCAGCCGATGAAGACAAGCATGATGACGAACAGGACCGCCGCGATCGCCGCGCCGTAGCCGAAGCGATAGGAGAAGATAGACTGCTCATACATCTCGTAGGCGAGCACCGAGGACGACCCGAACGGTCCGCCCTGCGTCATCACCGAGATCATGTCGAACGAGCGCAGCGCGCCGATCGCGGTGATGGCGATGGCGATGAAGGTGACTTCCTTGAGCTGCGGCAGCACGACGTGGCGCAGCATGTCCCAGCCCTTCGCGCCGTCAACGCGACCGGCGCCGATCAGCTCTTCGCTGAGGTTGTTGAGCCCGGCGAGGTAGAGGATCATGCAGAAGGCGATCTGCGGCCAGAGCGCGGCACCGACGATGGCAAAGGTGACGAGGTCGGGATCGGACAGCAGGGCAGGGGCTTCTGCCCCGAAAGCGGAATAGGCGAGCGCCAGCAGCCCGAAGCGGGGCGTGTAGACCCAGGTGAAGACGACGCCGACGGCGACGGAGGCGAGCACCAGCGGTGTGAAGAACAGCGATTTGGCGAACCGCATGCCGGCGATCTTCTGATTGACCAGCAGCGCGATCGCGAGGCCGAGAGGCGGCGCCAGCATGAACATCACCAGCCAGATCACGTTGTTCTTCAGGGCGGTGAAGAACTGCGGGTCACGGAACAGCTCTCGGTAATTGTCGATGCCGACCCAGACCTTGGGGCCGAGGCCGTCCCACTGGTGCAGCGAGATCCACAGCGATTGCAGCGACGACCAGACGATCACCACGCCGAACAGGATCACCGCCGGCAGGATGAAGATCGTCGGCCAGAGCCAGCTTCGGTTACGTTTCCACATGTCGGACATCGGTCCTCCGGACGTGAAGGGAGAGACCGGCGCAGCGATGGGCTGCGCCGGTTCGTGTCGGTCGGGTCGGAGGCGTCAGATGTCGCCGTAGATCCGTTGACGGGTCTGTTCGAGCCGCTGCAGGATCTGGTCGCGCCGCTCGGGCCGGACCATGAATTCCTGGAAGCCGTTGAGGCCGGCCTGCGCCATGTCCGGGTTGGTATCCCGGTCGTAGTACTGCGCGGTGCCCTCGACGGAGCGGAGCGCCTCGACTGCCTGGTTGACGAGCGGGTTGTCCCCGGCGGGGACGTCGTTCCTCGGCGGCACGGCGCCGGCGGGGCCGATCGTCTTCATCAGGTTCTCGGGGCGGTAGTAGTACTCGAGAAACTCCTTGGCGACTTCCGGGTTCTCCGCGCGGGCGGGGATGTGGACGGAGTCGGTCGAGAAATCCTCGAAGCGCGGGATGTCGGCAATCTTCGGGAACGGCGTGTAGGTCAGGAACTTCTTGTCCGCATCCGGGATCGCGCTGTTCACGAACGGGCCGAGGTTGATCATCGCCGCTTCGCGCCGGCCGAGCAGGGCCGCCGCCTCCTGCCACGTGAAGGACGTGTGGTTCTCGAGGAAAGCGCCGGCGTTTATCATCTCTTCCCAGTGTTCGAAGATCGGGGCGAGCTGCGGATCGGTATAGGCGATCTCGCCGTTCATCAGCGCCATATGCGTCTCGAGACCCACGGTGCGCAGGCTGAACTGGTCGAAGAGACCGGCCGCCGGCCAGAGTTCCTTGGTGCCGAGCGTCATCGGCACGAGGCCCATGCCCTTCGTCTGGTCGACGAATGCCATCATGCCGTCCCAGTCCTCGGGCGGGGTGAGGCCCATCTCATCGAAGACGTTGGAGAGGTACCAGTTGCCCCAGAGCGTACCGTTCAGCGGCAGGCCCCATTGGCGGTCGTTGATGGTCACGGCGGAGATCACGCCGCCGAGGACGTCCGGATAGCCTTGCTCCTGCACGAAATCGGTAATGTCGAGGAACAGATCACGTTCGACGAAGGTTCTCATGCGGTTGCCGGAGAACCAGAAACAGATGTCGGGGGCGTCGGCGACGAGGTAGTTGCGAATGGCGGTCTTGTGGGCCTCGTGATCGATGAAGCTGAGGTCCACCTCCACGCCGCTTTCCTCCTGGAAGCCTTCGACGACCTCGATGAAGCCGTCACGCTCTTCGCCGGCGTTCGTGTCGTTGATGATTCGCAGCGATCTCGACTGGGCGAAAGCCGGTGTGGCGAGCGCGCTGGCGGTCAGTCCGGCGCCGAGCTTGAGGGCCCCGCGACGCGAGAAATGTCGTCTGGTCATTCGATTTCCTCCCACGATTATGCGGGATCGGACATCTCTTCGTGTCCCGATTCCGCATCGAATGTTGACGACGCTATGGGCAGGCGCCTATGAAGATCAATAGTTAATTTAGAAAGCTAACAATGAGTTCGAGGCCAGTTCTGAAGGGCGGACAGGAAACCTCGCGGGCGCTGAACCGGCGGTCCGTCCTTGGTTTGTTGAGGATGAAGCCCGGTCTCAGCCGGGCAGAACTCGCCGGTCAGATCGGTCTGAGCCGCGCCGCGATCACATCCGTCGTGAACGAGATGCTGGACGAGGGTCTCCTGCTGGAGGGCGAGACGAGCGCCGGCGCGCCGGGCCGTCGCCCGATCCCGCTCGAGATCAAGTACGACGCCGGGTTCGCCGTCGGCGTGCGGGTGCGCGGGTCGTCTCTGCAATGCGTGCTCACCGACCTTTCGACCCAGGTTCTGGAGACGGTCGTCGTGCCGCTTGAGGACACCAGCCCGCCCGGCCTTGTCGAGGCGATCGCCACGGCGGTGGAGTTGCTGGAGGCCAAGAACACCGGGCGCGGCGCGCCGATCATCGGCATCGGGGTCGGCATTCCCGGCGCGGTGCAGGCCGAGACGGGCAAGGTGCTGCGCTCTTTCCGGCTCGGTTGGCGGAACGTGCAGCTCGCAAGGATGCTGGCCGCGCGGGTCGAAGTTCCGGTCTGGGTGGACGACGACGTCCACGCCTTCGCACTGGCGCAGTTCCTGTTCGGCGCGGCTCGGCACAGCGGAACCTCCGCCGTGCTCGCAGTTGGCGAGGGGGTCGCCGCGGCCTCGATCGTCGAGGGCGGCGTCCGGCGGGGCGCCTACGGGGCGGCGGGAAAGATCGGCCACATCCGGATCGCGCCGGACGGCCCGCTTTGCGAGTGCGGCCGGCGCGGATGCCTGCAATCGCTCCATGCCGAGGGCGGTATGGTCGAGCGCTGGAGCAAGGGCGGCAGGGCGGAATTCCTCGCGGCCATCAAGGCCGGCGAGTCCGACGCGCTTCGCATCGCGCGCGAGTCCGGAGAAGCGATCGGTCGGGTCGCGGCGATCTATTGCTCGACCATCGACCCGACGATGCTGCTGATCGGCGGCGAGGCGACGGAACTCGGCGCGGCGTTCCTGATGCCGCTTCAGGAGAGCCTGAAGGACACGATCATGGCCGACCATGTCGAGATCATCACCGACTGGGACGAGGCGGCGTGGGCCCGAGGTGCCGCCGCGCTCGCGACCCAGAGGTTGTTCGATTTCGAGGCGGTGCAGGGCGCCCTGTCGATGAATTGACGGGGCTCAGCCCCACACGTCGAACCGTGCGGAGGCCTCCGGCGCATCCGGGTAGAACAGGTTCGTCAGCCAGAGGCGCCCGTCACCGGCGCAGAGCTCGACCAGCCCGTGATCCATGAGGACCATCACCGGCAGCGGCCCGCTCCAAGGAGAGGTCACGTCGTAATCGTGCCCGAAGGTCGGCAGGGTCGGGTCCTCCGGTCTCAGGGTGCGAACCCGGACGCGATCCGGCGCGGGGCGCTCGATCATGAACTGCGGCTCCGCCTCACCGAACAGCGTGACGGAAAGGACCTGCCTCTCGCCGAGCTCGATCGTCGTCTCCGCAAGCTGCACAGCGGGATCGTCGGACCCTATGACGGCCTTGCGGACCTCGTCGGGCAACGACGCCGCGACGCGCAGCCCGTCCTGCGTCTCCACCAGTTGCAGCGCGCGGGGCAGGGACATGACACCCCGGAATGCCTCGGTCGGGGTCTGCTTGGCATAGCGCCAGTTGCTCGCCCAGCCGATGGCGACGGGCGGCCCGGAGGGGTCCCGCTCGAAGAAGGTTTGCGCGGCGTAGTAGTCGCGCCCGTGGTCGAGCCAGAGTTCGGTTTCCGGCGGGTTCAGGTTCTCGAAGCGCAATCCGTCGAACTGGCCGAGGAAATACTGCGTGCCCGACCCTTCCGCATAGGCGCCGGGATTCACCCCGATGATGAGCATCCAGACTTCGGACCCATCCGGAGCGGTGAGCGGGACGAGGTCGGGGCATTCCCACGGCTCGTCGCTGTGGCGGCCTTCGCCCTCGCCGAAACTCGACAGGTGCCGCCATGTCCGCAAGTCGTCGGAGCCGTAGAAGCCGACCGTCTGTCCCTCGGTCACCAGCATGACCCAACCCGCGTCGATGCGGATGACCTTCGGATCACGGAACGCCACGAGGCCGGGGTTCGGAATGACCGGATTCCCGGGATCCTTGTCGAAAGTTCCGGCACCGAGATCGGCATGGACGAGGCATTGCTGCTGGAAATCGCGGCCCTCGCCGTCGAGGCGGTGAGACGTGTAGAAGAGCTTCACCTCGCCCTCTGGCGTCTCGACCGCGCTGCCCGAGAAACAGGTGCCGAGGTCATCGGGGTAGAGCGCGACCGGCAACTCTTCCCACGTCGTCAGGTCGCGGCTTCGCGCGTGGCCCCAGTGCATCGGACCGTGGGTGATGCTGTCGGGGTCGTACTGGAAGAAGAGATGCCAGTATCCGGCGCTGCGGATCATGCCGTTGGGATCGTTCATCCAGCCGACGCTTGGCGTGAAGTGCAGGCGGGGGCGGAATTTCTCGGTCATCGCGGTCTCCTTGGCGGCCGGCTCGGCAGTGCGGTCTTACAGCCCGGAAGCGGTTGTGCGAAGGTCCGATCCGGGAGAACCGGCGGCCCTTCGCCGCCGGGACAGGGAGGCCCAGATGGACGATTTCACCAAAGCACCCTTCAACCTCGATCGCGAAGGCGCGGACTGGGTCGAGGACCGCCTCGCCGCCATGTCCGACCGCGAGAAGATGGCCCAGTGCTTCAACGTGATGCTGGATGCGAGCGACAGCGAGGGATGTACCCGGATCGCGGCGATGGCGCCCGGCTCCGTCGCGATCCGCGGTGCGGACACGCCCGCCGAGGCGCAGGCCCTGATCGCGCGCTTCGACGACGCCAACCCCGTGCCGCTGCTGGTCACCGCCGACCTCGAAGGCAGCCTGATGACCCCGCCGGGCGCCAGCCCCGCACCGAACCCGCTCGGCTTCGCGGCCATCGACGAGCCGGCCGCGACCGAGCAGATGAGCCGGATCATGGCGCATCAGGCGGCTCATTTCGGGATCAACTGGTCCTTCACGCCCTGCATCGACATCAACGCCCGGTTCCGCTCCGCGATCGTCGGCACCCGCAGCTTCGGGTCGGACCCGGCAAAGATCCGGCGCCATGCGCTGGCCCATGTGCGTGGTCTTGCGTCGGAGACCTGCGCCGCGACGGCCAAGCACTTCCCCGGCGAAGGTTACGACGAGCGCGACCAGCACCTCGTCACCACGGTCAATCCGCTCTCGATGGCCGAGTGGGAGGAGACCTACGGCAAGCTCTACCGCACGATGTTCGAAGAGGGCGGCGTCATGGCGGTGATGCCCGGTCATATCGCTCTACCGTCCTACATGCGCGAGGTCCTCGGCGAGAAGGAGACGGAAGAGCATTACCAGCCAGCGACCGTGAACCGGCACCTGATTGAGGGTTTGCTGCGAAAGCGGCTCGGCTTCCGGGGGATCGTCGTTTCCGACGCCTCGGAGATGGCTGGCCTGACCTCCTGGATGACGCGCGCGGAGTCGGTCGTGGCGATGCTGAACGCGGGCTGCGACATCGTTCTGTTCACCTCCGACTTCGCCTACGACCTCGAGGTGGTCGAGGCAGCGCTAGCCGACGGACGTCTGTCGTGGGCGCGGATCGAGCAGGCCATCCGGCGGCAACTGGCGCTCAAAGCGGCGGTCGGGCTGCACCGCCGCCATACATGGGAGCGCCCGGCGCGGGACCGCGACGCCGACGACAAGCTGTCGCGCGACCTGATGCGGCGGTTGCCCACGCTGGTGCGTGACCGCGACGACCTGCTTCCCCTGTCGCCCGAGACGCACCGCAAGATACTGCTCGTCTCGAAAGGGGTGATCTTCCCGTTCGCGCCCGGTCCCTTGCCATTGCATCTGCCCGACCAGCTTCGCACGGCGGGCTTCGAAGTGACGGAACACGACTGGGGCACGCCGGTGGATCCGCAGGGCCACGACCTCATCCTCTACTGCTTTGCGGAGGAGAGCCTCCTGACGCGGGGGACGATCACGCTCGACTGGTTCGCGATGCATGGCTCCTTCAAGACGGCGATGCGGCGACCCCATGATGTGCCGTCTCTGATGGTGAGCTTCGGACATCCCTATTACCTCTACGAGGTCACGCGGATGCCCTGTTACATCAACGCCTATTCCTCGCACCTCGATGCGCAGCAGGCGGTGGTCGACGCGCTGACCGGCAAACGGTCGTTCGAGGGCAAGAACCCCGTGGACCCGTTCTGCGGATTGCCTGAATTCGTGTGAGCGGCAAAACTGGGCACCGCGCTGCGCTGGCATGTTATGATCCGACGAGGTCGCCGCCCGGGCGATGGCAACAAAGAGGTCCGCCGATGTCCGCGCCGCTGATCCTGACCACCGGTTGCGGCGAGGGCTGCCGTTGGGACTGAAACGCTACCTCAAGCAGATCGTCTACGGCGGCAACGACGGGATCGTCACCACCTTCGCCGTCATCGCCGGCTTCGAAGGGGCGGGCGGCGAAGCGGGGACGCCCCTGGCGGCCGGAATCGTGCTGCTGTTCGGCCTGGCGAACCTGTTCGGGGACGCCACGTCGATGGGCCTAGGCGATTACATCTCCGAACGGTCGGAGCGAGAGGTCGATCGCGCCGAGCACGCGGCAATGCGCGAGATGGCGGCCCGCCGACCGGATGAAGCGGCGGCGATCGTGGAACGTCGGCTCGGCGCGCAGGGACTGGCCGCGGACGACGCCCGCGCCGTCACCGACCGGCTGCGCAAGGCGCCGGACGCGCTGGCGCATGCGGTGATCGCGCTGGACCATGGCGTGTCGCCGGACGGGGATACGGGGATGGTGACACAGGCGGTGGTCACCTTCGCCTCATTCATCGCGTTCGGGGCGTTGCCGCTCGCGCCCTACATGCTGCCCGAGATCGACGTGCTGACCCGGATCGGCCCCTTCGGGACGGCGTTGATCGGCTCGCTTGTGGCGCTGGTCCTGCTTGGTCTTCTCAAGCACCGGGTCGGGGGCGGCAGTCCGCTGCGTTCGGTCGCCGAGATCGTGATCGTCGGTGTGATCGCGGGCGGAGTCGCCTTCGCGGTGGGGACGTTCTTCGAACTTACCTGAGCCGACCCCGCACGCGAATGACGCGGGGCCGGGTGAGCCGATCAGAAGCGGTGTTCGCGATTCCGATCGGGGGAGGCCCAGATCAAGGTGCCCGCCGGGAAGGTCCGGTGCCCTTCGATCCGCGCGATCAGCGGGCCGGCCTCCTCGGACTCGAGGTAGACGATCGTGTCCGCACCAACCTCCCTTGGCGGTGTTCGGCGAGCTCTCCTCCGAGTCGCGTAGACCGTTTTACGTAGACTGTTCCACACGCCACCTGTCGCGCAAGAGAAAAATATTCTAAGGTCGCGCCAAGGGGCCGATGCCCAAGGTGAGGGGACAGTGGACAAACCAGTTCAACAGCGCCGCAAGGTGACCATCCGGAGCGTGGCCGAAGACGCCGGCGTCTCCGTTGCCGCGGTCTCGAAAGTGCTGCGCAACGCCTATGGCGTCAGCGATCATCTCCGCGCCAAGGTGCAGACGTCGATCGAGAAACTGGGCTACAGGCCAAGCACGGCAGCGCGCGGAATGCGTGGCCGCACCTATACCGTCGGCGTGCTGCTGGTGGAGATGGTGAACCCGTTCCTGTCGCAGATCGTCATGGGGCTGAAGCCCGCCCTGGAGGACGCGAATTACCAGTTTCTGATGGGTGTCGGCGGTGCCGAAATGAAGATCGAAGGCTCGCTGATCGATTCGATGACGGACATGAGGATGGACGGGCTCGTGCTCGTCGCGCCCCGTCTTCACGGCGAGTTGCTGGCGCAATATGCCCGCAACATCCCCACGGTCGTCATCGGGCATCACGAACCCTCGGCCACGGCCTTCGACACGGTGAATTCCGACGACCGGGAAGGTGCTCGGCTGGTCGTGCGCTCGCTGGTCGCAGCCGGACACCGCGACATTCACATGGCTTCGCTGCCGCCGCGCAGCGGCAGTTTCGAGGTCTATACCGAACGCGAACTCGGCTTCCGGGAGGCGATGGCGGAGGCCGGCCTCGGCGATCGCGCCAAGGTCTGGCACTTCCGCGAAGTGGACGGCCAGCCCGCTCCGCCTCTCGAGGCCTTCTTCGATATCGACCCGGCGCCGACAGCCGTCTTCGTCTGGAGCGACAAGCACGCGATACAGCTGCTGGACGCCGCCCGCGCGCGCGGCATCGTTGTCCCCCGCGACCTTGCCGTGATCGGCTACGACAACACGCCGATCGCCAACCTCTCGATGATCGGCCTGAGCAGCGTGGAGCAACGCGCCGGCGAGATCGGCCGCATGGCCGCGCAATCGCTGATGTCCCGCATCGAAGGGCGCACGACGCCCGAACACATCCTTATCCAGCCCGAACTCTCTCGCCGCGCGAGTTCCTGACGGCCTCGCCGGGCGGACATGCGTAATGGACTTCCGCCAAGTCACGGTCGTCCGCATCGCCGCCAGCATCCAGCGCATCACCTGACGCGCCCGCGATGACGCAGCGGCGCGCGGTGACAGGGGCGCCGCGCGTTGCTAGGTCTTGGCGGCCCGCCAGAGGAGCCGCGCATGCCCATACCCGAACGACTCTCGCCACTCGGCCTGCCTGCCATCGCCGCGCCGATGTTTCTGGCCTCTGGTCCCGACCTGGTCGTCGAAACCTGCAATTCCGGCGTCGTCGGGACCTTTCCCGCCCTCAACCAGCGCAAGACGGAGGGTTTTTCCGACTGGCTGGACCAGATCAAGAGCCGGCTCGGTACCGGTGCCGCCCCCTATGGCGTGAACCTGATAGTCCACCGCTCCAACCCCCGGCTCGAGGCGGACCTGAAGGTGGTCGTGCAGCACCAGGTGCCGCTCGTCATCACGTCGCTCGGTGCGGTGAAGGACGTAGTGGATGCCGTGCATTCCTACGGCGGACTGGTTTTCCACGACGTCATCAACCGACGCCATGCCGAAAAGGCTGTCGAGGCCGGGGTCGACGGGATCATTGCCGTCGCGGCGGGGGCAGGCGGCCACGCCGGTACCTATAGCCCGTTCGCGCTCGTCTCAGAGATACGCGAGATATTCTCCGGCACTATCGTTCTGTCCGGCGCGATCAACACCGGTGCCCAGATCGCGGCGGCCCGGATGATGGGGGCCGACATGGGCTACCTCGGCACGCGGTTCATCGCGACGCGCGAAGCGATGGTCGATCCGGACTACAAGCAGATGGTGATCGACTCGCACGCGGCGGATGTCGTCTACACACCGGCGATTTCCGGCGTTCACGCCAACTTCCTGCGACCCTCGATCGTCGCGGCGGGGCTCGATCCGAACAATCTGCCCGAACATGGCCGGATGAATCTGGAGGGCGAAGCAAAAGCCTGGAGCACGGTATGGTCAGCCGGGCAGGGCACCGGCGGGATCAGCGACCTGCCTGCAGCAGCCGATCTCTGCGCGCGTCTCAGGCAAGAATACCGCGCCGCAATGACAGCCGCGGCGGCCGACCCGTTCCTTACGGACTGAGCGGTCTCAGCCGCCGCAGGTGGCCTCGGCGGCGCCGCTGCGCTGCCCACCGTCCCGCGGGCTCGGCGATCCGGTCTTTTGGGACCGCATCGACTCGCTGACGCTGTCGCAGATGACGCCGTCGTCGTCCTTCAGGACCTCGCGCAGGGACAGGCCGAGGTAGCGGGCCGACGTCTCAAGGAATTCCATGGACATATCATCCATCTCCACGTTGCCGGTGGCGAAGAGCGGATGCCATCCGGCGTTAGTATGAAGATTGGATGACAAGTTCGCCGCCAAGGCGAGCGCGACGTTCTGCAACGAGTGAAATCAGCGGAAGATTGCTCTGATCGGCCACATCTGAAGGCAATGATCTTTCAAAGACATGCCAGCAACCTCTGGTGAACAGTGTGTATATCTTCATGTGAAATCTGAAGTTCGACTTGTAAGCCGCTGTAATCGTTCAGGAGCGCGCACCCATTTCCCAGACGTCGAACTCCTCCGGCCGTTTCCGGCGGAATTTCTCCTCCATCTTGGGCGAAATCTCGAGCTCCATCGCCGGCGACACGTTGAGTCGCTTCATCTCGATGGTCCCGCCAAGCCGGTCTTCGAGGAAGGCGACAAGCTTGTCCTGCTGCTCGTACTGGAAGAGGTGATCGACGCCCAGGCTGCCGTCGGGTTTCAGCAGGAACTTCGCCTGACTGCCGACCGCGGCGTGCGGCGGCTGCGTTCCCCTGCAGAAATCATTGACGAAATCGTCGAAATCCATGTCTCGCGTGCTGTTGGGATGGCCGATCAGGTCCTCGCGCGATCGGTAGCGGAACCAGCTGCCGAGCCAGTCAACCGGATGGCGTACGACGGCAAGCGTCTCCATCTTCTGGCCGCCGGCTTTCTCGAAGAACGGGTCGAGCCAGCGGTTGTAGCGGTATACGGCGGAGTGTTTCAGCTCCGGCGGGTCGCGCAGAACGATCGAAGCGCGCGGTGCAAGTGCCCCTTCCAAAGCCGTCGTGCCCGTCTTCGGCACCGCGAGGAACACCAGTTTTTCCTTCCAGAACACCAACATGCGTGCCGTCCGCCCTTTAGATCGCCTGTGAGAACCACTCTTTAACGTCTTTGGCGCACAACTGCATCAAGCGAAGATAAGGGTTGCTATGTTCCTGTTTTGGTCTCATACGGATGAGAACAAGAGGCGAACGAAGCAGCGATTGCCGCGCCCCCCGGGCGTGTGGGATAAGGAGCCAAAATATGGCAACGGCAGACCTTCTTAGCATGAAGAACGACAAGAGTTCCGCAGACAAGCAGAAGGCCCTGGATTCCGCGCTGGCGCAGATCGAGCGTCAGTTCGGCAAGGGCTCCATCATGAAGCTCGGCTCGTCGAATCCGCTCGCGGATATCGAATCGACTTCGACCGGGTCGCTCGGTCTCGACATCGCGCTCGGCATCGGCGGGCTTCCCAAGGGACGGATCGTGGAAATCTACGGTCCCGAATCCTCGGGCAAGACGACGCTGACGCTCCATTGCGTCGCGGAAGAGCAGAAGAAGGGTGGTGTCTGCGCTTTCGTCGACGCCGAACACGCGCTCGATCCGCAATACGCCAAGAAGCTCGGGGTGAACCTCGACGAGCTGCTGATTTCCCAGCCCGACACGGGGGAACAGGCGCTCGAGATTACGGATACGCTGGTCCGCTCCGGCGCCGTCTCGATGGTGATCGTCGATTCCGTCGCCGCGTTGACGCCCAAGAGTGAGCTCGAGGGTGACATGGGCGACAGCTCCGTCGGTGTCCACGCCCGCCTGATGAGCCAGGCGATGCGCAAGCTCACCGGCTCGATCGCTCGCAGCAAGTGCACGGTCGTCTTCATCAACCAGATCCGGATGAAGATCGGTGTCATGTTCGGCAGCCCCGAGACGACGACGGGCGGCAACGCGCTGAAGTTCTATTCCTCCGTCCGCCTCGACATTCGCCGTATCGGCGCGATCAAGGACCGTGACGAGGTCGTCGGCAACCAGACCCGCGTGAAAGTTGTGAAGAACAAGGTCGCCCCGCCGTTCAAGCAGGTCGAGTTCGACATCATGTACGGCGAGGGCATCTCAAAGACCGGCGAATTGCTCGACCTCGGCGTGAAGGCCGGGGTGGTCGAGAAGTCCGGCGCGTGGTTCTCCTACGGAGATGAACGGATCGGGCAGGGTCGCGAGAACGCCAAGACGTTCCTCAAGGAAAACGCGAACATCGCCTATGACATCGAAGACAAGATTCGCGCAGCGCACGGTCTCGATTTCCATATGGACGAGAACGACAGCACCGGTTCGGACGACGATGATCTCGTGGAGATGTAGGGAACGAGAGGCGACCTCCGGGTCGCGCGTTCGCTGACTGCGAGACGATCCTTCGGAACGGATTGTCCGGTGGGCATGAATTCACGCAAGAGGACGGCCTTCGGGTCGTCCTTTCGCATTTCAGGCCGAGAGGCGATGGATGCTTGGCGACATGGTCGGTCGTCGCAACGCCTCATCCGCTGGTAGCCGCAGACCAGTCAAAGCCACCTAGGGCCGGAATCTCTGCCAGCTGCCAGCAATGCGTTGGACGATACAAGCCAGAAGTTCGGCCTTAAGTCTCTGAGAAGAGTGACAACTTCTGTTGGATTGGGAGCCGGTGCGACTTGACTTGAACATTCCGGCTCTCCGACAAAGACGGCTAACGCAAACTCCGGCGGCAGCCCCAGTGTCAACGCGCGGCGATCACCTTGTCGAGCGCCTCAAGGCTACCGGCCAGATTGGACAAACCAAGCGCATCGCCATTGATCAGAGGCTCGGCCCCGAGATTGATCGCCGTGACATCGAGCGGCGGATGACGAGTGATGGCGGCTGCATCGTGCGACCATAGTCCAAACGGCTTGCCGAGTTCGCCCGTGGTCGACAATTCTTCCAGCATCTGTTCGGGCGGCCCGGCAAAGGCCACGTCAAAGCTCTCCTCCGAACTGGCGGAGAAGCCGAGCATTCCGATTGCCAAAGTGGCGAACAATTTGCGCGTCATGCCCGTCCCGATCATTGAGCTTCGCTGACATATGAACGAACCGACAGGATCGCAGGTTCCCTCTCGTCCTCGTGATGACGTCATGATTTTCGCTCCGCTCTGCAAGGGCAGGCCACCTTGCGCCGGGGGTTCGCGCGGCCCTCCGCCGGAACGGGCTGTAGACACCCCATTGGCGCGGCGATAAACCGCCTGCGACCAAGGATACGGACACCCACCCGATGACCAGCCTCGCCGACATCCGCTCGACCTTCCTCGACTACTTCCGCCGCCAGGGCCATGAAGTCGTCGATTCATCGCCGCTTGTGCCGCGCAACGATCCCACGTTGATGTTTACGAACTCCGGCATGGTGCAATTCAAGAACCTCTTCACCGGTGTCGAGACGCGCGACTACACCCGTGCGACCACGGCGCAGAAATGCGTCCGGGCGGGGGGCAAGCACAACGACCTCGACAACGTCGGCTACACCGCGCGGCACCTGACGTTCTTCGAGATGATGGGCAACTTCTCCTTCGGCGATTATTTCAAGGAGGCCGCCATCCCCTTCGCCTGGGAAATGGTGACGAAAGAGCTCGGCATCCCGAAGGACCGTCTGCTGGTCACCGTGTTCCATACCGACGACGAGGCCGCCGATCTGTGGAAGAAGGTCGCGGGCCTGCCGGACGACCGCATCATCCGCATCCCCACCTCGGACAATTTCTGGCAGATGGGGCCGACCGGTCCGTGCGGCCCCTGCACCGAAATATTCTTCGACCACGGTGAGAAATTCTGGGGCGGTCCGCCCGGCAGCCCGGACGAGGATGGCGACCGGTTCATCGAGATCTGGAACAACGTCTTCATGCAGTACGAGCAGTTCGAAGACGGCAGCCGCCGTGAGCTCGAGGCGCAGTCGATCGACACCGGCATGGGGCTGGAGCGGATTTCCTCGCTCCTGCAGGGCACCAACAACGTCTTCGAGACCGACCTGTTCAAGGCGATCATCGAGGCGTCGGCCAACGCGTCGAACACATCGACGGACGAGGCGCACATCACGCACCACCGGGTCATCGCCGATCACCTGCGTTCCACCTCCTTCCTGATCGCCGAGGGCGTCCTGCCCAGCAACGAAGGCCGGGGCTACGTGCTGCGCCGGATCATGCGTCGCGCCATGCGCCATGCGCACCTTCTCGGCGTTCAGGACCCGCTGATGCACCGGCTCGTGCCGGCGCTCGTCACCCAGATGGGCGCCGCCTATCCGGAACTGCGGGAGCGCCAGCGTGCCATCGAGGAGACGCTTCAGGCCGAGGAAGTCCGCTTCCGCCAGACTCTCGACCGCGGTCTGAAGCTGCTCGACGAGGAAACCGCCGACTTCGGTGAGGGGTCGAGCCTGCCCGGCGAGACGGCCTTCAAGCTCTACGACACGTTCGGCTTCCCGCTCGACCTCACGCAGGACGCGCTGCGCTCCCGCGGGATCGAGGTCGACACCGCCGGTTTTGACAGCGCCATGGCCGAGCAGAAGGCCCGTGCCCGCGCCGCATGGTCCGGCAGCGGCGAGACGGCGGACCAGACGATCTGGTTCGACATCGCCGACGACAATGAGTCCACCGACTTCCTCGGCTACGAGTACGAAAAGAGCGAGGGCCAGATTCTCGCTCTCGTCACCGACGGCGCGAAAAGCGCGACCGCGACCAAGGGCCAGACGGTACAGATCGTTCTGAACCAGACGCCGTTCTACGCGGAATCCGGCGGCCAGGTCGGCGATGCCGGCACCCTCACCACGGAGAGCGGCGCGGCTCGCATCACCGACACGAAGAAGGTGGCCGGGCTCTTCATCCATTTCGCCGAAGTGACCGAGGGCGAGATCGGCAAGGGGCAGGGTGCGACGCTCGAAGTCGACCATGAGCGCCGTTCGACCATCCGGGCCAACCACTCCGCCACGCACTTGTTGAACGAGGCGCTGCGCGTGACGCTCGGCGATCACGTTGCGCAGCGCGGATCGTTGAACGCGCCGGACCGGTTGCGCTTCGACTTCTCGCATCAGAAGGCGCTGACGGATGAGGAGATCGCCACGATCGAACGAGACGTGAACGCGATGATCCGCCAGAATTCCGCCGTCTCGACGCGCATAATGACGCCCGACGACGCACGTGCGCTCGGCGCGCAGGCGCTGTTCGGCGAGAAGTACGGCGACGAGGTTCGCGTTGTCTCGATGGGCGAGGCGGACACCGGCAAGGGGCCGGAGGGCAGGACCTACTCGATCGAGCTTTGCGGCGGCACGCATGTCACCCGCACCGGCGACATCGGACTCTTCGCACTCGTGTCCGAGACCGCGTCCGCCGCCGGCATCCGCCGCATCGAGGCGCTGACCGGCGACGCCGCCCGCAAGGTGCTGCGCGGGCGCGACATCGCCCTGTCCGAAGTCGAGGGCCTGTTGAAGACGTCCGAGGATGTGCCCGCCCGGGTTCGCGCCCTGATGGACGAACGCCGCGCCCTGCAGAACGAGGTCGCACAGCTGCGCCGTCAGCTCGCCCTGTCGGGTGGCCCGGCGGAGGGTCCCGCCGCGAAGGAGATCAACGGCGTGAAGTTCATCGCGCAGGTGATGAACGGTGTGACGGGCAAGGACCTGCCGTCGCTGATCGACAGCATGAAGGCGGATCTTGGCTCCGGCGCGGTCCTGCTGATCGCCGACTCCGACGGCAAGGCGGCGGTTGCCGCTGGCGTGACCGGGGACCTGACCGGCACCGTGTCGGCGGTCGATCTTGTCCGCGCGGCCGTGGCGGAACTCGGCGGCAAGGGCGGCGGTGGTCGGCCGGACATGGCGCAAGGTGGCGGCAAGGATGCCGCGAATGCCGATGCCGCGATCGCGGCGGCTGAAAAAGTGCTGGAGGAGAAGTGATGGCAGAGGCTCTCTGGATCGCCCATGTGAAGGTCTCCGACGCGGAGGCTTACGGCGAATATGCCAAGCGCGCGACCGGTGCGATCGCCGACCACGGCGGCCGTTTCATCGCGCGGGGTGGTGCCTACGAACAGCTCGAAGGACCGGACCGTCCGCGCAACGTGGTGGCGCGGTTCCCGTCGATGCAGGCGGCGCACGATTGCTACTATTCGGACGCCTACCAGGAGGCACTGTCCTTCGCGAAAGGCGCGGCGGAACGCGAACTTGTGATCGTCGAACTCAGCGAATGAGCCTTCTTGCCGACCTTCGTGCGCGCCACGCGTCGGAGGGTCGGGTGACGTGGATCGGACTGCGGCCCGTGCGGCTCGCGGCGATGGAGACGCCGAACACGGTGGAGGTGACGCTGTCGGGCCTCGACGGCGACCACGCTCGGGCCGGCAAGCGGGCGGTGACGCTGATTCAGCAGGAACACCTCTCGGTCATCGCCGCGCTCTCCGGTCGGGACGAGGTGAACCCGGAGGAGGTGCGGCGCAACCTGGTTATTGCCGGCATCAACCTTGCCGCGCTCAGGGATGTGCCCGTCCGCTACGGCACCGCGCTGCTGAGGATCTCCGGTCCCTGTCCGCCGTGCTCCCGGATGGAGCGAGTGCTCGGGCCGGGCGGTTACAATGCGATGCGCGGGCACGGCGGGTGGTATGCCGAAGTGCTGGAGCCGGGGCGCATTGCGATCGGGGATAGCGTGCAGCCCGACTTTAAAAATACGGAAATATCAGACAATTGAGGGCCGAACCTCACGCGCTGCATGAGGTTCGGCGAGCGCTCAAAGGACCTTCGCAGCCTCTAGTACGGCTTCAACATGGCCCGGCACCTTCACCTTGCGCCACGCCTTGGCGATCTTGCCCTCGGAGTCGATCAGAAAGGTCGACCGCTCGATCCCCATGAAGGTCTTGCCGTACATGCTTTTCTCTTTCCAGACGCCGTAGCGCTCGCAGACATCGCCGTTCTCATCCGACAGAAGCGGCACGCCGAGCGCGTGCTTGTCGCGGAACTTGTCGTGCGAGGTGATGCTGTCCTTCGACACGCCGATCACCGCGACGCCGGCCTCGTCGAAGGCGCCGGCCATCTCGGTAAAGCCGACCGCTTCCTTGGTGCAGCCGCTGGTGTCGTCGCGGGGGTAGAAGAACAGCACGACGGGCTTGCCCGCGAACTCTTCCAACGTGAGGTTGCCGCCCCCGTCCCGGGGGAGGTCGACTGCGGGCGCCATGTCACCCTCTTGCGGTATATTGCCCGTCATGAGATCCCTTTCTTGCCACGATGAGGCTCTCCGTGGCGTTGTAGGGCGCAGGACCCCGGAAGAAAGGGCCGCCGAGCAGCAATGGCCGACCAGAGCGCCGAGATCGACGATCCGCGGCCCCGACTGATGGGGCGCAAGCGGAAGGCCGGATTGCGCCTTCTGGGCCTTATGCTGTTCCTGCCGGTCGCCGTGGCGATCATTCTCATCGTCTCATTGATCGACCGCGACATCACCGCCCCTTCGTGGGTGCGTGAGGAAGTCGAGGCCCGCGCCGAAGAGGCGATCGGCGGCGGCATCGAGATGGAGCGTATCTCCATCCGCATCGGGCGGGATCTGCACCCGCGCATCCACCTCGCCAACGCCGAGCTGACCGACCGAAGCGGTACGGTGGTTGCCCGCGTGCCCGAGATCTCCGCGCTGATCTCGCCCCGGGGGCTGATCCTGAACCGGGAGCTTCTGGCGCAGGAAATCCGGGTGAGCGGCGCACAGGTCTCTTTGGTCCGCAGCGAGGATGGTAACCTGGCGATGTCCTTCGGGGACGGTTCCGCCTCGGTTCGTGAAAGCGCGACCTTCACCGGTCTGCTGGACGGCATCGACGCCACCTTCGAGCGCGGACCGCTGGAGGCGCTGGAGCGGGTGGAGCTTGACGGTCTCATCGTGAACCTCGACGACCGGCGTGCGGGGCAGAGCCTGACGGTCGACGGCGGGCAGGCCGTGCTCGACATCGACCGGCGCGAGATCGGCTTGTCGGCCGACCTGTCGCTGTTGTCGGGCGGTGGCGTCTCGCGGGTGGCGTTCGATTATGCCTCGCCCCGGGGCAGCCGGGAGGCGGAAATGTCCATTTCCGTCGACGAGGCCTCCGCCGCCGACATCGCCAGCCAGTCGCCCGCGCTCAGCTGGCTTTCGGTGATCGACGCGCCGATCTCGGCCAGCCTGCGTGGCGGGATCGACGCCGATGGCACGCTCGGCCCACTGAACGCGGTGCTGGAGATCGGGGCAGGGGCGATCCGCCCGGCGCCCGAAGCCCGGCCCGTGCCGTTCGACGCGGTGAAAGCCTACCTTGCCTACGATCCAGAAACGCAGGAGCTCGCCTTCGACCAGCTGAGCCTGGAGAGCGAGGATATCGCCGTCGAAGCAAACGGCGAGGCGTTCCTAAAAGGGATGGAGGACGGTTTCCCCGACGAGATCTGGGGCCAGTTCCGGATGCCGACGCTCACGGCGAACCCGAACGACATCTACGACGTGCCGGTCGAACTCGCCGTCGGCAGCCTCGACTTCCGCCTCGCGCTCGATCCGTTCCGCCTGACCCTGGGCGAACTCATCGCGACCGAAGGCGACAGCAACATCCGAGCCTGGGGCGAGGTTTCGACGGGCGAGGACGGCTGGAACGTCGCCGTCGACGCGCGGATCGACCGGGTGACCGTGCCCCATGCCAAGGCGCTCTGGCCCGAGGTCTGGCGACCGGGCGTCCGGGGTTGGGTGGCCAACAACATCCTCGACGGCGATATCGTGAACGCCGCGGTTGCCGTGCGGACGCACGGCACCGAAGAGCCGGTCATCGCGATGGATTTCGAGTTCGAGGACGGCTCGGTCCGTTACCTGCCGCGCATGCCGGCGGTCGAGGGCGGCTACGGCTTCGTTCAGATCGGCAAGGATTCCTTCTCGGTCTCCCTGGCGGAGGGATACGTCGCAGCGCTGGAAGGCGGCCGGGTCGACATGGCCGGCTCGACCTTCGTGATCCCCGCGATGAGCCTGCCGGACTCCCCTGCGGAATTCTCGCTGAAGCTCGACGGGACGATCACCGCGATGCTGTCGGTGCTCGACCAGCCGCCCCTGTCGCTGATGCAGGGGGCGGGCCTCGACGTCACGCTCGCCGACGGGCGCGCTCGGGCGCAGGGGCGGCTGCTGATGCCGCTGAGCGACCAGCTGTCGCCCGATCAGGTCAGCTACGTGTTCGGGGCGGAGCTGACGGACGTGCGCTCGACCACCCTGGTGCCCGACAAGGTGCTCGCCTCGCCCCAGCTCGAGGTCGCCGCCACGCCGGAGGGCCTGCGAATCGAGGGGCCGGCGCGGCTCGGCCAGACACCGTTGACCGGCAGTTTCAGCCGTGCGTTCGAGGAAGGCGCGCCAGCCCGCATCGAAGCCCAGGTGGAACTGTCGCCCGCCGCGCTCGACGAATTCGGCATCGCGCTGCCGCCAGGCACGGTGCAGGGCAGCGGTCCCGCGCGGTTCGACCTGGTTATGCCCGCCGGGCTTCCGCCGTCCTTCATCCTCAGCTCGGAAATGCGCGGGATCACCCTGTCCGTGCCCTGGGTCGGCTGGTCCAAGGCCGCCGGGACTCCGGGCACGCTCGAGGTGCAGGGCCAGCTCGGCGCGTCGCCGAAGGTCAGCCGGTTGCGCCTGCAGGCGTCGGGCCTGACGGCGGAAGGCCGCATCGACCTTGGGGCGAACAGTGCCTTCGAGGCGGCGGTCTTCGACCGGCTGAGCGTCGGCGACTGGCTCGACGCGCCCATTACCCTGCGCAACCGGGGCGCCGGGCAGGCGGTCGGGGTGGAGGTCAACGGCGGCACGCTCGACATGCGTCGCGCCGCATTCGGGCCGGGCGGCGGCGATGGAGGAGAGGGCGGTCCAATGAATGTCCGCCTCGACCGGCTGGTGGTGACCGAGAGCCTTGTCCTCACCGGTTTCGAGGGCGCCTTCGCCTCGCAGGGCGGCCTGCGCGGCACGTTCGAGGCGCAGGTGAACGAGGGCCCGCCGATCGCCGGCGACCTCGTGCCGGTCAATGGCCGGACCGGGGTGCGTGTGACGTCCAACGACGCGGGTGGCGTCCTGCGGGCCGCCAAGTTGCTGCCGAACGCGCTTGGTGGGGCGATGCAGCTGATCCTGCGACCGACCGGCGGCGAGGGGACCTACGACGGGTCGCTCACCGTCGACGACTTGCGCATCCGCGACGCCCCGGCCATCGCGGAGCTTCTGGATGCGATCAGCGTCGTCGGCCTGCTCCAGCAGCTCGACGGGCAGGGCCTGTCCTTCACGGATGTCGATGCGCAGTTCCGCATGACGCCGGAGCAGATCATCGTCACCCAGTCGAGCGCGGTCGGGCCGTCCCTTGGCCTTTCGCTCGACGGGACCTATACGCTCGCCAGCACGATCATGGACTTCCAGGGCGTCGTGTCTCCGGTCTATTTGCTGAACGGGATCGGGTCGGTGCTGACCCGGCCCGGCGAGGGGCTGATCGGGTTCAACTTCACGATCCGCGGCCCGGTGGGGCAGCCGAACGTCGGGGTGAATCCGCTGTCCGTCCTGACCCCCGGCATGTTCCGCGAGATTTTCCGGCGCCCGCCGCCACAGGTGACCCGTTGAAACTGTCCGACTTCGATTTCGAACTGCCCGAAGAGCTGATTGCCGTGCGTCCCGCGCGGCCCCGCTCCTCTGCCCGGCTGCTGCTGGCCGAGGGGGACGGGATCGCGGACCGGCACGTCTACGACCTGCCCGACATCCTGCGTCCCGGCGACCGGCTGGTGCTGAACGACACCAAGGTGATCCCCGCGCGGCTGTCCGGCCTGCGCCGGCGCGGAGAGGCGGAAGCGCGGATCGAGGTCACGCTGCTGGAACCGCGTCCCGGCGGTCTCTGGACCGCGTTGGTGAAGCCGCTCAGGAAGTGGAAGGAGGGCGAGGTCGTCACCTTCTCGCCCGAACTGTCCGCCACGTTGGAGGGGCGCGAGGACGAGCAGGCGCTGATCTCCTTCAACCTCGAGGGCGAGGATTTCGACGCCGCGCTCGCGCAGGCGGGCTCCATGCCGCTGCCGCCCTATATCGCGGCCAAGCGCCCGGCGGACGATGCCGACAAGGCGGACTACCAGACAATCTGGGCGGAGCACCCCGGCGCCGTCGCCGCGCCGACCGCCTCGCTCCACTTCGACGACGCCGTGATGAAGGCGCTCGAGGCGCGCGGCGTCAATTTCACCCACGTGACGCTGCATGTCGGGGCGGGGACCTTCCTACCGGTGAAGGTCGACGATATCCGCGACCACAAGATGCACGCCGAATGGGGCGAGGTGACGGATCGGGCGGCGGGCGAGATCGCCGCCACGAAAGCCGAGGGCGGACTGGTGATCCCCGTCGGCACCACCGCCTTGCGCCTGATCGAGAGCGCGGCGACCTCCGGCGCGATCCTGCCGTGGCAGGGCGAGACGGACATCTTCATCACTCCGGGCTTCCGCTTCAACGTGGCCGATGGGCTGATGACCAATTTCCACTTGCCCAAGAGCACGCTGATGATGCTCGTCTCCGCCCTGATGGGCGTCGAACACATCCGCGCGATCTACGCCCACGCCATTCATGAAAACTACAGGTTCTTCTCGTATGGCGACGCATCGCTTCTGTTGCCGTGACCCATTGTCGGCGGACATGATCCCCTGATAGTGGCTCGCGCGACGTTGTGTGTCGTATCCGGACGGTCATCCTATGGCCCCTGTGGCCGAACACGGACCGAAGGCGAGGGAGTATCTCCGCATGTTTCAAGTGCTCGGAAGCGCATGGCCGCTGTTGCTCGGTCTTTTCATGCTCATGGTCGGCAACGGCCTGCAGGGCACGCTTCTTGGTGTGCGCGGCGATCTGGAGGGGTTCTCGACGCTTCAGATGTCCGTCGTCATGTCCGGCTACTTCGTCGGTTTCCTTGGCGGTTCGCAGCTCGCCCCCGAGATGATCCGCCGAGTCGGCCACGTGCGGGTCTTCGCCGCGCTCGGCTCCGCCATTTCGGCGGTTCTGATCCTCTATCCGACGCTCGTCTCGCCTTGGTCCTGGACGGTCGGGCGGATCGTTATCGGCTTCTGTTTCTCGGGCGTCTACGTCACGGCGGAAAGCTGGCTGAACAATTCGACCACGAACGAGACACGTGGACAGGCGCTGTCGCTCTACATGATCGTGCAGATGGGCGGCATCGTTCTGGCCCAGTATCTGCTGCTGCTCGGCGACGCGGGGGGCTTCGTGCTCTTCATCATCCCCTCCGTCCTCGTGAGCCTCGCCTTCGCGCCGATCCTGCTGTCGATCTCGCCCACGCCGGCATTTGATTCGACGAAACCGATGCGCCTGAAGGAGCTGGTTCAGGCTTCGCCGCTGGTCTCCGTCGGCATGATCCTCCTCGGCGGCGTCTACGCGGCGCAGTTCGGCATGGCGGCGGTCTACGGCACGCGTGTCGGGCTGAGCCTTGCGCAGATCTCGATCTTCGTCTCGGCGATCTACATCGCCGCGCTCGTGTCCATGTACCCGATCGGCTGGCTGTCGGACCGGTTCGACCGGCGACTCGTCATCATCGCCGTGTCGCTGCTCGGCGGGGTGGGCGCGCTGCTCGGCGTGGTGCTCGGCGGCTCGTTCGGCGTGCTGATCGCCTGCGCGGCCATCATGGGGGGGACGTCGAACCCGCTCTATTCGTTGCTGATCGCCTATGCCAACGACTTCCTCGAGCCCGAGGACATGGCCGCGGCATCTGCCGGGTTCGTCTTCATCAACGGCGTCGGCGCCATCGCGGGCCCGATCACCGTCGGCTACGTCATGGATGTGTTCGGCAACCAGGGCTACTGGGCCTTCGTCGCAGTGCTGATGCTCGGTCTCGGGGTCTATGGCCTCTACCGGATGCGCAAGCGCCCCTCGACCCATTCCGGCGACACGGTGCCTTACGCGCCAGTCATGGCCTCGGCCAGCCCGGTCGCTGTCGATATGGCACAGGATTTGTACATCGAGGCGGAGGCCGAGCTGGCCGAAAGCACAACCTCGGAGCCTCAGGCCTCCTGACGCCTTGATCTGCCCGGCGGACTGTCGCACGATTCAGGAAACTGACGGGCGAGGCGAGAGCAGATGAACAGCGTCACACCGCAAGAGGTCCTTGCGTTCTGGCTGGACGAGGTCGGGCCGAAAGGCTGGTATGCCGGCGGCGAGGAACTGGACCAGAAGGTGCGCGATCGTTTCCGCACTGCCTGGGACGAGGCGGTCGATGGCGCTTACGGGCTCTGGCTGACCTATCCGTCGGGCACGCTCGCCTACATCATCCTGACCGACCAGTTCCCGCGCAACATGTTCCGCGAGGACCCGCGCGCCTTCCAGCTGGACCCGAACGCGCGCGCGGCGGCCAAGGTCGCGATCGGCCGGGACTGGGACATGAAGATCGACGGCGAGCCGCGCCAGTTCTTCTACCTGCCGCTGATGCATTCCGAGAACCAGGTCGACCAGGACCGCGCCGTGCGCCTGTTCCAGGCGAAGCTGCCGGAGTCGAAGGACAACCTGCTGCACGCCAAGGCGCACCGCGAGATCATCCGCCGCTACGGGCGCTTCCCCTACCGCAACAACGCACTGTCGCGCACGTCGAGCCCGGCGGAGAAATCCTTCATGGAAGACGGCGGCTACCGCGTCCTCGTGGAGGAGATGAAGGCCAGCTCTTAACAGCCTGTCAATCTCGCGCTGGTAGGCGGGACTCCAGACCATCGCCCGGGTTGGAGGCCCGCTTTGCGTTGAGCATTGATCGCACCGCCGAGACGTGGCGCGAGGACTGGGCGTTGCAGCCGATGGATCGGCCGGAAAGCCGCGACCAGTTCAAGCTGGCCACCGAGATCATGGACATCATGGAACAGGGCATCGTGGTCTGGTCCGCCGATGGCCTGTGCGAGCTGTTCAACGCCCGCGTCCATGAAGTGCTCGACCTCGGGGACGGCGAGCTCGGTATTGGTACCTCCCGGGGGGAGTTTCGCCGGATGGCCGCACAGCGTGGCCTCCTGTCGGAAGAGGCCGCAAAGGCCGCCGCCCGAGGCGAGGCGGAGAATGTCGCCGTCTCTTTCGACCTCACGCTGCCCGGCGGTCGGGTCGTGCTCGCCAGTGGCCGGCCGGCGGAGAGTGGCAGCTACGTCATCACCTTCACCGACGTCACCGACGCCCGCCGGGCAGAGCGCGAAGTGGCGAGCGCGATGGCCACCGCCGATGCTGCCGAGGCGACGACGCGCACCGCGCTCGCCGCGCAGCAGGCGCGCGCGGCAGAGATGTCCCACCTGTCCGAGCTCGACGAGTGGCTGCAATCCTGCAAGACGCTGCAGGAGCTCTACATGATCGTCACGAAGTTCATGTCGCGCGTGATGACCGGAACCTACGGGGAGCTCTACATCTTCTCCTCCACCCGCGACGTGCTCGACGGGGTGGGCAGCTGGTCGGGCGATCAGCTGAACCGCCATATCGCGCCGGATTCCTGCTGGGCGCTAAGGCGGGGGCGGCATTACATCCACGATCCGGCCGGGATCAGCTTCGTCTGCGGTCACGTCGACCATCCGCCTGAGGAGGATTTTCCCGGCGAATACCTATGCATTCCGATCGTTGCCCACGGCGACACGGTCGGACTGCTGCACGTGCGCTTCGAATCATCGGACTATTGCGGCGAGCGGCTCCGCGATGCGGAGACTTTCACGATCCGCTGCGCCGAACATATCTCGATGGCGGTCGCCAACGTCCGTCTGCGGGACGAGCTGCACGATCAGTCCATCCGCGATCCGCTCACCGGGCTCTACAATCGCCGCCACTTCATGAGCTGCCTTCGGCGGGAGATGACGCTCGCGGACCGGCAGGGCACGGCGCTCAGCCTGATGTCCTTCGACGCCGACGGGTTCAAGACGTTCAACGATAGCCATGGCCACGACGCCGGCGACATGGTGCTCCGCAAGCTCGCCGATTGTCTGGCCGATCTGTTCGACGCACGCGAAGTCTGCTGCCGACTCGGGGGGGAGGAATTCGCGGTACTGCTGCCCGGCCATGATGCCGATGCCGCGCGCGCGGTGGCGGAGCGGGTGCGCAAGGCGGTCTCGGCGATGCCGCTGACGTACGGCAGTGAAACCCTGCCGAACGTCACCATCTCGATCGGAGTCGCGACCTACCCCGACAGCGCGACAGAGGCGCAGCTTCTCATCAAGCGCGCCGACCAGGCGCTCTACGCCGCCAAGGAAGCCGGCCGCAACCGGGTGGAAAGCGCCGCGCCTCCGGGTGCCGAGGCGAGTCGCGAGCGCCCGGAAGCCGACCGTCCGGTAGGCGACGAGTCGGACGAGACTGCCGCGCCCGGCGGCACCGGTGCCGCCTGACAGGCGTTGCACATGGCGGGGGTCCGCCATTACCTCCTCATCACTGGCCGCGGCTGGCGAAGTGGTTTAACTTCAAACTAATCAAGGTCCGAGGAGGCACAGATGGCCCAGAGCTATGACATGATCGTAATCGGCGCCGGTCCGGGCGGCTACGTCGCCGCAATCCGGGGCGCGCAGCTTGGCCTCAATGTGCTCTGCGTGGAGCGCGAGCACCTCGGCGGTATCTGCCTCAACTGGGGCTGCATCCCGACGAAGGCGCTGCTGCGCTCGTCCGAGGTTTTCCACCTGATGCACCGCGCCAAGGAATTCGGCCTGAAGGCCGATGGCGTCGGCTACGACCTGCCGTCGGTGGTCCAGCGCTCGCGCGGCGTGGCCAAGCAGATGGAAGGCGGGGTGAAGCACCTGCTGAAGAAGAACAAGGTCACGACCATGATGGGCGAGGCCCGTCTTGCCGGGAAGGGCAAGGTCATCGTGAAGATCGACAAGGGCGAGGAGGAGGTCACCTCCAAGGCCATCGTGCTCGCCACCGGCGCGCGTGCGCGTGAACTGCCGGGGCTGGAGGCCGACGGCGATCTCGTCTGGACCTACAAGACCGCGATGACCCCGCCGCGGATGCCCAAGAAGCTGCTGGTCATCGGGTCCGGTGCGATCGGAATCGAGTTCGCGTCCTTCTACAACACGCTCGGCGCCGAAACGACGGTGGTCGAGGTCATGGATCGCATCCTTCCGGTCGAAGACGCCGAGATCTCCGCCTTCGCCAAGAAGCAGTTCACCAAGCAGGGCATGAAGATCATGGAAAAAGCCATGGTCAAGAAGCTCGACCGCGCCAAGGGCAAGGTCACCGCCCATATCGAGGTCGGCGGCAAGGTCGAACAGCAGGAGTTCGACACCGTGATCTCCGCTGTCGGCATCGTCGGCAATGTCGAGGGGCTCGGCCTCGAGGAGCAGGGCATCAAGGTCGACCGCACCCACGTGATCGTCGATGAATATTGCCGCACCGGCGTTGACGGCGTCTACGCCATCGGCGACCTCGCCGGCGCACCGTGGCTGGCGCACAAGGCGTCGCACGAGGGCGTCATGGTGGCCGAACTGGTCGCCGGCAAGAACAAGGTCCACCCGGTCCGCCCCGAAAGCATCGCCGGCTGCACCTATTGTCACCCGCAGGTCGCCAGCGTCGGCTTCACCGAGGCGCAGGCCAAGGAGAAGGGCTTCGACGTCAAGGTCGGCAAGTTCCCCTTCATCGGCAACGGCAAGGCGGTCGCCCTGGGCGAACCGGACGGCATGGTGAAGACCATCTTCGACAGCAAGACGGGCGAACTGCTCGGCGCGCACATGGTCGGGGCCGAGGTGACCGAGCTGATCCAGGGCTACGTCGTGGGCCGCCAGCTCGAGACCACGGAAGAGGACCTGATGGAGACGGTCTTCCCGCACCCGACGCTGAGCGAGATGATGCACGAGAGCGTGCTCGACGCTTACGGGCGCGCGATCCACTTCTGAGGGTGACCTTCCGAGAGGCGTGGAGGGGGCGCTGCCCCCTCTTGGCCTGCGGCCAATTCACCCCCGGAGGTATTTATCGCCAGATGAGCGAGCCGGTCAGGCGAAGCTGCGGGCGAGGGCGCAGAAGCGTTCGAGGTCGATCTGCTCCGCCCGGTCGGTCGGCTTGATGCCGGCGGCGATGAGCCGGTCCTCGATGTCCGGGGCGAGACCTCTGAGCGAGGCACGCAGCATCTTGCGCCGCTGGTTGAAGGCGGCCGCGACGACGCGCGACAGGACCGCCGGGTCGGCCGGGTATCGTGGCGCCGGCAGAGCGGTGATGTGGACCACGGCGGAGGAGACCTTGGGCGGCGGCGTGAAGGCGCCGGGTGGCAGGTCCATCACGATGCGGGCGTCAGTGCGCCACTGTGAGAGGATCGCGAGGCGGCCGTAAGCCTTGCTGCCCGGCGTCGCGACGATCCGTTGCGCCACCTCCTTCTGGAACATCAGCGTCAGGCTGGACCAAGGCGGCGGCCAGTCCTTCGGCGTCAGCCAGCGGACCAGCAGCTCGGTCCCGACATTGTAGGGCAGGTTGGCGGCGATCCGGTAGGGCGGCTGAAGGTGCGCGGCCGTGTCGAGCTCCAGCGCGTCTCCTTCGAGCACCGTCAGCCGCTGCGGATAGGCCTCCGCGATCTGCTGGAGCGCGGGGATGCAGCGGCTGTCCTTCTCGACCGCGACGACCTTTCTGGCGCCCGACGCCAGCAGGCCGCGGGTCAGGCCGCCGGGGCCGGGGCCGATCTCCAGCACATCCGATTGCGTCAGGTCGCCGGCCTGCCGCGCGATCTTGGCGGTCAGGTTCAGGTCGAGCAGGAAGTTCTGGCCAAGCGACTTGCGCGCCGACAGACCGTGCGCGGCGATCACGTCGCGCAGCGGAGGCAGGTCGTCGATGCCGGCCATCAGCCTTTCCGCCGTGCGGCCATCGCGCCGGCCATCCGCAGCGCGGCGATGGTCGAGGTCGCGTCGGCACGTCCGCTCCCGGCGATGTCGAAGGCGGTGCCGTGGTCCGGCGAGGTCCGCACGAAAGGTAGGCCGAGCGTCACGTTCACGCCGCCGGAGAAGTCGATGGTCTTGATCGGGATCAGGGCCTGGTCGTGGTAGGCGCAGACCGCCGCATCGTAGCGGGCGCGGGCCGCCGCATGGAACATCGTGTCCGCCGACATCGGGCCCAGCAGGTCCATCCCCTCGGCCCGGAGCGCGTCGAGCACCGGGGCGATCAGCTCGATCTCCTCCCGGCCCATCTTACCGCCTTCGCCCGCATGGGGGTTCAGCCCGGCAACGGCGATGCGGGGACGGTCGATGCCGAAATCGCGCCTGAGCGCGGCATGGGTGATCAGCAGCGTGTCGGTCAGCAACGTGGCCGTCAGCGCCTCCGGCACTGCCGCGAGCGGGATGTGGATCGTCGCGGGCACCACCTTCAGCGCGTCGCAGGCCAGCATCATCACCGCCCGGTCGGACCCGGCGAGTGCGCCGAGGAACTCCGTATGGCCGGGGTAGGCGAAGTTCGCACCGTCGATCAGCGCCTGCTTGTGGATCGGCGCGGTGCAGAGCGCGTCGCAGGCCCCGGACGTGACGAGCGCCACCGCCTCGGCGATCGCGTCGACCACGTGAGGGGCGTGTGTCGGGTCGGGGAGGCCCGGCGTGCGCGGCGCGCCGAAATCGCGGGCAAGGACGGGCAGGGCGCGGGGCATAACGTCTGCCGCCGTCTCGGGGGTTGCCGCTTCCCAGGCCGTGCCCTCGGGCAGGTGGGACGGATCGCCGATCCAGAGCAGCGACACCTCGTCCTTCAATGCGGCCCAGGCCACGGGGGCCAGGTCCGGTCCGACGCCGGCCGGTTCACCGCAGGTGAGCGCGACGGTCATTGCGGCGGGCGGATGACCGCGTTGGCGCGGAGCTGTGCGACCGTCTGGTCGGCAAAGCGCGACAGCCGCTGAGAGCGCAGCGCATCGGCCACGGCGTCACGGGAGGGGGCGTCGGCGTAGATCCGGTCGCAAAGCATCACGTAAAGCAGGGACTGCCCGTCACCGCTGGTCAGACCCCACGATGCCTCGCCCCGGTCTAGCTTCGCCAGTTCCAGCGCGATATCGCCGGGGACCTGACCCACGGGCTGCTGTTCGCGGGCGAGCTGAAGCCCACGCTCGTCATAGAGGTCATCGCAGCTGTCGGCGCGCGCATCGATGCGGGCGACCTGCGACAAGGCGGCGTCCGAGCGACCGCCGGGAATGTAGAGCACCGCGTAATCCAGCTCGGACGGGACCGGCTGGGAGGTCCGCGCCTCGCGCACCGCGCGAAGCTGGAACAGCGCGATACCGTTCGGGATCGGGATCGGGTTGGTGACCTCGCCTGGCTGGAGCGACATGATGAGCCCCTGGATCGGGCCGGGATAATTGTCGAGCGGCAGCCATTCCAGGCGCCCGCCGTTCTCGCGCGAGGGCAGGGCGGAATATTCGCGGGCGGCGGCCTCGAACGTCGCGGTGGAGCGGGTCTGGGCGATCTGGTTGGCGATCGCGGCGGCCTCGGCCGCGCGGGGCGGCGGCGCGGGAATGATGATCTCGCTCAGCAGCACTTCGAGCTCGCTTCCGGTGCCGGCGGCCCGGTCGAGTTCCAGGGTCACGTCGCGGTCGGTGATGTTGGTGCGGCTTGAATACCGGCTGCGGATGTAGTCGCGCCAGCTCACCCCGACGAGGACGAAGTCGCGCAGGGTCTCCTCGGCGACGCCGGCGCCGTTGATCTGGCCGATGAACTGGTCGTAGGGCAGATCGGCGCGTCCGGCGAAATCGTTGAGCGCCGCCTGCAGCGCCTCGTCAGAGAGGCTCAGGCCGACGCGGCGCAGCTCCTGTAGCTTGAGGCGATCGTCGATCAGCTGCTCGCGGGCGAGCTCGGGCAGGTCGCCCGGCGTGTTGAACAGCTCAAGCAGGCGAACGCGCTGATCGATCTCGTAAAAGCTGATCGCGTCGTCGTTCACGGTGATCGCCGCGGAATAGGGCGATTGCGCTGCCGCGCCCGACATCGTCAGGCAGAAGGCCAGTGCCGCAGCGGCGAGAGTGCGAAAAGTCATTGTCGTCCGGTCCTGTCAGTTCCTGCAGCTTCGCGTCACGGGCGCGTCGGAACGCCCCGCCGAGAACCCGTTGAGGGCCACCGTTATCCCGTAATCCGTCTCGGGCTCAAGCGTAGTGGAAGAGGTGAAGCGGCGCGAGACCGAAAGCCCGACAGTGATACACTCGTTACTGTATTCCGCGCCGATGCCCGCGTACTTCGGTTTTTCCGCCACGACGTCATAGCGCCCTTCGGCCAAGACTTCCCACGCGCGGGTCAGCTGGAAGGCACCGTCGAAGGTGAATTCCGACACTTCGTCTTCGCGGGCCTCTGCCGCGTTCTCGGACAGCTGGACGAAGGTGGCGGCGAGGTCGGTGCGGTTGTTCTCCCACATCAGGCGCGCTTCGGTGCGCGAGAAGGTGAAGTCGTCGTCGAACAGCGCGCGCGCGTCGAAGGACAGCCCGCTCGGCGCTTCGATGCCGAGGACCGTCACCCAGTCGGAATTCTCTCCGTCGAGGCCGGTGCCCGCCTGGAAGCGCGGGTCGCTCTCCATCCGGAAGAGCCGGCCTGCGGTGAAGTTGCTGCTCCACCCGCCCGGCGTCAGCGCCGTCCAGCCGAGCGCGGCGGCGGCGCGCAGCCCGTCCTCGCGCGCGTCCTCGCCGGGAAAGCGCGACAGGAAGAACAGGTTGGTCTCGTCGAACTCCACGACGCGGCTGTCCTCGTTCGGCACCGGGGGGCCGTCCGTCTCTGACCAGGTGAGGGCGACGACGGGTTCGATCACGTGAACCGTGCCGCCGGGCGCAGTGCGCGACAGGGGCCAGCGCAGCTCCGCCATGGCGTAGGGTGTGCTGCGGGTCGCGGGCGTGTCGAACGTGTCGTCCTGGTCGATCCCGTAGCGGTCGACATCGACGCCGAGCATCGCGTTGCTGACCACGCCGGGGCCGAGGATGCGGTCCACACGCCATTCGATCCCGGTTCCGATCCGCGTCACGTCGCGACCCTTGATGTTGAGCGAGGACCGCCGGAACGCTCCGTCGGAATCGGCCCGGACGGTCACACGGCCGGGCAGGCCCGGGAAGCGCAGCACCTGTTCGTAATAGGCATCCGGCAGCACTGTGGGCCGGAAGCGGTTCACGTCCTCCGGGCGCAGGCTCTCCGTCACGGTCACGCCGAAGCTCAGCCGCTGATCTTCGGTGATGCGGGTGGCGGTGACGAAGGAATCGAGCCGGTCGGCGTCGGAATAATCGTAATCCAGCAGGTAGGTGTCGTCCGAGGTGAAGCGCATCTGCGCGTCCAGCATCCACCGCCCCGGCAATGCGAAATCCGCATCGAGGAAGCCGTAGGAGCGCAGCGGCTCCGCCGTCAGGTCGTCCTCCGTGAAGGCACCCTCGAACGTCAGGTCGCCCGTCAGGAACGCCTGCCGATAGCGCGCCTCGAGCGTGGTCGTGTTGGCCGAAATGTAAGGCGCGAGCGTGACGTCGGCGCTCGGCCCGAGCGGGATGAAATAGGGCAGCTTGACCCCGGTGCCGAGCCGGTCGGTCGTGCGCAACTCGGGGATCAGCAGGCCGGCGGACCGCTCCAGCTCCGGGTCGGGCAGGCGCATCCGTGGCAGATAGAGGATCGGGATCCCCGCCAGCCGGAACTGCGCGTTCTCGAAGTAGAGCTGGTTCTCGTCCTGGTCGTGGATCACCCGGCGTGCGCGGATCTCCCAAAGCGGCGGGCCGTTGCCGCAGATCCGGCAGGCGGTCGCGGCGACACCGTAGAGCTGCGTGTAGCGCCCTTCGACCCGGTCGATCTGGTTTGCGGCGAGTTGCAGCTGCTCCTGCAGCACAAGTCGCGCGCTGCGGAGGATACCGTTTTCGAGCTTCGGATCGAGGCTGCCCTGCTCGGCGGTCAGGATGTTGCCGTTCTCGGCCAAGATGAAGATCGGGCCGGTGATGGTCAGGCTGTCCGAGGGCTCGTCGTAAGTGATGGCCTGCGCCGACAGGCGCGTGCCGTCGTAGAACGCCTCCACGTTGCCGGTCGCGACGAGGCGCCGGTTCTCGGTCACTACGATATTGTCGGCGACCATCGTCGCGGTGCCCTGTGCCGTCGCCTGCAACGCCGCGCAGAGCAGGGCCAGAACGAGGGGGAGAAGCCGTGAGGCGCGCATCTCAGCCATCTTCCTGATGTAGCAGCATCGCGAGGGAGAGCGCCACGCCCGCAAGTGGCGGTGCCCAGGCAGCCAGCGCGACGGGGATCTGCCCGTTCTCGCCAAGCACGATCGCGAAATTCCGAATGAAATAGAGCCCGAAGCTCAGGCAGATCGACAGAAGCACCATGAGCCCGATCCGCCGCCCGCGCTGATGCCGCAGGGTGAACGCTGCGCCGATCAGCATCATCGCGATCAGGAACAGCGGTTTGGCCAGCTCCGACTGCAGCCAGACCTGGTGGCGCACGGCGGAGAAGCCCGCGGCCTCCAGCCGGTCGATGAAGCGCGGCAGCTCCCAGATGGGAATCGAGGACGGCGCGCCGAAACTGTCGCGGATCTGCGCCGCCGTAAGGTTCGAAGCGATGTAGAACGTATCGTGCTCGGTCGCCTCGGCCTCAGGCACGGACGCATCACCGAGCGGCCATTCCTTCGCATCCGTCAGCGTCCAGCGCCCATCGGCAAGCTTGGCGCGGCGGGCATCGACCCGACGCAGCGGCAGACCTTCGGGGCTGAACAGGATGAAGGAGACGCCCGACAGCTCGGTCCCGTCGAGATTGGCCCGCCCGGCACGGATCACCGACTGCCCCTCCGGGCCCCCCTGCCGCAGCCACAGACCGCCTGCATCGACCGACAGCACGCTCGCGCCCCGATCCTCGATCCGGGTCACGCGGTCTTCCGTTTCGCGCGTGGTGGCCGCGACGAGCGGGTTCAGTACGGTGATCGCGATCAGCCCGATGATCGTCACGACCGCCACCGGCGCGGCAAGCGCGCGGATCGCCGAGCGGCCCGACGCGCGGGTGACCACCATCTCGGATGATCGTCCCAGGCCGACGAAGAGGTTTACGCTCGACAGGATGACGAAGAGCGGCAGGAACTCGTAGAAGTTCGCCGGCGCGTTCAGCAGCGTCAGCGCGATGATGTCGCCGCCGGTGACGCCCTCCTGCTCGGACACGTCGCGGGCCTGTTCGAACAGGTCCATCACCCCGAGCAGCCCGAAGAACATGGCAGAGACGAGCGCGAAACTGACAAGGTAGCGCTTGGCGAAGTAACGATGCAGGATCATGCTGGCAACCCCTGCGCCCGTCGGTCCGACCTGAACCGCGGCGGCGCGGCGACGAACAGCAGCAGGATCGGGATCGCCAGCCCGGTCAGGCCGGAGACGTAGATCAGCGGCCACCGCTCGGGCGCCGTGTCGGCGATGGTCGAGCCCCAGCTTTCCAGCGAGTTCACGACGACCACCAGCAGCACCGCGCCCACGATCTGCTTCCAGGCGCCGAACCGGCTGAACCGGCCCAGCATCAGCGGCGCGAAGCCGAGCAGCGCCGCCGCGACCCCGACGATGGTCTTGTTGATGCGGTCGTGCACTTCGGCCCGCAGCGACACGACGCTGCGGTTCGTCCGCTCCTGCAGATCGGCAGAGGCCTGCCAGAGGTCGTGCGTCGACACCTGTCGCGAGGGGATCCGCCCGCCGGTCTCGGTCACCATCAGCCGCCCGATGTCGTAGGTGAAATCCTGGAACCGCGTGGTGTAGAGCCGCAGGTCCGCAACCCGCAGCGTCTGCGCCATGCCGGTCACCATCACCAGCTGCGGCCCCCTGTCGGAGCGCACGAGGTAGGCGTTCGATGCGGTGTAGATCACGTGGCTGTCGTCGTCGCGCGTGTCCGCGAGGAACATGTCCTCCAGCACGCCTTCCTCCGTGATGTTGCGCACGTAGACGGTGACCCCGGTGGCCGGCGTCAGGAATTCGCCGGGCGTCAGGAACTGCGCCGTGACGTTGTTGGCGATCTCCTCTTCCCGGTCGTCCAGCACCCGCGCGGCGGCAGGGGCGAGCGCGTGGACGAGGGCCGCGGTGATCAACCCGACGATCAGCCCGAACAGCCAGACCGGCCGCGCCAGCCGTCGCGGCGAACAGCCCGTCGCCTGCAGCACGACGATCTCGCTCTCGGAGATCAGCCGGTTGGTCACGTAAAGCGCGGCCACGAAGGCGGCGAGCGGAACGACGATGCGGATGATGCCGGGCAGCGCCAGCGCGCTGAACTCGAGGAACACGAGCGCCGACTGCCCGTCGCCGATCAGCTGATCGAACAGGCCGACGGCCCGGTTGACCCAGTAGAGCAGGATCAGCACGAGACTGAAGAAACCGAACAGCGTCAGAAGCTGGCTCAGGAAGTATCGGTCGAACCGGCCCACTTTGTCTCCACGCCCTTCGAGTGGGAGAGTGCTAGCCGATCGGGCGGCCGGATTGAACTCATATCTGGTCATTCCCGCCCGGGACGCGCTAGCTATCGCCCAGACCCGACCTGACCTTTCCGGAGAGACGTTCATGCCAGCCCCCGCCGCAATCCGCTTCACAGAAACCGATCACGACGGCCTCGCCGGGTGGGAGGGACGGATCGCGGTGATCGTCGACGAAACCGGCAAGCTCGACGCCTCCGGGCGCAAGCTGAACTCGCTGACCCGCAAGGCGCTCGCCCGCGCGGCGGAGAGCGAGCGTTTCACCAAGCTGAAGGTCGGCGAGGCGATGGAACTTGCCTTCCCGGTGGCCATCGCCGCCGAAGCGATCCACCTCGTGAAGCTGTCGAGGAAAGCCACGCCCGCCGAGGCCCGCAAGGCCGGCGGTGCGCTCGCGGCCGCCCGTGGGGCGGCGCCGCTCCTCGTGCTCGCCGGCAATCACCGCGCGGCGAGCGAACTGGCCTTCGGTCTCGTCCTGCGCGGCTACGATTTCGACGCCCACCTGACCCGTCCCGCCGAGGCGCGGGCCGAGATCACCATGATGTGCGCCGACCCCGAGGGGCTCGCCCGCGTCTCCGCCGACATGGCGGCGCTGGCCGAGGGTGTTTTCTTTACCCGCGACCTCATCAACGAGCCCTCGAACGTGCTCACCACCTCCGACTTCGCCGCCCGCCTCGCCGCGATGCAGGAACTCGGCCTGTCGGTCGAGATCCTCGAGGAAGACCAGCTGAAAGAGCTCGGCATGGGCGCGCTGCTGGCCGTGGGGCAGGGGTCGGACAGCCCCTCGAAGGTGGTCGTGATGGAATGGAACGGCGGCGGCGACGAAGCCCCCCTCGCGCTCTGCGGCAAGGGCGTGGTCTTCGACACCGGCGGCATCTCGATCAAGCCTGCCGCCGGCATGGAAGCGATGACGATGGATATGGGCGGCGCCGGCGTCGTCTCCGGCGTGATGCGCACGCTGGCGCTGCGCAAGGCGAAGGCCAACGTCGTGGGCCTCGTCGGGCTGGTCGAGAACATGCCCTCGGGCAACGCGATGCGCCCCGGCGACATCGTCCGCTCGATGAAGGGCGACACGATCGAGGTCATCAACACCGACGCCGAGGGGCGGCTCGTCCTCGCCGACGTGCTCTGGTACGCGCAGGAGCGATTCAAACCCTCCGGAATAATCGACCTCGCCACGCTCACCGGCGCGATGGTCATCGCGCTCGGCCACGAGATGGCCGGTGTCTTCTCCAACGACGACCCGCTTGCCAACGCCTTCCTCACCGCCGCCACGGCGGAGGGCGAGGGCGCGTGGCGGATGCCGCTGGGCCCGGCCTATGACGCCCTGCTGAAAAGCCGGCTGGCGGACATGAAGAACGTCGGCGGCCGTCCCGCCGGCTCCATCACCGCCGCCCAGTTCCTGAAGCGCTTCGTCAAGGACGAGACGCCGTGGATCCACCTCGACATCGCCGGTGTGACGATGGGCGAGGGCTCCTCCGACCTCGCGCCGAACGGCCCGTCGGGCTGGGGCGTCATGGCGCTGAACCGCCTCGTGCGGGACCGGTACGAGGGCTGATGGGAGCGGCCTTCTTCTACCACCTGACCCGCGACCCGGTTGAGCGGACTCTGGCGACCCTGCTGGAGAAGTGTCTCGCCACCGGCTGGCGCTGCGAGGTACGCGGCGAGGATGCCGCGCAGCTCGACCGGCTCGACGCGCAGCTTTGGCTGCAACCGGAGGAAAGCTTCCTGCCGCACGGCCGCGCCGGCGGTCCGCACGACGCCGATCAGCCGGTGCTTCTTCGCACGCCGGGTGCCGGGCCGGCGCCGAACGGCGCGCAGTGCGTCCTCAGTATCGGCGGGGCCGAGGTCGGCGACGCCGAGGTCAAGGCGCTGGAGCGGGTCTGCATCCTGTTCGACGGTGCCGACGAAGCGGCCCTTCAGATCGCGCGGGGCCAGTGGTCCCGCCTCGTCGAGGCCGGTTGCGCCGCGCAATACTGGAGCCAGGATTCGGGACGCTGGGAAAAGAAGGCCGAACGCGGGGCGTGACGCGCCGCCGGCGCATTTGGCGTCTTCGGGACACATGACGCGCCTCGCCCGGCCTTCTTCGGGCGTCAAATATTCTCGGGGGTGAATGGGCCGCAGGCCCAGAGGGGGCAGACAGCCCCCTGATCCCGCCCGACCGGAGGGAGGGCTTCCAGAGCGCACCGCAGGTGCTCCACCAAAACAGAGGCGGCGGATCAGCGGGTGAGGATCAGCCGGTCACCCTCGATCTCGATACGCTCGAACCGGTTGAGGTAACCCATCCCCAGCAGAGACCCGAACAGCTCGCCCTCGTTGACGTAGGCGCGCACGTTGCGGTCCTCGATCGGACCCACGGCGAGCCGGTCGAGCGACACCGGCGCCGTGCCGACGATCCCGTTCGCCGTCTGGGCGGAGCCGGAGTAGACCAGCCCGTCGGGGTCGATGCCGACGCGCTCGGCGTCCTGACGGCTCAGCACGATCTGGCTCGCCCCCGTGTCGACCACGAAGTCGAGCGGCACACCGTTCACCTCGGCCCGGATCGAGTAATGTCCGTCCGGTCCGCGGGGGATCTCGATCACGTTCTCGGAGATGACGCTCTGCCGGGGCATGACATCGTCGCGGATATCGCTCCAGAGGCCGACCGCGGCGACCACGCCGACGAAGATCAGCGCCCAGACCGCTGCCTGCTGCGCCATCTTTCCGAGCTGTCCCCGGTTCTGCATGAGGAACCATCCGCCGATGGCGGCCCCCAGAAGGGAGAGGTAGGCGATGCGGGCAATGTCGTCTCCGTCCATGCCCCCGATATGGGGATAGCGCGCACCGATTGCCAAGTCCCGATCCCGGAACCGTCAGAGGGCGAGGCCGAACGTCCGCATGCCGTCGAGGATGAACTGCACCGACAGCGCCGCCAACAACATGCCGAGCAAGCGCGTCACGACGTTGACGCCGGTCTTGCCGAGCACCCGCTCGATCGGGCCGGCGGCGAGAAACAGCAGGTAGGCGATCGACAGCACGGCGACCATCACCCCGATCACGGCGGCAAAGTCCCCGGGCCCCTCGGCACGGCCCGTCAGCAGGATGATCGTCGCGATCGCTCCAGGTCCGGCGAGCAGCGGAATGGCGAGCGGAAAGACGGACGGATCGTCGGACTCGTCCTCTTCCGCCGTATCCTCGCGCCGCGACTGGCGCCTCTCGAACAGCATGTCGAGCGCGGTCAGGAACAGCAGCACGCCGCCCGCAATCCGGAAGGCGGGCATGGAGATGCCGACGAACTCAAGCAGCGCTTCGCCACCAAAGGCGAAGGCCAGCAGGATGCCGAAGGCGATCAACGCCGCGCGCAGCCCGATCGACCGCCGCTTGCGGTCGCTCATCCCTTGGGTCAGCGCGACGAACAGGGGCGTCAGCCCGATCGGGTCGATGATCACGAACAAGGTCGTGAAGGCGGAGATGAGCGCCGCCGCTTCCATCAAGCCGGCCCCAGGGTCACGCCGCCTCGGCCGTCTCGAGCTTCTCGAGCGCGGCCATCCAGAGGGCCTCGGCCCGCTCAAGCCCCTGCATCACCTCGGCATACTTGCGGTTCCAGGTCTCGAGCTCGTTGATCCGCGTATCCTCGTACAGCTCCGGATCGGCGAGCTTCTTGGCCAGCTTGTCGCGCATGTCGTTCAGCTTGGTGACCCTTTCCTCGCATTTGCGCGCCTCGGCGCGCAGCGCGAGGACCTGGTCGCGGGACGGCCGCGCCGCCTTCGGCTTCTCGGGCTTGTTGGCCTTGGGAGAGTCGGTCGCAAGCAGCAGACGGCGATAGGCTTCGAGGTCCTGCTCGAACGGCGTGACCCGGCCGCCCTTCACCAGCCAAAGCCGGTCGGCGACCATCGACAGCAGGTGCATGTCGTGGCTCACCAGCACGACCGCGCCGGAATAGGCGGTCAGCGCCTCGACGAGCGCCTCGCGGCTCTCGATGTCGAGGTGGTTGGTCGGTTCGTCGAGGATCAGCAGATGCGGCGCGTCGATGGTGGCGAGCATCAGCGCCAGACGCGCCTTCTGGCCGCCCGACAGGCGGCTGACCGTCAGCTCCGCCTGGTTGGCGTTCAGCCCGAACCCCGACAGCCGCGCACGGTGCCGCGCCGGGTTTTCGTCCGGGCGCAGCCGGCGGACGTGGTCGATGGGTGTCTCGTCGGGAAACAGCTCGTCCAGCTGGTGCTGCGCGAAATAGCCGATCCGCAGCTTCGCCGTCCGATGCAGCTTGCCCGACATCGCCTCCAGCCGGTCCGACAGAAGCTTCGACAGGGTCGACTTGCCCTCACCGTTCTTGCCGAGCAGCGCGATCCGGTCGTCCTGGTCGATCCTGAGGTCCAGCTTCGACAGGATCGCCTTGCCGTCATACCCGACAGAGGCACCCTCCATCGTGATGATCGGCGGGCTCAGCTCTTCCGGCTCGGGGAAGGAAAAGGCGCGGAGCGCGGCCTCCTGCGGGGTGGAGATCAGCTTGATCCGCTCGATCATCTTCAGTCGCGACTGCGCCTGCACCGCCTTGCTCGCCTTCGCGCGGAAGCGGTCGACGAAGCTCTGAAGGTGGGCGATCCGCGCCTTGGCCTTCGCGTTCTCCGACTCCGCCGCCGCGATGCGCGCCGCGCGCACTTCGGCGAACTTGTCGTAAGGTGTGGCGTAGAAGGTCAGCTTGCGGTCCTCGAGGTGGAGGATGCCGCCGACCGCGCGGTTCAGCAGGCCCCGGTCGTGGGACACGATCAGAACGGTGTGCGGATAGCGGGCGAGGTAGTTCTCCAGCCACAGCGCCCCCTCGAGGTCGAGGTAGTTGGTCGGCTCGTCGAGCAGCAGCAGGTCGGGTTGGCTGAACAGCACCGCGGCCAGTGCGACACGCATCCGCCACCCGCCCGAGAAGGCGGAGCAGGGCATCAGCTGTTCGGCATCGTCGAAGCCGAGGCCCTTGAGGATGGTGGAGGCCCGGGCCTCCGCCGACCAGGCGTCGATATCGGCGAGGCGGGTCTGGATCTCGGCGATCCGCGTCGGATCGTCGGTCTCTTCCGCCATCAGCGCGGCACGCTCGGTATCGGCCGCGAGCACGGTGTCGATCAGGGACACCTCGTTGCCCGGCACCTCCTGGCTGACACCGCCGATCCGCGCGCCCTTGGGCATCACGATTTCGCCGGTTTCGAGCGTGAGCTCGCCCCGGATCAGCCGGAAGAGCGTCGTCTTGCCCGTGCCGTTTCGCCCGACGACGCCAACTTTGTGACCGGTCGGAATGGTGGCCGAGGCGTGCTCGATCAGCGGTCGCCCCTCGACGGAGTAGCTTATGTCCTGAATGCGCAGCATGGGCAGGGGATGGGGCCGCACATGCAACTTGTCAATGGCGCGGCGGCGGTCGTAGTCTTTCGCATTTCATGAATTGATCGGATCCGGCCAATGCGCCTTCTGTTACTCGTTCCGCTTCTTCTTCTGGCACGTCCCGCAATCGCCCAGGACGTCTACTATTTCCGCGCTCCCTCCGGCAACATCGTCTGCGCGATGACCGGGGGCGGCTACAACAGCGCCCGTTGCGACATCTTCGAGCTGTCGCCGACCTACCGTACGCGCCCCGCCGACTGCGACCTGGAATGGGGAAGCTCGTTCGAGGTCACCTCCGCCAGCAGTGGCTACGTGCTCTGCGCGGGCGATACGGTGAACATGGGCGGATCCCCGGTGCTGCCCTACGGTCAGACGGTCACGCTCGGCGCGATCACCTGTTACTCGGAGACGACGGGGATGAGCTGCGTGAACTCGCTCGGCCACGGATTCACGGTGGCGCGGGCCCAGCAGCGGGTGTTCTGATCCGGCAAGGGGACGGGGGCGTTTGAGGGTTTTCAGCCCCCGGACCCCATGCTAGTCGGGCCGCGGTTTTCAACGGGCTCAATGCCCCCCGAAAAAGGCAATACCGACATGTCCATCGAACGCACCCTCTCGATCATCAAACCCGACGCCACGAAGCGGAACCTCACCGGCAAGATCAACGCCAAGTTCGAGGATGCCGGCCTGCGCATCGTCGCGCAGAAGCGCATTCTTCTGACCGTCGCTCAGGCTGGCGAATTCTACGCCGTCCATAAGGAACGTCCGTTCTTCGGTGAGCTGACCGAATTCATGGCGTCCGGCCCGGTCGTCGTGCAGGTTCTGGAAGGTGAAGGCGCCATCGCGAAGAACCGCGAAGTCATGGGCGCCACGAACCCCGCCGATGCGAAAGAAGGCACGATCCGCGCCGAGTTCGCCGAATCCGTCGGTGAAAACTCCGTCCACGGCTCCGACGCTCCGGACACCGCCAAGGAAGAGATCGCCTACTTCTTCTCCGGCCTCGAGCTGGTCGGCTGAACCGACCCACTCATCTAGTCGTCAAGCGGCCTCGTCCATAACGGGCGAGGCCGTTTGCATTTTGCGCTCCATATGCTCGCGCAGAAGCTTCACGTTGCGCAGGTTCGCTTTCCAGCCAACGTCGAACAGGTCACCGATCAGCGGTATCGAACCGATAACCGCGTCGATCGCCACGTTGGCCCCCATCCGCGTCAGCAGGTGGGACGGCGCGCCAAGCTCCCGGGCTTTCCACATGATCCAGCCGGCCGGGGCGAGCGCTAGCCCGTCCCCGATGCCTGGGACGAGGCCGATGATCGAATCCGCGCCGACCCGGATGCCGGTGCCGGGGATGCGGAAGGCCGCATCCATCCGGTTCGCCAGGTTCTCGAGCTTCTGGAGTTCGAGATCGATCGGGGTCATGCGTGGACCTTACGCCCGTCGTCACGCGCGATGATGTAGACGGCGTGCACGATACCCGGGACGTAGCCAAGGATCGTCAGGATGATGTTGAACCAGAAATGCTTGCCCAGGCCTTCCTGAAGGAAGACGCCGAGCGGCGGCAAGATGATCGCGATGATGATACGAATAATATCCATTGCAGTCGCTCCTTTGTGTCTCAGTTGCAGAACCAACAGGCGATCGGGGCCCAAAGTTCCCTAGACGGCAAGCGCGGCCGGCGGCACGGGCACGACCACGCGGGCGCGCTCGGCACGGCGGGCGAGGTTTTTCTCGAGCAGCCGATAGTTCCGGATGTTGGCGTTGTAGGCGATGTCGAACAGGTCACCGATCAGCGGCACAGATCCGATCAGGACGTCGACCACGAGATTGGCGATCATGTAGGCGATGGCCCCCGGTGTCGCCCCGATCTTGTGGGCGTGGTGGATCATCCAGATCGACGGTGCGAGCGACAGCGCGTCGCCCACCACCGGGATCAGCCCGAACAGGTTATCGAGGCCGAGCGACAGGTTCGTCCCCGGCACGTAGCAAATCGCGTCCATCCGCCAGGCGACGCGCCTGATGCGGGTTAATTCCTCTTCCAGCGTCCGGACATCCTGCATGGCGCGGCCCTCAATGTAAATGACATTCACATCATGCCCAAGCCGACGCTCAATGTGAAGATCTTTTACATTGATCCCGACGGACGCACACCGATCTCGTCGAGGAACCGATCGAGCTCTGACTGAGGGGAAGAGGAGGTGTCTCGGCAGAGCGCGTCGAACCTTTTGCGGAGGCTGGATTTTTCGGCGCCCTTCGCATCGTTCCAGGGCCGGCCCTGCAGACCCATCACGAGCGAGTAATATGCGATGAAATGCGGCCGAACGCCGGACGACAAGAGCCGCGCGTAGGCGGTGTCCGGCCCTAGCGCGCGAATCTCCTCGGCTGTTGTCACACCTGCACGCTCGAAAGAACGCGCCGTCGCGGGGCCGAGATCCGGGATCGAAGTGATGTCGCTCATGCCGTCAGCATGCCGGGGAAGGGGGGAGAAAACGGGCCAGTGAAACCAGCAGGGGGTTGGGGTGCCCCGCGTCACTGGCCCGCTTCAGAATTCGGAGGACGGTTTTGCTGCCGACCTGCCTCAGATGCTCGCGAAGTCCCGGAAAACCACCGGGGCCTGCGGCTTTTGCTTGTTGTCGTTGGGCACCTCTTTGGGTGCCGGTTTACTGCTCGTAGTGCCTGTAGCCATCGTTCCGCCTTTCAGGTCTGAACGCATCCCGGCCAATCAGCCTCTTGTTGGGCCATTCCCCAACATTGCCGATTAACCATGGCGTTCGACGGGCGGAAATGTGGCGAAATCGGGGCAAAGTCGAGCGGATTCGATTTAATGTCGAAACGACTCGGCGACTTCCGGCTGAGCGTGGTCAATTGCCGCCGTCAGGCGAGATTTTCTGAAACAATCCTGACAATTCGGCGGCAGCGCGGCGGGCCTCAGCCCGCGCTGCGCTCCGCGAAGCTGAGGGTGATGAAGCGCGGCGCGTCGTCACCCATCCCGACCACGGGTTCGTCCTTGGACTCGTTGCGGCGGCCACCGCGCGAGCGGCTGCGCGACGAGGAGGAGGACGTCGCCTCAGGTGCCGATTCGGCTTGCTCGGGCTTGGTCTGCTCCGGCGTCGACGATTCGGTCTTTGCCTGCTCCGGCGTCGCCTCGGTGGCTTCGGGCGCATCCTGCGCTTCCGCCGGTTTGCGGCTCCGCGACGAAGACCGGCGCGAGCGCGGCTTGGGCGCATCGTCCGTGCTGGCCGCCGGCGCCTCTGCCGGGGCGGAGGACTTGATCGGGTTCTCCAGCCGCGGCACCTCGGTCTGGATCAGCCGCTCGATATCTTCGAGGTTCTTCTCGTCACGCGGCACGCAGATCATCATCGTGGTGCCCTTGCGACCGGCACGACCCGTGCGACCGATGCGGTGCACGTAATCCTCGGCATGAGAGGGCACGTCGTAATTGAAGACGTGGCTCACGTTCGGAATGTCGAGCCCGCGTGCGGCGACGTCGGAGGCCACGAGGAACCGCAAGGTCCCTTCGCGGAAGCCCTCGAGCGTCTTCATCCGCTGGCTCTGGTCCAGGTCGCCGTGAATCGGCGCGGCATCGTAGCCGTACTTCTTCATCGACTTGGCGACGACATCGACGTCGACCTTGCGGTTGCAGAAGATGATGCCGTTCCGGCACTCCGCGCCTTCCCGCTCGATCAGGCCGCGCAGGACCGCGCGCTTCTCGGACCCTTCGCGATCTTTACGCGACGGTTTGAACACCACAACACCCTGCGTGATCGTGTCCGAGGCGGTCGCCTGGCGGGCAACCTCGACGCGGACCGGGTTCGACAGGAACGTGTTGGTGATGCGCTCGATCTCCGGCGCCATGGTGGCGGAGAAGAACAGAGTCTGCCGGGTGAAGGGCGTCAGGCCGAAAATCCGCTCGATGTCGGGGATGAACCCCATGTCGAGCATCCGGTCGGCCTCATCGACGACCATGACCTTCACGTCCGTCAGGATCAGCTTGCCGCGCTCGAAATGGTCGAGCAGGCGGCCCGGCGTCGCGATCAGCACGTCGACGCCCTTGTCGATCAGCGCGTCCTGTTCCTTGAAGGAGACGCCGCCGATCAGCAGCGCCTTCGTCAGTTTGGTGTGCTTGGCATAGGTATCGAAGTTCTCGGCCACCTGCGCGGCAAGTTCCCGCGTCGGGGCGAGCACCAGAGACCGCGGCATGCGCGCGCGGGCGCGGCCACGATAAAGCTGGGAAATCATCGGCAGCGTGAAGCTGGCGGTTTTCCCGGTCCCGGTCTGGGCGATGCCGAGCACGTCCTTGCCTTCGAGGGCAGGGGGGATCGCACCGGCCTGGATCGGGGTGGGGGTCTCATAGCCTGCCTCTTCGACAGCCTTGAGCACTTTGGGATTTAGGTTCAGTTCGGAAAAAGTCGTCATCCGGGTCCTTCGCGAATGTCTGGCGGCTGTATGGCCGCTCAGTCTCGCGCGGCCCGCCCTGCGCCGAATTGCACGGGGCTCAACTGCGGACGGGACCTACGCCTGACGGACTTCTGCGTCAAGCATGACCGCAGGAGGGAACGACAACGACCCGCTTACGTTTCCCATCTGCATCAATCACCTGAAGGGAAGAAACCATGATCAAGAAATTCGGGACCGCGAACTGGCAGGGCGACCTCAAGACCGGCAAAGGCAAGATCTCGACGGAGACGAAGGTGCTCGATGCCGTGCCCTACGGCTTCAACACGCGCTTCGAAGGCCAGAAGGGCTCCAACCCCGAAGAGCTGATCGGTGCCGCGCACGCCTCGTGCTTCGCGATGGCGCTGAGCCTGAACCTCGGCGAGGCGGGCCTCACCGCAGACAACATCGACGCGAAGTCGACCGTATCGCTGGAAGAAGTCGACGGCGGCTTCGCCATCACCAAGGCGCACATCGAAGTCACGGCCTCCGTGCCGGGCGCTTCGGAAGAGCAGTTCACCAGCGCCGCCAATGCCACGAAGACGGGCTGCCCCGTCTCCAAGGTGTTGAACTGCGAGATCACGATGGATGCGAAACTGGCCTAAAGCCAGAAGATCGCGATCAACGGCGGCGGGAGCATTAGAACGTATCCCGCCGCCACCATCAGCCCGTCTCGGCTGACGACGCCAAGCGCGAGGCACACCAGCGGCAGTCCGAAGAACGGCGCGATTACGGGGATGAAGCCGAGGGTTACCATCCCGAGCCCCGAAGCCATCATGATGACGGCGATCAGCGTCAGCGACGTCCGCCCCTCCGCGAGCCAGCTCATCCGCACTTTCATCCGCCGCCGCAGCCATCGGGCGACGGGGCGAATCTTCTCCACCATCGAATGCAGGTGGTCCGAGCTGATTTCGCGATCGCGCACGAACTGCGGCAACCAGACGCCGTTGCGCCCTCGCAGAACCTGAAGACCGATCAGGATCTTGATCGTCCCGATGGCACCGCCGACACCGGGGATCATCCCCGTCGGCAACAGCAGCAACAGCGCCAGGATAAGCAGCAGTGGCCCGTAACTCTTCGCGCCGAGCGCCTCCACGATTTCACCGAAGGAGACGCAGTCCTTCGTCGCGACGAGATCGTCGAGATCGGTGAGGATACCTTCGACTTGGGCGGGGCCAGCGTCTGACGGCTGGATCGTGCTGCTCTGTGCCATGCCAGATAACGCCGCCCCCTCATGCGGGGTCCGCGCAAAACTTCAGACGAAGCGCTTCCAGTCGTTAACGGCGATAAACCGCTCCGCCAGCGCGCGCTCCGCGACGTGATCGTGCGGGTCCGTGCGCCGCTTGGGATCGTAGAAGGTCGGCGTCGCTTTCCAGTCGAACCCGAAGATCGCCACGTCGCGGCGACCGATCCGGTCGAGCAGCGCAAGCACCATGGTCCCCGTGGTGGGGCGCGCCTGCAGCCGCTCCATCAGCTCGATGGCGAGCGCCATCGGGTAGACCAGAACGTCGGCCTCGACCGGGTGCTCCGCCAGCCGGGGCAGGTACTTGTCGTGATAGGCAGTGAACAGCAGCGTCTGGAACGGCGGCGGATGATCAGCGTAATGCGCCATCGTGTGCCGGTCCGACGTGGCGAGAATATCCCACCGCGTACCCTGCGCCGCCGGGTCCGTCACCTGCGCGAGGTTGAAGCGGATCGTCGCGCGTCGGTCGATCTCTGCCCCGTGTTGCGCTTCCAGCAGGCTTTGCGCATTGCCGACCACCGAAAGCGCCGGTGGCAGGGCGGCGTCGATCGCTGCGAGCGCTGCCTCGGTCGCGGCCGGTCCGGGATCGGTGGAGGGCGAGGACCGCGCCAGCCGCGCGATCCGCCGCCGGTGCAGCCAGTGGCGCAGGCCGCCCCGGGCCATTCTCAGACCATCATTTCCTTGGTCGCCGACAGCGTCACGTCCGGGTAATCCCGCTCCACCCGGTCGATGTCCCATTGCAGGCGCGTGAGGTAGACCGTGTCGCCGTCGTGATCGGTTGCGATGTGCTGCTTGTTGGCGGCGGCGAACTTCTCCACCGCGTCCTTGCCACCATGCACCCAGCGGGCCGAGGTGAACTGCGACGCATCGAACCGGACGGGCAACCCGTATTCCAGCTCGATCCGGCTCGCCAATACCTCGAACTGCAGCGCGCCGACGACACCGACGACGTAGCCCGACCCGAAGGCCGGCTTGAAGACCTTGGCCGCGCCTTCCTCGGCGAACTGGAACAGCGCCTTCTCGAGGTGCTTGGCCTTCATCGGATCGCCCGCGCGCACACCCTGCAGAAGCTCCGGTGCGAAGGACGGGATGCCCGTCACCTTCAGCGCTTCGCCTTCGGTCAGCGTGTCGCCGATCCGCAGCTGGCCGTGGTTGGGGATGCCGATGATGTCGCCGGCCCAGGCCTCTTCCGCGAGCTCCCGGTCGGAGGCGAGGAACAGCACGGGGTTGGAGATCGCCATAGGCTTCTTCGTGCGCACGTGCGTCAGCTTCATCCCGCGTTCGAAATGGCCCGAGGACATCCGCACGAAGGCGACGCGGTCGCGGTGCTTGGGGTCCATGTTGGCCTGTACCTTGAAGACGAAGCCCGACACCTTCTTTTCCTCCGGCGCGATCTGGCGCGGCTCGGCGCTCGTCGGCTGCGGCTCGGGACCGAAGTTGCCGATCCCGTCCATCAGCTCCTTCACCCCGAAGGAGTTGATCGCGCTGCCGAACCAGATCGGCGTCATGGTGCCTTCGAGGAACGCCTTGGCGTCGAGCGGCGGCAGCAGCTCGCGCGCCATCTCGACCTCTTCGCGCAGCTTGTCGAGCAGGTGCGCCGGCACGTGCTCCGCCAGCTTCGGATCGTCGAGTCCGTTGATCTCGATGCTCTCGGCGACCTTGTTGCGGTCCGCCCGGTCCATCAGCTCCAGCCGGTCGCGCAGCAGGTCGTAGCAGCCGACGAAATCGCGGCCGATGCCGATCGGCCAGGACGCCGGCGTCACGTCGATCGCGAGGTTCTCCTGGATCTCGTCGATGATCTCGAAGACGTCGCGGCTTTCGCGGTCCATCTTGTTGCAGAAGGTGAGGATCGGCAGGTCGCGCAGGCGGCAGACCTCGAACAACTTCTGCGTCTGGCTCTCCACGCCCTTCGCGCCGTCGATCACCATGATCGCGGCATCGACGGCGGTCAGCGTCCGGTAGGTGTCCTCGGAAAAGTCGCTGTGGCCGGGCGTGTCGACGAGATTGAACCGGAAGTTCCGGTAATCGAACGACATCGCCGAGGCGGAAACCGAGATCCCCCGGTCCTTCTCCATCTGCATGAAGTCCGACCGCGTGCGCCGCGCCTCGCCCTTGGCGCGGACCTGGCCAGCCATCTGGATCGCGCCACCGAAGAGCAGGAACTTCTCGGTCAGCGTCGTCTTCCCGGCATCCGGGTGAGAGATGATCGCAAAGGTCCGGCGACGGGCGATCTCGGGGGGGAGGTCAGGGCGGTTCGACATGCCGCGCGCTTTATCCGCTGGCCGTCGACCCGGCAAGGGCGGCCTGCATGGGCGCTGCTTCGCGGCTGTTAACTATTTCCTTTGTCGGCCGCTGCGCCCGCTCTATGATCCAGTGCCTGACCACCTGATAACGGGAAGTTATTTCTGCCATGACATATGCATTTCGCTTCGCGGCGCTGGCCGCAACTGTCGCCCTCTCGGCCTGCAGCTCCGGCGGGGGCGGCGGCTCCTCGACGCCGGTCTCCTACGGGCCGTCGTTCCAGACCCTCAGCAACAGCTCCGGTACGCTTGCCCGCAACATCGTCGGCAGCGACGGCGTGCTGAACGTCACCCGGCCGAGCGCTCTGCCGACCGCCGGCAGCGCGACCTACAACGGCTTTGCCGCTGTCGGCGATCCGGCCAATCCGCAGGCCTTCGGCACCATGCAGCTTGGCGTCGACTTCGGCAGCAACCGGGTCGGCGGCTCGATCAACAACGTCGCCGACATCGAGCAGCGCTACTCCGGCTCGATCGCCCTCACCAACGGCGTGATCCGCCGCAACGCCGGCCTGAACCCGGCGTTCAACCTCGACGTCAACGGCACGATCGTGGGTGAGGATTCGACCCGCGTCCGCATCAACGGCGATGCCGACGGCGTCTTCGCCAACGGCGGCAAGAGCGTCGCCGCCACCGGCGACGTCAGCGTCGGCGCAAACGGCACGAGCGTGCGTCGCGACATCAACCTCTACGGCGCCCGCTAAGCCGGCGCTCCCGCGCATCCGCCCCGGCGGGTGCGCGTCCGGCGGCCGCGAACGGTTGATTACACAACCATAACGCGCACCTTCGCCACAATTCCAACCCATTGCTGACATCCCGCCGTGCTTTTTGGACCCATGTCAGCAAAGCCCCTCATAATTCTGGCATTCCTCGCCCTTGCCTCCTGCGGAACCGTGGGAGCCGACGTGGAGGTCGTGAACCGCACCATTGATCCCGACGGCCTTTCGGGTCGGCTCGCTCATCGCCCCAACACGACCCTGCTCGACAGCGCCGACGCCGGCGCTTCCGGGCTTGGCTTCGTGACGGGCTATGACCGGGCCCGGCTCGCCGAGGCCTACGTCGCCGCCAACCTGTCGACCATGACGGCCGACGGCGCTGGATCGCCCCCGGCGACCGCAACCGGTGATACCCCGAACGGCAGCCTGCGTTTCGACGCGGACTGACCGGCCCGAGGCCCGGAAGCGATCAAAAGTGTGGGTCTTGCCTGTAACCGGCCCCTGCTGGGGGCCGGGCGGCCGACCTCGTCAGCTGGAGGATGCCCTGCGCAGCAGGTCCACCGCGTCCGGCTTGGACAGGAGTGTCTCCTGCACTTCGTAGTCGAGGTGATGGCGATGCGCGTGACCCGACAATGCCTCACCCAGACGGCGGCTCACCGCCTCCGGGACGGCACCGCGCGTGCGCTGGTCGACCATCATGCTCTCCGCCGCGATGCCTTCGGCATAGATGATCTGGTGATCGTCGAAGAGCAGCTGGAAGTAATCCACGAACCCGCCGTCCTGCTGGTAGACCGAGTCGCCGTTGATCAGGTGGCGCACCTTGACCAGCACCTCGGCCCGGCCGGCGCCCAGACGGTCGCGCCGCTGGTAGACGAAGATCCGGTGATCGGGCGAGACGATCAGGTCGTTCTCGTTGTGCAGCGTGCCCTCGCGGATCACCACAGGCGCGAAGGAGCCGACGGCGCGCAGGGTGTTCTGTCCGATCCAGCGGATCTGCTGCGGGCCGTCGTCGCGGGTCAGGACCTTGTCCCCGACCTCCAGCAGCTCGATCGGACGCTGTTCGCCGTTGGCCATCGTGATCCGGGTGCCGCGCGTGAAGGACACGCAGGCGACCTCGGCGAAGCGGGTCGAGGCGGTCTTCCGGTCGAGGCCGACGAGACGGTAGTCGACCTTCGGCTGCAGCGTGGCCAGCGGCAGCAGGTAGACGCCCGCCGCCGTGTCATCCTCAACCTCCACGAGGATGAGCGCCTCGTAGGTCGATCCGTCCGGCACCATCAGCGTGATGCAGCAATCCATGTGGACGAGGTTGCCCGGCGTGCCGACTTCCGATCCGTCCGCCACGGTCAGCACTTGGTCCGATCCGAAGGCCACCGTCAGCCGCTTGCGCGATGCGCGGGGCGACAGGCCATAGATATCGTCCATCACCAGTTCGTCGGCGAAGGAAATCGGATCGTTCTCGGCGACGCCGGAGACGACCACGAAATCCCGGTCCGGGAAAACGGGCAGTGTCTGGACAGCGCGAAGGTCGGTATTGGTCATTGGTCCGTTCGACGGATAGCGAGGGATTGGTCAACCATCAGGTACCGTAGAATTGCGGCGATACTTGGTCAACGATCTGGAGAAGCCTCTCGCATTGTTGCACAGGACGCCTGACAAGTGCCTAACGGTGCGGGACAAAGAAGGAGACATTCGATGGATTACGGAATTCGCGGTAAGCGCGCACTGGTCTGCGCCTCGTCCAAGGGACTCGGCCGTGGCTGCGCCTTCGCGCTGGCCGAAGCCGGCGTCGACCTCGTGCTGAACGCCCGGGGCGCCGAGGCGCTCGAGGCGACGGCGGAGGAGATCCGCAACACGTTCGGCGTCAACGTCGTCACCGTGGCGACCGACGTCACCACGGCGGAGGGGCAGTCCGAGGTGCTGAAGGCCGCCGACTCACCCGACATCCTCGTCACCAACGCCGGCGGCCCGCCCCCCGGTGTCTGGTCCGACTGGGACCGCGAGGACTTCATCAAGGCGCTCGATTCCAACATGCTGACGCCGATCGCGCTGATGAAGGCCTGCCTGCCGGCGATGATGGAGCGCGGCTGGGGCAGGGTGGTCAATATCACCTCGCAATCGGTGAAGGCCCCGATCGCGCAACTCGGCCTGTCGAACGCGGCCCGCACGGGCCTCACCGGCTACGTTGCCGGCACGTCGCGGCAGGTGGCCGAGAAAGGTGTCACCATCAACAACCTGCTCCCCGGCATCCATGCCACCGACCGCGCCGTCAGCCTCGACACCGCGGTCTCGGAATCGCAGTCGATCTCGATGGACGAGGCGCGCGAGAAGCGGCAGGCCACGATCCCGACGCGCACCTACGGCGATCCGCTCGACTTCGGCGCGGCCTGCGCCTTCCTCTGCTCGGACCAGGCGAAGTTCATCGTGGGCCAGAACCTCCTGCTCGACGGCGGCGCGACGCTCGCGACGATCTGATGGCCGAACCGTTCAGCCTCCGCGACCATTTGTTCAACGAGACACGTGTCCGGAGGCTGGCGTCGCTTTTCGGACCCGCGTTCGACAGCGAGGGCTTCGTCCGCGAAACCGTCGCGGATTTCCCCGACCTCCAGCTCAAGCAGCGGATCGCCCGCCTTGCGGACGGGCTGGAGGTGCGGCTGCCGCAGGACTTCCCCGCGATGGCGGAGCGTATCCGCGACGCCCTGCCTCCGCCGCTCGACCCGACCCGGACGGACGACGACTTCGGCGAATTCATCCACGCCCCCTTCGGCGTCCTGATCGAGCGTCACGGGATGCAGCATCCCGACCTCGCGCTCGACCTGCTGGAAGAGGTGACACAGCGCTTCAGCATGGAATTCGCCATCCGTCCGTTTCTGAACAGGTGGCCGGAAGAGACGCTTTCGCGCATGGAAACATGGGCGTCGCATCCGAACTACCATGTCCGTCGCCTCGTCAGTGAAGGCACGCGGCCCCGTTTGCCGTGGGGGAGCAAGATCGACATTGATCCTCTGCGCCCGCTTCCGCTGCTCGACCGGCTCCATGCCGACCCGACGCGCTACGTGACCCGCTCGGTGGCCAACCACCTGAACGACATCACCCGCCGTCACCCGGAGTCCGTTATCGGACGCCTGTCCGATTGGGCCGCCGAGGGCCGTCAGGATCAGGCGGAGCTGCGCTGGATGACCGCCCACGCGTTGCGCGGACTGGTGAAGGCAGGTCATCCCGGCGCGATTGCTCTGCTCGGCTACCGCACTGACGCTGACGTGACGCTTTCGGACCTCACCCTCACGCCAGAGGAGGTGCGGATCGGCGAGACTGCAGAGATCGCTTTCACCTTGACCGCGACGGGCGAGGAGCCGGTGATCGTCGACTACAAGTTCGACTTCCTGACACCGTCGGGCCGCGTATCTCCCCGGCATTTCAAACTGATACAAACCAGTCTTCAGCCCGGAAAACCCAGGCGCCTCGCCAAGCGGCACCGTTTCAAGGGCGGTGCGACGACCTTCACGCTCTGTCCCGGCGCGCAGCGTCTGCGCATCCTCGTCAACGGGCGAGAGCTCGGCACGGCCATCCTCACGCTGACCTTGTAGACCTCCGGCGGCTTCTGTATTCGGCCCCGAAGCCCGAGAGAATTCGTCGGACATACCCGAGTGCCAGAGACGCCCCGCCTGGAAATCACCAACCTGACCCGCCGTTTCGGCGGCCGCACGGTCGTGGAAGACGTCTCGCTCTCGGTGATGCCGGGGCAGGTAACCTGCCTGCTGGGGCCATCGGGCTGCGGCAAGTCGACGACTCTGCGCCTGATCGCCGGGGTCGATACGCCGGATGCGGGATCGATCTCGGTCGATGGCCGCACGGTGTGCGACGACACCAGCCGCGTGCCGCCGGAATCGCGCTCCATCGGTCTGATGTTCCAGGATTTCGCGCTGTTTCCGCATCTCGACGTCGCGCGCAACGTCGCCTTCGGCCTCTCCGGGCCCAAGGCCGAGATCCGGGCCCGCGTCCGCGCCATGCTCGACCGGGTCGGCATGGGGCGCTATGAGAAAGCCTTCCCCCACGAGCTGTCGGGTGGCGAGCAGCAGCGCGTCGCGCTCGCCCGCGCGCTGGCGCCCAAGCCGCGCGTCATGCTGATGGACGAACCCTTCTCCGGCCTCGACGACCGCCTGCGCGACGGCATCCGGGACGAGACGCTCGACCTCCTCAAGGAAGAGGGGGCCGCCGTCCTGCTGGTGACCCACGAACCCGCCGAGGCGATGCGCATGGCTGACGAGATCGCACTGATGCGCGACGGCCGGATCGTCCAGCGCGGCGCGCCCTACAACATCTACAACGCCCCGCACGACCTTGAAGCGGCGGCGTTTTTCTCTGACGTCAACGTCGTGAAGGGCACCGTTCGCGGCGCTCTGACGGAAACGCCCTTTGGCGCTTTCCTCGCCCCCGGACTGGCTGACGGAACGGAAGTCGACATCGTCTTCCGGCCACAGCACGTGCGGATCGACTTCGACCGCGCCGGCCGTGGCCCGAACCCGACGCCCGAGCAGGGCAACGCCGCGCGCGGCGTGGTCACCCGGGCCCGCTTCATGGGGGCCGAAAGCCTCGTGGAATTCCGCATGGATTTCGACGGATCGGTGCTGAAGGCGCAGGTGCCGTCGGTCTTCCTGCCGCGCCCGGGCATGCCGCTCTGGCTGATGGTGCGCCGCGACCGCTGCTTCGTCTTCCCGTCAGGCGTCCATTAGCGGACAGGCATCCGTCAGAGGATGATCCCGACGATCACGCACATCAGTCCGATAACGGACAGAAACAGCGCGCCGAGGTTCAGCGGCAGGATACCCTGGATCTTCGCCCTGAGTTCCGCATCGTCGGTGGTGGAGCGCCGGGCGCGGGCCACCATCACGATGCTGACGCCGATCCCCGCGATGCCGAGCGCCGAGATCACCGCGCCGATCCAGATGAGCCAGTCCATCAGAGTTCCCCGTATCCTGTCGGATGGCCCCTAGCGCAGGGTCGCCCATCGTGCAATGGCGGGCCTTGCGAGAGGACCCGGGGGACGCTAGCAAGACACCCCATCAGCCCAAGAGAGCAGAGCAGACACATGTCCGATACCTCCGTCGTCGACGACAACGCCACTCCCGACAGCTATCGCGTCACGGCCGACGAGCTGCGCCAGTTCATCGAGCGGTTCGAGCGGCTCGAGGCCGAGAAGAAGGACATCGCCGACCAGCAGAAAGAGGTCATGGCAGAGGCAAAGGGCCGCGGCTACGACACCAAGGTGATGCGCAAGGTCATCGCGCTGCGCAAGCGCGAGCCCGACGACATAGCCGAGGAAGAAGCGGTTCTCGACATGTACAAGTCCGCGCTCGGCATGGGCTGATCCGCCGGGGCGTCAGCCCCGCGGCGGAAGCGAGGAATAGCGCAGCAGGTTCCAGCCGGTGAAGGCGTCGTGGACCTGCCGCCATCCCTCCGACCCCGCTCCGGCGATGTGCCCCACGGTGGAGCGCCCGTCGATCTTCTCGATCAGCCGTGCGGTTTCCGACGCCAGTTCGATCTCCGCCGGGTGACCGGCACTTCTGAACGACAGCCGTCCTTTCGTCGCGATCTCCCGCGCGATCCGCGCCGCCGGTCCGGCGAGGTGCGGGACGAGGTCATCCTCCGGGACGGGCAGGGCGCGTGCCTCCGCCTCGGGGACGGCATAGCCGATATGGACCTTGATCGTCCCGTCGAGCTGCTCCGCCGTCGCCATCGCCTCCCACGGAGACAGCCCCGCGCCGACGCCGAACCGCCCCGGATCGTAGAGCCGCGCGGGAATGAAGGAGGCCAGCGCCAGACCGGCCGCCGTCAACGTTTCCGACAGCTCCATCACGCGGAAGGCCCGGTCCTGTCCGTGCAGCAGCAGGTCGTAGAATCCCGCATCCCCCCGCCGGTGATCGCCGAGGTTCGGGTTGCGCAGGAAGGGATGGCCCGCGGGCAGCCGCGCCAGCAGGGCCTTCGCTTCGGACAGACGCTCGGTTTCGGACAGGTGTCCGAACAGTCGGTTGAAGGCCGCCTGAAGCGGGTAGACCCCGCTCCGCCCGAGCGGCGCGTAGACCATGAAGCCGATGCCGCCGCCCGGCGCGAGCGCGGCGCGCAGCGCGGCAAAGCCGGCCGCCGGATCGGGAAGGTGATGCAGGACGCCGCAGCAGTCGATGTAGTCAAACGCCCCGAGTGTCGCCGCGTCCAGCAAGGACCCGGACAGGAAGCGGATACCGGACAGCTGCCGCGCTTCGGCGCGCGCCTCCGCCACCCGCCGCGACGCCTCGGACAGGTCGATGTAGGTGATCTCCGCCTCCACACCGGCCCAGGCCAGTTTCTGCGCCAACTGGATCAGCCCGTCGCCCGTGCCGCCCCCCGCGACCAGCGCATGGAAGGGCCGCGACCAGTCGCGCCGCCCGCCGAAGAGGTAGTGGTCGATCTCCAGCGGATCGGAGGGTGAGCCGGTGACGAGCCGCTTCGCCTCGTCCGCGGGGTCGCGTTCGGGGTAAGGGAAGGCCTCGTACTGCGACCGGACCTGGTCGCTCACCGCAAGCTGCTCATGTCGCGTGCCTCATGGCGAGATGAAGGTGACGCCCGGCATGCGCTCGATCTCGTAGACGTCTTCCTCGTAGGCCTCGGTCAGATCGTCGACCATCTCGTCGGTCCAGCCGGGAAGGTCGACTTCCTGCTCGATCTCTTCCTCGATGGCATACTTGTCGAGGAACGCGGCGATGATCCGGCGCTTCTGCACCTCGGTCTGCGGCGGGTGCGTCTTGATGTAGGCGAGAAAGCGGCGCATCCCCTCGGGGCTCATGATCGCGTTCAGCAGGTCGAACCCGCCGGAGATCCGGGTCAGCGGATCGACGCCCGAGATCTCGCGGATCAGCTGCGACCAGATCAGCGGCGTATCCTCGTTGCACCAGACGATGATCGAGGCATTCGGCGCGGCGATCTGGATGCGCTCGATCACGTCGGACCAGCGGACATCGTAGGGGTCCATGCCGTGCAGGTACTGGTCGAGAGAGTCGCTCTTCGACTCGGCGAAGGCGGCGGGGATGAAGGTCGCCGGATTGCGCAGGCCGAGGAACAGCTCGATGTCGTCCTCGGGAAAGAGGTTCGCAAGCGAGCCGATCTTGAACTCGGCGAGGTCGTAGAACTTGCCGTTCTCGAAGACCCGGTTGGAGACGCAGATGAACTCCGCATGGCTCAGCACGAGGCGGCCGGCGCTCTCGTCGTCGAGGATCGCGTCGATCAGGATATCGCGGCTGTCGGGCCCGGGTTCGCGCCCGTCGAGGTTCTGCACCGTCTCGCGCAGCAGGCGGCGGTACTTGCCGGGGCCGGGGACGCGGATGCCCTGTTCGGCGAAGACGTCCGAGTTCTTCAACAGCGACTTCAGAAGGCGTTCGCCATCCGTGCAATTGGCCCCGATGTGATAGACGATCTCCATTGCGTCAGAACCCTTTAACCTGTCCCGGACTGTAGGGGGCGTTCGGTGGACACGCAAACCGCTTTCGGCTAACGGCTGTCCATGTCCGAGGGAATTCGTCAGCCATTGCAGCGCCGCCGCCTGCGCATCGACCCGTGGTCCGTCGGGGCCGGGCTGATCGCGGCCTTCGTGCTGATGCCGATCGTCGCGGTGCTCTGGTTCGCGCTGCACCCCGAAGAGAACATCTGGCCGCATCTCGTCTCCACCACGCTGCCGCGCTACCTCGGCAATACGGCGGTGCTGATGCTTGCGGTCGGCGCGGTGACGGCGGCGGTCGGCACCGGCTCGGCGTGGATCGTGGTGATGTACCGCTTCCCCGGCCGCCGCTGGCTGCAATGGGCGCTGCTCACCCCGCTCGCGGTGCCGGCCTATGTCGGCGCCTATGCGCTGGTCGATTTCCTCGAATATGCCGGCCCGGTGCAGACCGCCCTGCGCGGCATGATGGGATGGGAAAGCGCGCGCGACTACTGGTTCCCCGACATCCGCACCCGTGGCGCGGCGATCGTCGTGCTGAGCGCGGCGCTGTTTCCCTACGTATACGTCCTGTCCCGCGCTGCCCTGCGCGAGCAGTCGGCCAACGGGTTCGAAGTGGCGCGCGCGCTCGGCGCGGGGCCGCTCGGCCGGTTCTTCCGGGTCGGCCTGCCGCTGATGCGTCCGGCCATGGCGGCGGGTGTGGCGGTCGTGATGATGGAGACCGTGAACGACTTCGGGACCGTCGATTACTTCGCGGTGCAGACCCTGACGACCGGCATATTCTCGGTCTGGCTGCAGTCGGGCAACCTCGGCGGTGCGGCGCAGATCGCGACGCTGTCGCTGTCGATGATCGTGCTGCTGGTGCTGGCCGAGAAGCTGAGCCGCCGCAAGAGCCGGGTGTTCCAAACCGCCCGCCAGAGCCGCCCGATCGAGGCGGAGCCGCTGTCGCGCGGCTGGGCCTGGCTTGCCACGGCGGCCTGCCTGCTGCCGGTGCTGATCGGCTTCGTGCTGCCGGTCGCGGTCATCACGAGCCACGCGCTCAACGCGCAGGAATGGCTCGCGCCGGGGCTGGCGCGGGCGCTCTGGCACACGCTGTCGACGGGCGGCATCGCGGCGGTGGTCTGCGTGGCGGGCGGGCTCTTCATGGTCTATGGCGTGCGGCTGTCGGGTCGCCGCCTGCCGGTGCTGCTGATGCCGGTGACGGCGATCGGCTACGCTGCGCCGGGGGCGGTGCTGGCGCTCGGCATCCTGGTGCCGCTGGCCCGGCTCGACAACTGGGCGGCGGATCAGTGGCTGGCGCTGACCGGCACCGATCCTGGGCTGGTTCTGACCGGCACGGCGACGGCACTCGTCATCGCCTATGTGGCGCGGTTCTTCGCGATCGCGCAGGGCACCGCCGATGCCGCGATGGGGCGCATCTCTCCTAGCCTGCCGATGGCGGCGCGCTCGCTCGGCCGCACGGCGGGCGGCACGCTCGGCGCGGTGCACATGCCGCTGGTGCGCGCCTCGGTCGGCTCGGCGCTGCTGCTGGTGTTCGTCGATTGCGTGAAGGAGCTGCCCGCCACCCTGCTGCTGCGCCCCTTCAACTACGAGACGCTGGCGACGCGGGTCCACGACAAGGCCAGCCTCGAGAAGATCACCGAAGTGGCGCCGGCGGCGCTGATGATCACCGCTGTCGGCCTCCTCGCAGTGACGCTGATGGCCCGGGCGAACCGCTGACGGGCCTTCTTCGGGCCTCAAATATTCTCGGGGGTGAATTGGGCCGCAGGCCCAAGAGGGGGCAGACAGCCCCCTGACGCCGCCCGCCCCGGAAGGGCGGGCTCAGGGCAGCGCGCTGAAGGCGCCCCGCTGGATCAGTCCTGCCGGATCAGACCTCTTTCAGAAGCTGCGCCTTCGCCTCGGCGAGTTTTTCGGCCATCTTGGTGCGGATTTCGGTCTCGGATGCCTTGTTGCCGAGGTCGCCGGCCAGCTTGCGGTAGACATCCTCGTCGCCCGCTTCCTCGAAGTCGGACTTCACGACCTCGAGCGCGTAGGCATTGGCGTCGTCGCCGCTCTTGCCCAGCAGTTCAGCGGCCCAGAGGCCGACCAGCTTGTTGCGGCGGGCTTCCGCCTTGAACTGCATCTCGGCGTCGTGGGCGAACTTGTTCTCGAAGGCGTTCTCGCGGTCGTCGAAAGTGCTCATGGAGCCTGTCCTCTGGCTTGGTGTTCGTCGGGGGCAGATATGCCCTTGCCACGCCTGTGGGGCAAGGCCGGGCTTGACCTTTCGCTGTCATGTTTCGGTGTCGGCGCGGCTTGCGAGCGGCGTCGCCTTGCCCTAAGACGCCCCCACTCCCGCCCGCCGGAGCACGGTCGGGCGGGACCCAGCCAGTTGTCCGAGGTATTTGCATGGCACGCCGCAAGAAAATCTACGAAGGCAAGGCCAAGATCCTGTACGAAGGGCCCGAACCGGGCACACTCGTCCAGTACTTCAAGGATGACGCGACCGCCTTCAACGCCGAGAAGAAGGCCGTGATCGAGGGCAAGGGCGTGCTGAACAACCGCCTCAGCGAGTTCTTCATGACCGGGCTGAGCGCCGTCGGCATCCCGACGCACTTCATCCGTCGCCTGAACATGCGCGAGCAGCTGATCCGCCAGGTGGAGATCATTCCGCTCGAAGTCATCGTGCGCAACATCGCCGCCGGCTCGATGGCCAAGCGCCTCGGCATGGAAGAGGGCACGCCGCTGCCGCGCCCGATCATCGAGTTTTCCTACAAGGACGACAAGCTCGGCGATCCGATGGTGCCCGAGGAATACATCATCGCCTTCGGCTGGGCGAGCCAGCAGGACCTCGACGACATCGTCGCGCTCGCGCTGCGGGTGAACGACTACATGTCGGGCGTCATGTACGGCGTGAACATCCGCCTCGTCGATTTCAAGATCGAGATCGGCCGGGTTTGGGACGGCGATTTCCAGCGGCTCGTCGTGGCCGACGAGATTTCGCCCGACAGCTGCCGGCTGTGGGACATGGAAACGGGCGACAAGCTCGACAAGGACGTGTTCCGCCGCGATCTCGGCAACCTGACGGACGCCTATACCGAAGTGGCGCGCCGCCTCGGCGTGATGCCGTCGAACGCGACGCACATGCCGAAGCCGACACTGATCAATTGAAAGCGCAACGGGGCGGTGCCCCGGCTGCGACTAGTCTGGACGGGGAGGCGCGGATGAAGGCGCGAGTTCACGTGATGCTCAAGGACGGGGTTCTCGACCCGCAGGGAGAGGCCGTGCGCCACGCGCTCGGCGCGCTCGGTTTCGGTGGCGTCGAAGGCGTGCGGCAGGGCAAGGTGATCGAGCTCGACCTCGCCGACGGCACGACCGAGGCGCAGGTCGGCGAGATGTGCGAGAAACTGCTCGCCAACACCGTGATCGAAAGCTACCGCATCGAGCTGCCCGCCTGAGGGCGGGCCGCCCGTATGACGGTTTCGCGGGCATCCCGCCCGCTCTGACGAAGAGGGGGAGGGGACCCGATGCGCGCTGCGATCCTGAAGGCCTATAACGAACCGCTGAAGATCGAAGACCGGCCGGACCCGACCTGTCCGGAGGACGGTGTCGTCCTCAAGGTACTGGCCTGCGGCGTCTGCCGCAGCGACTGGCACGCCTGGACCGGGGAGCATCCGCGCGTGAAGCCCGGCGCCATCGGCGGTCACGAGTTCTGCGGTGAAGTCGTCGCCGCCGGACCGCGCTCGGCCTGGAAGATCGGCGACGTGCTGGTCGCGCCGTTCCTGCTGAGCTGCGGCCATTGTTCCGCCTGCCGTGCGGGCGTCGAACATACCTGCCCGGACATGATCTATCCCGGTCTCGGCACAGACGGCGCTTTCGCCGAGTATGTCGCGGTTCCGCGCGATCACAACCTGTCGCGCCTGCCGGACATCCTCGACCCCGTGACCGCCGCCGGTCTCGGCTGCCGGGTGATGACCGCGTGGCACGGGCTGACCGACCGCGCCGCCCTGAAGCCGGGCGAGTGGCTGGCCGTCCACGGCACCGGCGGCGTCGGCTTCGCCGCGCTGCTGCTCGGCCGGGCCATGGGCGCACGCGTCGTCGCCATCGACGTCGTGCAGGAGAAGCTCGACCACGCGCTCGCCCACGGGGCAGAGGCGGCGGTCAACGCCAAGGACCCCGACGCGACCGACAAGATCCGCGAGATCACCGGCGGCGGGGCGCATGTGTCGATCGAGGCGGTCGGGATCGAGCCGACGCTCAACGGCTCCATCGCCTGCCTGCGCCCGCTCGGGCGGCACGTGCAGTGCGGCATGCCGATCGGCCACACGGCGCGGATGGAGATCGACCTGAACGGCGTCTTCATGAAGAACCTCGCGCTCTACGGCTCCAAGGGCATGCCGGCGCACCGCTATCCCGAGCTGTTCAGCCTGATCGCCGGCGGCTCGGTCGACCTGTCGGTGATGATCGGGCGCAGGATCGGTCTGTCGCAGGTCTCTGACGAGCTTGCCGCGATGAACGGGCCGACGCCGCCGGGCGTGGCCGTCGTAACCGACATGGAGCGCTGAAGATGCGTATCGCGATCGACATGGACGAAGTGCTTGCCGATTCCAACGCGGCCAAGCTCGCGCTCTACCGCGACCACTTTGGCTATAACTGGAGCGACGATGAGATGGCGGGCCGCCCGCTGCACGAACTCGCCGCGCCCGAACATGCCGACGCGGTCGAGGCGATCCAGCAGGAAGGCAGCTTCTTCGCCGACCTGCCCGTGATGGCGGGCGCGCAGGCGGCCCTCGAGGGGCTGGTGGCACGGCACGAGGTCTTCGTCGCCTCTGCCGCGATGGAGTACCCGGCCTCCGTCGGTCACAAGGTGCGCTGGATGCAGCGGCACTTCCCGATGGTGCCGGAGCTGAACATCATCCTGCTCGGCCACAAGTTCGTCCTCGCCGTCGACGCGCTGATCGACGACAGCCTGCGGCACTTCTCGCTGCTCGAGGGCAGGGGCCTGCTGTTCGACGCGCCCCACAACGCCGGTGTGCCGTGGCCGCACCGGCTGAACGGTTGGTCGGGCGGAGCCGACGCGGTGGACGAGTTGCTCGGCCTTTGAATTCTCGGGGTCATTCCGGAAACAATATTGCTGTTCCGGACTGATTGGCTACAAAGTTACGGAGCGTTTTGAAACGTTTGGCGGCGCCGGAGGCCCGCGACTTCCCGATTGTCGTTCAGGAAATTGTCAGACTTGGATCGTAATTTCATCGCGTCGCGCGGCGGCTTGTCGGGCCGTCTCGCGCGCCTCGACTGGCGCCAGCGCTGTCGTATCATTGTCTTCTGCTTCCCCGTGCTCTGCCTCGCCGCGGCGCTCCTGCTGGCGTGCGAGGCGCTTCTCTAACAGATCCGCTCGGTCCCGGTGGAGGGCGAGGTCGTCGAACTCTACCAGCGGCCGGGCGAGACGCTGATGGATCGCGGCCGGATCAACTACGAACCGGTTGTCGCCTACTTCCTCGACGGGCGGGAGCGGCGGGCGAGTGTCGGTTCGGGGCACACCAGCTTCAACATCCCCGTCGGCGAGTCGGCCCGCGTCCGCGCGCTGCCCGGCGGCACCGGCAATGTCCGCATGGACAGCGCGGCAGGCATGTGGTTCGTGCCCGCCGTCATCGGCCTCCTCGGGCTCGTCACGCTGGCGCTTGCCGCGCTGCTCTGGGCCGGGATCGACAGGCTGCTCAGGCGGCGTGCCCTTGGGCATGGAAAGTCCCCGGCCGACGAGCTATGAGGCGCCGGAACACGCCGCATCGGTGACAGGAGAGACGCGATGAAAGCTGCCGTGATCGTCTTCCCCGGAAGCAACTGCGACCGCGACATGGCCGTCGCCCTGCGCGAGGCGGGGGCCGACGTGTCGATGGTCTGGCACAAGGACGCGACGCTGCCCGACGGCGTTGACCTGGTCGCGGTTCCCGGTGGCTTCTCCTTCGGCGATTACCTGCGTTGCGGCGCGATCGCGGCGAATTCGCCGATCTGCCGCGCGATCGTCGCCCATGCAGAGCGGGGCGGCTACGTCCTCGGCGTCTGCAACGGGTTCCAGGTGCTGACCGAAACCGGCCTGCTGCCGGGTGTACTGATGCGCAACGCGGGGCTGAAGTTCGTCTGCAAGTCGCTTGGCCTCCGGGTCGAGACCGCGTCGTCCGCCTTCACCGAGGGCTACACGTACGGTCAGACCGTGTCCTTCCCTGTCGCGCACCACGACGGCAACTACTTCGCCGACCCCGATACGCTGGCGAAACTGCGTGACGAGTACCGCATCGCCTTCCGCTATGAGACGAACCCGAACGGCAGCCAGGACGATATCGCCGGCGTGCTGTCGGAGAACCGCCGCGTCCTCGGCCTGATGCCGCACCCGGAGCGAGCGGTGGACGAAACACACGGCGGCACCGACGGAATGGCGCTTTTCCGCTCGCTTGTCGGCGCTTTGGCGACCGCCTGAGGGGCTTACCTTGCTGGCGGGCCTGTGGGCACGTAAATTCACATCATGAACGAGACCACCGCCGAGCCGCTGAGCAGGAACAACCTGCGTTGGCCAATGCGCACCGCATTCGCGGTTCTGGTGGTGCTTGCCGTGGTGGTCGTCTTCGTCACCAACCAGTTTCTCACCCAGAGGTTCACGGAGACCACGCGTAACCGCGCGGAGGTCCGCTCGACCCTCTATGTCGGCAACCTGATTTCCGAGCTTCAGCGCGCCTCTATCGTGCCGCAGCTTCTGGTGCGGGACCCGGCGCTGATCTCGGCTCTGAATTCGTCCGACTACACGCAATCCACGCAGCGGCTGATGTCCTTCGTCGAGGAGATCGACGCGGCCTCCCTGATCCTGCTGGACCGGGACGGGCGCACGGTGGCCGCGACCGACCGCAACCGGCTGGGCGAGATCCATCGCTCCGCTCCCTATTTCGTCGACGCGCTGCGGGCGAGCGGGACGGTGTTCAACGTCACCGAGCTGGACAGCGGCGGCTACCAGTTCGCCTATTCCCGCAAGCTTGAGGACAGCGGCTCGGCCATCGGCGCGATCGTCGTGACCGTGGACCTCGCCACGCTGGAACGCTCGTGGGCGGGCATCGCCGACGCGGTCTTCGTGTCCGACAGCGAGGGGCGGATCATCCTGTCGACCGAACCCCGCTGGCGCGGCCTGACCGAGGCCGAGGCGCTGACCCGGCAGTCCGCACCGTCTGCGATCGAACGCGCGATCCGCGTCACTCAGGACTGGAGCGCACTGCCCGTGGACGCCTACCTGCGTGGCGAGGCGGTCATGCGCAACGAGACGCGGGTGCCGTTCCGGGGTTGGAAGATGGTGACCTTCACCACCTACGCATCCGTGCGCGAGCGGGTGAACGGGGTCCTCGCGCTCGAGATCATGGGCTTCGCGATCCTGCTGGCGGGCATCTTCTGGCTGCTGAGCCGCAAGGCCGCGTCGCGCATCCTGTTCTTCCAGCGGGAGTCCGCCGAGCTCCGTCAGCTGAACCGCCAGCTTCAGCGCGCCATCGCCGAACGCGACAAGATGGAGAAGTCGCTGGAGGTCGCAGAGCAGACGCTCGCGCAATCGTCGAAACTTGCCGCCCTCGGCGAGATGTCGGCGGCCGTCAGTCACGAACTCAACCAGCCGCTCGCGGCGATGAAAACCTACCTCGCCGGCGCGCGGCTGCTGATGAACCGCAAGCGCAACGAGGAGGCGCTCGCCTCCTTCCAGCGGATCGACGACCTGATCGAGCGCATGGGGGCGATCACCCGCCAGCTCAAGTCCTATGCGAGGAAAGGCGCCGAGCAGTTCGAGCCGGTCGACGCCCGCGCGGCCGTCCTGTCGGCCCTGTCGATGATGGAGCCGCAGCTGAAGGCCCGATCGGTCAATCTGACGCGGACCCTTCCGGGCGATCCGGTGTTGATACTCGGTGACCGGCTCCGGCTGGAGCAGGTCATCATCAACCTGTTGAGGAACGCGCTCGATGCCACCAAGACCTCCAAGGAGCCGCAGATCGACATCCTGCTGGCGGCCGGGGACACTGTGCGGCTGACAGTGCGCGATAATGGTGACGGGATCGAGGACCTCGATGCCCTGTTCGAACCTTTCTACACCACCAAGCAGCCCGGAGACGGCGTTGGCTTGGGACTGGCGATCTCGTCCGGGATCGTCTCCGATTTCGGCGGGCGGTTGACCGCCCGCAACGCCGCCGATGGCGGCGCGGTCTTCGAGGTCCAGCTGCCGATCTGGAAAGACCGGGAAGAACTGGACGCAGCGGAGTGAGGTGAAGTCTCATGGCTCAGGCTATGAAGATCGCGATCGTCGACGACGAAAAAGACATGCGGCAATCCATTAGCCAGTGGCTGGCCCTGTCGGGCTACGACACGGAGACCTTTGCGAGCGCGGAGGACGCGCTGAAGGGGCTGAACCCCGACTACCCCGGCATCGTCGTGAGCGACATCAAGATGCCGGGCATGGACGGCATGCAATTCCTCAAGAAGATCAAGGGTGTGGACAGCACTCTTCCGGTCATCATGATCACGGGCCACGGCGACGTGCCGATGGCCGTGGAAGCGATGCGCATCGGCGCCTACGATTTCCTCGAGAAGCCCTTCAACCCCGACCGGATGACCGAGCTTGCCAAGAAGGCGACACAGGCGCGGCGGCTGACGCTCGACAACCGGGCGCTGCGGCGTGAGCTGTCGGACGGCTCCGCGATCATGTCCAAGCTGATCGGATCCTCGCCCGTCATGGAACGGCTGAAGGAGGACATCCTCGATCTCGGTCAGGCCGACGGCCACTGCCTGATCGAGGGGGAGACCGGCACCGGCAAGACGCTCGTCGCCCATGCCCTGCACGCCGTCGGGGCCCGTGCCAACAAGCGGTTCGTTCTGATCTCCTGTTCCGCCTACGACGAGGAGGCGCTGACCCGTCGTCTGTTCGGCCCGGTAGAGCAGGACGACCCGATCCCGGCGATGGAAGAGGCGCGCGGCGGCACGCTGGTGCTGGAAGATGTCGAGGCGTTGTCGCCCGCGCTGCAGGCCCGACTGCTGACCGCGCTGAACGAGCAGGGCACGCCGGCGGAGACCCGGATTATCGCGATCTGCAATCTGCAGGACGAGGGCAAGACCTGCGAGGACGTGCTGCGCGCGGACCTGTTCTACCGGCTCGCCGCGCTGCGCGTCACGGTTCCGCCGCTGCGCCAGCGGGGCGAGGACATCCTGTCGCTGTTCACCCGCCTGTCCGAGCAGTTCGCCGACGAATACGGCTGTGACGCGCCCCAGGTTTCCGCCCAGGAAGCCGCGCAACTCCTGCAGGCCCCGTGGCCCGGCAACGTGCGCCAGCTGATAAACGTGGCCGAACGTGCCGTGCTGCAGAACCGTCGCGGCACCGGGACCATCGCCTCCCTGCTGATGGCCGACAACGCCGAGAGCGAGCCCGCCATGACCACCGAGGGCAAGCCGCTGAAGGAGTTCGTCGAGGCGTTCGAGCGGATGCTGATCGACAACACGATGCGCCGCCACAAGGGTTCCATCGTCGCGGTGATGGAAGAGCTCTGCCTGCCGCGCCGGACCCTGAACGAGAAGATGGCGAAGTATCAGCTTCAGCGGTCCGACTATCTCTGACTGACCGCTACCGGACATCTGTCCGGTGACTGTCCGAACAACAGCCATGTGTCCGATACCGGGCGCATGGCTGTTTCGCGTCAGGTGTCCGGTTGCGGCTTGACGGAATCATAATCGTGTGGCTATGAGTCGCTTCAACCAATAGCCAAAAGGTTATGAAACGTGGTCACCCCCAACGACGACCTGTTCCGATCCCTCGCGGACCCGACGCGCCGGGCGCTGTTTGAACGGCTCTGCCGGGACGGCGACCTGACGGTCGGCGCGCTGACCGAGCGGGCAGGGGTGTCGCAACCTGCCGTCTCCAAGCATCTGCGCGTGCTGAAGGAGGCCGGCCTCGTCACCGACACGCCCGAGGGCCGGCAGACCCGTTATTCCGCGCGTCCCCAGGCACTTGCGCCGCTCGTCGGCTGGACACGCGAGATGGCCGGATTCTGGGAAGACAGGTTCGATGCGCTCGACGCGCTGCTGAAAAGGATGGACCAATGACCGAAACCCGCACCGTCACCGTCGAGCGCGAGTTCCCTCACGCGCCGGAGAAACTCTGGCGCGCACTGACCCAGCCCCACCTGCTGGAGGAGTGGCTGATGAAGACTGACTTCCGCCCGGAGACAGGCGCGAAATTCACCTTCTCGGGCGAGTGGGGCGCTGCGGACTGCGAAGTGCTGGAGATCGAGCCGCACCACCGGCTGGTCTACCGTTGGGACGCGTTCGAGCTGCGCAGCATCGTCACGCTGACCCTGACCGAAACCGCGACGGGAACCCGGCTCCGGATGGAGCAGTCCGGTTTCACCCCCGAGCGCCCGCAGGAGCTTGGCGGCGCCCGCTACGGCTGGGAAAATTACTTTGGCCAGCTCGAGCAGCTGCTCGATCGCACCGAGTGATCCGGCGGTATCAGGAGACAGGGCATGACCCTCACCCGCGCGGTCCGGCAATTCCACCGCTAGTGCCCGATGGCCTTCACCATCGCGGTCATCGTCAATGCCGGCGTGATCTTCGCCGGCATCACCGAGCCGCCCGTCGGGGTCTACCTGCTCGCGCTCGTGCCGCTGTTCGCGCTTTCGGCGAGCGGGATCTGCCTGTTCGTGCTACCATACTTCGGGCGCAGGACGGTCGCGTGGTGAGGCTCAGATGACGGACGGCAAGGTAAAGCTGCTTTCGGGTGGCAACCCCCAGATCCCGAAGGGCGATGGCGATGGCCCGGTGCAGGACTACATCGCCGCGATGCCCGGCTGGAAGCACGACGCGGGCGTGATGCTCGACCGGATCATCACCGACGAGATCGGCGAGGCGCAGAAGGCGGTGCGATGGAATACGCCGTTCTACGGGCTGCCGGGCCAGGGATACATCGTCGCCTTCCACTGCATCACGAAATACCTGAAGATCACCTTCTTCCGGGGCGCGGACCTGTCACCGATGCCCCCCGTCGGCTCCAAGGACCCGAACACGCGCTACCTTCACGTCTACGAGGACCTCGCCCTCGACGAGGCGCAATTCCGCGACTGGATTCGCCAGGCCGCCGCCTTGCCCGGCTGGCAATTCTGAAGCGCCGAACCACCTGTGCCTGCCAGATGTGCGCGATGCGACCACAGGTTGTGGATTTGCAACGATCCGGCGCGCCACTGCGTCACTCGGTCCACCTCGCAACCCACGCCTGTGGATTGCCCATTGTAACCTTGTGTGTCTTTCCCTTATGTAGACGAACGGTCCTGCCGTGCGCCGTAGCGCGGATGGGGCCGGAAAGTTTCGCTGTTTCAGGCACCTGGCGGGCATCGACTCTGCCGCCTCGAACAGACCGATCGGGCCGTCAGGCCCCCCGAACAGCCCGTACACCGGAGGCTCCGGCAAAGCGGGCCACAATTGGCACGGCCCCCACGCCGCGCCGGAGAAGAAACGCGATGAGGCGCGAGGCGCTAAAAGTCGGACGACCGACGGCCCCGAGGGGCCCGGCCTCCGACCGCGCCGCTCTCATCGCCACAATCAGACACGATAAGCGGACTTCGGCGCCCCCTGGGGGCGCCTTGCGGCTGTCGTGCAGACGGACAACATGGCAAAGAAAATGCTCATCGATGCCACCCACGCGGAGGAAACCCGCGTCGTGGTGGTCGACGGAAACAAGGTCGAGGAGTTCGACTTCGAAGCGCAGGCAAAGCGTCAGCTAGCCGGCAACATCTACCTGGCGAAAGTGACGAGGGTCGAACCCTCGCTGCAGGCCGCCTTCGTGGACTACGGCGGGAACCGCCACGGCTTCCTCGCCTTCTCGGAAATCCACCCCGACTATTACCAGATCCCGATCGCCGACCGCGAAGCGCTGCTGGCCGAGGAAAAGGCCTTTGCCGAAAGCCAGCGGGCCGAGGACGAGGGTGACGAGAAGCCCGCGCCGAAGAAGCGCTCGCGCTCGCGCAGCCGGTCCCGCTCCAAGGCGGCCTCCACCGACAGCAGCGATGCGGTCGCGACGGAAGAGGTCAAGGATACCGGTGCCGAGACCTCCGGCCCCGAGATCGCGGGCATGGAGACGATCGACCTCGACGATGGCGACAACGCCGACGACGAGGGGCTGAGCCCGATGGAAACGGTCGCCGAGACGCCGGTCGACACGCCGTCCTCGGACGACGAGGGCGCGGAATCCGACGATGCGACGTCCGACGACAACGGCGCGTCCGATATCGAGTCGGTCGCCGACGAGGACGATCAGGAAGACGTGCGCCCGGCCCGCAAGCCGCGCCCGCGCAAGTACAAGATCCAGGAAGTCGTGAAGGTGCGCCAGGTCATGCTGGTGCAGGTCGTCAAGGAAGAGCGTGGCAACAAGGGCGCGGCCCTGACCACCTACCTCAGCCTCGCCGGCCGCTATTGCGTGCTGATGCCCAACACCGCCCGTGGCGGCGGCATCTCCCGCAAGATCACCAATGCAGCCGACCGCAAAAAGCTCAAGGAAATCGCCTCGGCGATGGACGTCCCCGAGGGGGCCGGCCTCATCATCCGCACTGCCGGCAGCCAGCGCACCAAGACCGAGATCAAGCGCGACTACGAGTACCTGCAGCGCCTGTGGGAGCAGATCCGCGAGCTGACGCTCAAGTCGATCGCGCCCGCGCCGATCTACGAGGAAGGCAACCTCATCAAGCGGTCGATCCGTGATCTCTACTCCAAGGAGATCGACGAGGTGATCGTCGAAGGCGAGGCCGGCTACCGGGTGGCCAAGGACTTCATGAAGATGATCATGCCGTCCCACGCCAAGAACGTGAAGAACTACATCGACCCGATGCCGCTCTACGCGCGCCACCAGGTCGAGAGCTACCTCAACTCGATGTTCAACCCGACCGTGCAGCTGCCGTCGGGGGGCTATATCGTGATCGGCGTGACCGAGGCGCTGGTCGCCATCGACGTCAACTCCGGCCGGGCCACCAAGGAAGGCTCGATCGAGCAGACCGCCGTCAAGACCAACCTCGAGGCCGCTGACGAGGTGGCCCGCCAGCTGCGTCTGCGCGACCTCGCCGGCCTGATCGTCATCGACTTCATCGACATGGACGAGCGCAAGAACAACGCCGCCGTCGAGAAGCGCCTGAAGGACAAGCTGAAGACCGACCGCGCCCGCATCCAGGTGGGGCGCATCTCCGGCTTCGGCCTGCTCGAGATGTCCCGCCAGCGCCTGCGCCCGGGGATGCTCGAGGCGACGACCCAGCCTTGTTCGCACTGCCACGGCACGGGCCTGTTGCGCTCCGACGACAACGTCGCGCTGTCGATCCTCCGCCAGATCGAGGAAGAAGGCGTGCGCGGCCGCTCCCGCGAGGTGCTCGTCAAGGCGCCCGTCGGGATCGCGAACTTCCTCATCAACCAGAAGCGCGAGCACGTCGCCGGAATCGAGGCGCGCTACGGCCTGTCCGTGCGCATCGAGGGTGATCCCACGCTGATCTCACCGGACTTCGCGCTCGAGAAGTTCAAGACCGCGACGCGCAACGTGCCCGAGGTCGAAGCGCCGGTGATCTCCTCCGACATGGTCTCCGTCGAGGAGGTCGAAGAGGAAGAGGTGGTCGCCGAAGTCGTCGAAGAGCCGACTCCGGAGCCGGAAGAGAAGCCGAAGAAGCGCCGTCGGCGTCGTCGCCGCCGGAAGGGCTCCGGCTCTAACGGTGAAAACGGCGAGAACGGCGAGAACGGGGATAACGGACACAGCGGCGAGTCGGGCAGCGACAGCACCGACGCGCAATCCGCGCCCGCCGAGGCGGCGGAGACACCCGCCGAAGCTCCGGCGGAGGTTCCTGCCGAGGCGGCCGAGGCCGCGCCGGACGAGGCCGAGAAGCCGAAGAAGCGGACCCGCTCGCGTCGCAAGACCGCCGCGCAGAAGGCTGCGGAGGCTGAAGCCGCCGCTGCCGCCGAGGCGGAGGCCCAGCCCGAGGCGCCCGCACCGGAAGCTCCCGTCGTGGCCGAAGCCCCTGTTGCGGACACCCCTGCGCCCGAGGCCGAAGCGCCTGCGCCCGCGGATACCGCTGCAGAGGCACCCTCCGCTGAACCGGTTGCCGAAGCGCCAGCCGAGGAAGCACCGGCAGAAGAACCTGCGCCCGAAGCACCGGCCGAAGAGCCGGTCGCGCAACAGCCCGCACCGGAACCGGCCCCCGAGCCCGCACCGGAACCGCAGGCGGAAGAGCGCGAGCCGGTCGCCGCCAACGGCGACACCGAAGAAAAGCCGAAACGGCGCGGATGGTGGTCCATCGGCCGCGGCTGACAGAACAAGGGGCGCGTCCGAGGTACGCGCCCTTTTCCGTTCACCGGACCACGGTCGCGCCGCGAGACCCTCCCAGTAGCAGGCAGCCCGCCGGAGGTCCGCGCCCGACCCGCTCGCTCATCTGGCCATAAATACCTCCGGGGGAGTCGCCCGCAGGGCGACGGGGGCAGCGCCCCCGGCACCGATTGCCAGCCTTCAATCCGCTCCGAAGCGGGCGCTCAGCCCTTACGCACCAGGTGCACCTGGACGCGCCCTTCGCTCGTGAGCGAAACATGCTCGTGCCCGGCTTCCTGACAGAAGTGCGGGATGTCGATCACCGCCGCCGGGTCGTCGGCAAGCACCCGGATCACATCGCCGGGCCCGAGCGGCTGCAACCGCCTGCGCAGTTTCAGGACGGGCAGGGGGCAGAGCAGCCCCGTCGCGTCGAGTTCGGCATCCGCGTCGATCATGTCGACCGGAGTAGGCGCGATGAAGGGTCGCGTCCACCACAACGTGAGGAGATGAAACGTGACCTCCCGCCGGGTCTCGGATAACGCTCGGCACATGGACGCAACGCTCATCCTCGACGCCGCCCTGCTGCCGGGCCTCGCCATCGCGCTGGTCGCCGGCCTTCTGTCGTTCCTGTCGCCCTGCGTGTTGCCGGTGGTGCCGCCTTACCTCGCCTACATGTCCGGCGTCAGCGTCGCGGAGATGGACGGCGACGCCGGCTCGCGCCGGAAGGTGACGCTGGCCGCCCTGTTCTTCGTGCTCGGGCTTTCGGTGGTGTTCCTGCTGCTCGGCTTCGCCTTCTCGGCGCTCGGCCGGGCTTTCCTGCGCTACCAGGACTGGTTCGTGACCGGCGCGGGTATCGTCATCATGGTCTTCGGGATGCACTTCCTGTCGATCTTCCGGATCGGCTTCATGGACCGCGAGATGCGGATCGAGGCGGGCGACAAGGGCGGCTCCGCCTTCGGGGCGTTCCTCCTTGGCCTCGCTTTCGCGTTCGGCTGGACGCCGTGCCTCGGCCCTATTCTCGGCGCGATCCTCGGTCTCGCCGCGACGGAGGCCAACATGGCGCGGGGCACGACGCTCCTGGTGGCGTATGCCGCCGGCCTCGGCATTCCGTTCCTGCTGGTCGCCGCCTTCTTCCCCCGGCTGAAGGGCGCAATGGCCTTCATGCGCCGCCATATGGGCCGGATCGAGCGGATCTCGGGCCTGCTGCTCTGGACGGTGGGGCTGATGATGGTGACCGGGCAATTCTCCGACTTCGCCTACTGGCTGCTGGAGACGGTGCCCGCGCTCGGCTACCTCGGCTAGTCCGCCGCCTTCGTGACGTCCTCCGATGGCCCGTCGAGCGCCGCGCGGGTCAACGCGGCCACAAGGCGGACGAACCGCTCATGGTTGCCGGCGGCCTTCGACAGTTCGGAGGCATCTTCCGGCAGCCCGAGGTCCTTTGCCATCGTCAGCGCGCGGTCGCCGAGCGTCGGGTAGAACTCATCCCAGACGAGTTGCGCCTCGCGGGCGAAGATCTCGGCCCCCTTGGGCCCGATCCCCTTGGCCTTGAGCAGCGCACGGGCGGGGTCCTCCTTGCGCATCTTCCGAAGGTCGCCGTCATATTCATCTCGAACCATCTCGGCGGTCTCGCGCAGGTAGTCGGTGGTCGACTCGTCGAACCGGGCATAGCCGTTCTCGTTCAGAACCCGCACGACGTCCTCCCGCCTGGCATCGAGCAGCGCGTCGATCTTGTGCAAACCCGCATCGCGCAGTGCCGCGCCGGCCTTCACGGCGTTGTCAGCCGAGATCCGCGAGGACAGCAGCGTGGCGCCGATCAGCCAGTGAAAGAGCTCCTGCGGCGTGTCGCGCGCGATATCGGCGCCGATCTCCTCGGAATAGAGGGTCCCTTGCGTGTCGATCAGCGCCTCGACGATCTGCTTGTGGCTCATGTCACTCTCCCGGCTTTCGGGTCCAACCCGTCTGACTGCCCGGCGTTCCGGGGGCGACCCGCAACGCGACCCTCTGTTTGCTGCGCGCGCGGCTTATTTTCGCCGGGATCCGGAGCTATTGTTCACGGATACGACCGGCGAGAGCAGGGACATGACAGCGCAGAGCAGCCGCCCCGTCGCGCGTCGGCGGGTCTTCTACATACCGGGCTACGATCCGATCCACCCGCGACGCTACCGCGAGCTCTACCGCAAGGAAGGGTCGGCGCAGGCGGCGATCACGGGGTACGACATCGCGCTCGCCCCAAAGCGCGGCGGCGGTCCCTACGGCTGGCACGTCACCGGCCGGATCGACGGCGCCGAGGTCGAGGCGGACGTCGAAGTGCTCGTCTGGTCCGATATCGTGCGGGGCAGCATGTCGAGCTCGATCCCTGCGACCTACCTCCAGCTTGTCCGCTGCGCATGGACCTACATCACCAGCGGCGCGCTGCGCCGGCTGATGTGGCTGCGCAAGGGCCCGGTGATCGCCGCGCTCTATCCCGTGGGGATGCTGATCCTTCAGCTGATGATCGCCGTCTGGACCGGTGTTCTGCTCGGCTACGGCGCGGGGGAGCTGCTCGGCGCGCTCGGTCTGCCGGATGCGCTCGCCGTGCTGGCGGGCCTTGCCGTCTGGGGTGCGGTCGCGACCCTGATCCTGCGGTGGTTCAAGAAGAAGGACGGCAAGTTCTTCGCCTACTACCTGATGCACGACTACGCCTATTCGGCCAACTGGAAGGGTGCGAACCCGCCCGACCTCGAGGCGCGGATGGCGGAGTTCGGCGACCGCATTGCCGAGGCGCTGGCGGACGAATTCGACGAGGTGCTTGTCGTCGGCCACTCTTCGGGGGCGCATCTCGGGGTGTCGATTCTCGCCGACCTGATCCGGCAGGGCAGGGTGCCCGCCAACGGACCGGCGCTCGCGTTCCTGTCGCTCGGACAAGTGGTGCCGATGGTGTCCTTCCTGCCGAAGGCCGACCGGCTGCGCGGCGATCTCGCCTATCTCTGCACGCGCAAGGAACTGACATGGGTCGACGTCACGGCGCCCGGCGACGGCTGCGCCTTCGCACTCTGCGATCCGGTCGCGGTGTCGGGCGTCGCGCCGGTGGGTCAGAAGTGGCCGCTGGTGTTCTCTGCCGCTTTCACACAGTCGCTGTCGCCCGAACGCTGGAAGGAAATGCGCTGGCGCTTCTTCCGGCTGCACTTCCAGTATCTTTGCGCCTTTGACCGTCCGAAGGATTACGACTACTTCCAGATCACCGCCGGGCCCGTGACGCTGGCCGACCGCTACGCCGACCGGCCGCACAGCAAGAGCCGTATCGACATCCCTGCCTCGAAATACACCTCGATCGCCGCATGATCCCACCGAAACCGCCCTCGCGCCCCGACAGGGTCTCGCTCTGGCGGTATGTTCGCCTGTTCCGGGCCGACATCCTGTCGGCACAGCCCGCGCGGCTTTACCGGGCGTGGATGGCGGAGTTCAAGACGCCGTTCTTCCGCTCCTACCTCGTCAACGATCCGAAGATCGTGCGCCGCGTGCTGAACGAGCGGCCCGATGACTTCCCGAAGTCCGACCGGGTGAGTTCCGGCCTGCGCCCGCTGCTCGGCAACTCGGTCTTCGTCACCAACGGCGAGACGTGGAAACGGCAGCGGCGGATCATCGACCCGGCGTTCGAGGGCGGCCGCCTGCGCGACACGTACCCCGCGATGTGGGACGCGGGGCAGGCAGCCGTCGCCCGACTGTCGAAGCTCGCCGGTGACGACCCGGTCGAGATCGAGGCAGAGACGAGCCACGCCGCGGCGGATGTCATATTCCGCACGCTGTTCTCCATCCCGATCGAGCATGAGGTGGCGCGCGCCGTCTTCGACGAGTTCCGCGCTTACCAGCGCACCCAGCCGATCCTGAACCTCGCCGCCTTCATTCCCGGCCCCCGCTGGATGCCGCGTCTGTTCCGGCGCGAGACCCGCCGCGCGGCGAAGGAGATCCGCCGCCTGATTTCCTCGCTCACCGCTGACCGATTGAAGGCGATCGACGCCGGCACCGCGCCCGACGACCTCGCCACCAAGATCATGACAACCCGCGACCCGGAGACGGGCGACCTCTTCGATCTCGAGGAAATGGTCGACCAGGTGGCGATCTTCTTCCTCGCCGGGCACGAGACCTCGGCCTCCGCGCTCGCCTGGACGCTCTACCTGCTCGCGCTCTATCCCGACTGGCAGGAGAAGATCGCCTCCGAGGCGGCAGAGGTGACGGACAGCTTCTCCACCATCTCCAAGCTGCGCGTGACGCGCGACGTGTTCCGCGAGGCGCTGCGCCTTTACCCGCCGGTGCCGATGATGGTGCGGGAGGCGACGCAGACCGAAGAGTTCCGCGACCGGCGCGTCAAGAAGGGCGCACAGGTCGTGCTGAGTCCCTGGCACCTCCACCGTCAGACCCGGCTATGGGAGCGGCCCGATGCCTTCGACCCCGCCCGCTGGACGACGACCAACGGCAAGCAATGCATGAGAGAGGCCTACATGCCGTTCTCGGCCGGGCCGCGCGTCTGCACGGGCGCCGGTTTCGCGATGGTCGAGGGGGTCCTGCTGCTTGCCCTGATCTGCCGCAATTTCCGGATTGAACCAGTCCCTGACCGCGTTCCGGTGCCGGTCGCCCACCTCACCGTGCGCTCGAAAGAGGGAATCTGGCTGTCGATTCGCCCGAGAGCCACCTGATCGCAATTCCGATCGAGAAACGGTTTCGGAGAGTTCGCCGAACTGGTTCCCCACCGAAAACCCGATTCAGGGCAAAGCAATCACAAAGGCGAAATAAAGGCATCCGTATGCGTCCAATTCGGGCGGCCCGTCACAATCTTTAGTTCATGTAAAACAGTGGCTTACAAAGAAACCATTGAAGAATTCGCGCTGATTGGGGCCGATTTGGGGCATTCCCCGGCCCGAAATTATGGCCGATAAGAGACTTGCAAGGCGGGGGCCTTGCGAGAGTGAGACTCAGGAGTTGCTGCCCAATGGCTCTTGTCGAAGAAATGCAAGGAACACCACGTCCGACGCCCGGACTGCTGAAAACGCTCGAGACCATCATCTCGGTCGTCCGTCAGTCGCACGAGGCCAACGGCGAGGATGCTCCCAAGCAGAAGGTCGAAGTTCGTGAACTTCTCGACCTCTTCAAGGGTGACCTCGGTGGCCAGCGCACGACCAAGCGCTCCACGCTTTCCGTCGAACAGCAGGAAGCCGACGACCTGACGCGCATCCGTGCCGCGCTCTACTCCCAGGACTGAACCGCCCGATCACGTTCCCGGTCAGATGCGACCCTGGGCGTGACGCAGGACCGCGACCCGGATCGCGGACGCCAGCCCGACATCCTCTCCCCGCGATTCGTCGATCTCCGTGGCCAGACCGTTCAGTGTCTGGCCGTTTGCCTTGGCCATTTCCCGGAACGCGATCCAGAAGGCATGTTCCAGCGAGACGCTCGTGCGGTGACCGCGCAGGGTGAGGGAGTGCTTGACCGGCCGCCCCTCAGACATCGTCGAATTTCTGGCCGTCCAGACGTTCACGCAGCTTCTGCTCGCGCGCGGCGTCCAGCATCCGTTGCGCCTTGGTGCGCCCGTGCTTCACCGCGTTCTCGTCCGCCTGCTTCTTGGCATCCGCGCGGGCCCGCACCTTGCGCGCCTTGTTGAAGTTCACGACCGACATCCGACTCCCCCTCGTTGCGAGCCCCCGTTCTACGCTCCGGCCGCGGCCTTGCCTATGGATATTCGCGAAACGGCCCGTTGACGCGGCGGCCCCCTGCATGGATCGTTTCGGGACCGACCTCATTCAACGCAAAGGTATTTTCATGTACAAAACCCTGCTTCTGCCACTCCTCCTCGCCGCCGCGCCCGCCGCCGCCGACTGGAGCTACGATCCCGCGCCGCTTCCTGCCGGTCAGGCCATCGGCCCCGGAACGAACGGTTTCTCCGTGATGGTCGAATGCGCCAATGGCGGCCTGCCGGCCGTCGTGTTCCGCGGCTACGATCCCGGCGCCTCGGAGGAGATCTTCGTTGTCGAGGTCGACAATTACGGCGAGGTACTGGTGGGCGCGGACTGCTCCGCCGCAAGTTGCCTCTTGGCCTTCGACACGATGGAAGAGGCGGAAAGCTTCGTCTCGGGCATGCAGTACGGATCGAACCTGATGGTCGGCCTCTACCGCCGCGGCACGTTGTCGGAGGTTCCGCTGCGCGGTTCGAGTGCCGCGATCGACCGGGTTCTCGCCCGCGATTGCAGCTTCATGTGACGGGCAGGGCGGGCGGTTCGCCGCCCGCATCCCCAAATCTCGGGACTTTTCGCCGTCTGCGGTGAAACTCTCCGATCCTCCCTGACGTGGTTACTGGCACACGGGCGGCGATCGAAGCCGCTGTAATCACAGAGAGGACCAACCGACATGATCCGCACGATGACCACCGCCGCCGCCGCACTCGGCCTTGCCGCGACCGGAGCCTACGCCGCTTCCGGGTACGCCCTGACCGATGACGGCGCGACCCTCGTCGTCATGGCCGACATCGAAAACCCGGGCGACGTCACCACCAACGAGCTCGCCAACCCCGTCGATGCCATCGCCTACCGGCCCGTCACCGGTGATCTGCTCGGTATCACCAACGGCATGATCTACACGATCGACCCGATGTCGGGCGAGATGACCGACCTCGGCGCATCCTTTGCCGAAGACGCTACGCTGGCCGACGGCGCTATGATCGCCTTCGACTTCAACAACGCGATCGACGCCGTTCGCGCCCTGTCCTCCTCGGGCGACAACCTCGTCTACTTCCCCGACGGCTTCGGCGACGGTGACGAGCGTGCCGGCACCGTGATCCGTGTGACCGACCTGTTCTATGCCGAGGGCGACGACAACGCTGACGCGACCCCGATGGTCTTTGCCAACGCCTACACCAACGCCATCTCCGGCATGACCGCCGAGAGCACGTTCCAGTACGGCCTCGATGCCGAGACGGATTCGCTCGTCAGCGTCGCCAACAACGACGGCACGCTCGAAACCATCGGCGCCGTCATGGTGGACGGTGAAGCCGTGGACCTGTCCGGCATGGGCGGCTTCGACATCCTGTCCGCCGCCGAGGGTGAGAACGAAGGCTATGCCATCCTGCAGATGGAAGGCGGCGACACCGCCGGTCTCTATTCCATCGACCTCGAGACGGGCGAAGCGACGATGCTCGCCGATCTCGGCATGGGCGGCTTCAGCGGCTTCGCCGTCGCGCCGAGCGAGATGTAATCGACCTGACGTTCGACACATCAGGGGCGGCCCGCCGGGCCGCCCCTTTTTCGTGATCGCTCAGCGGGGGCCGATCATCTGTTCCGGGCGCACGACCTCGTCGAACCGCTCGGCCGTGACGAAGCCGAGGGTCACGGCCTCCTCGCGCAGCGTCGTGCCGTTCTTGTGCGCGGTCTTGGCGACCGTGGTGGCGTTGTCGTAGCCGATCTCGGGCGCCAGCGCGGTGACCAGCATCAGGCTCTCGGCCATGATCTTCGCGATCCGGTCCTCGTTCGCCCTGATCCCGCTGACGCAATTGTCGGTGAAGGCGACCGAGGCGTCCCCGATCAGCTGCATCGACTGAAGCACGTTGTAAGCCATCATCGGCTTGTAGACGTTCAGTTCGAAATGACCCTGGCTGCCGGCGAAGCCGACGGCGGCGTCGTTGCCCATCACGTGCGCGCAGACCTGCGTCATCGCCTCGCACTGGGTCGGGTTCACCTTGCCCGGCATGATGGAGGAGCCCGGCTCGTTCTCGGGCAGCATCAGCTCCCCGATGCCGCAGCGCGGGCCGGAGCCGAGCAGCCGGATGTCGTTGGCGATCTTGAACAGCGACGCCGCCACCGTCTTCAGCGCCCCCGACATCTCCACCAGCGCGTCATGCGCGGCGAGTGCCTCGAACTTGTTGGGCGCGGTGACGAAGGGCAGGTCGGTGATGCGCGCCATGTTGGCCGCGACCGTCTCGCCCCAGCCCTCCGGCGTGTTGAGCCCGGTGCCGACCGCCGTGCCACCTTGGGCGAGCTCGTAGATCCGGGGCAGGGCGCCCTTCACCCGCTCGATCGCCATCTTCACCTGGTGGGCGTAGCCGGAGAATTCCTGCGCCAGCGTGAGCGGCGTCGCGTCCATCGTGTGGGTCCGGCCGATCTTGATGATGCCGTCGAATTCCTCGACCTTGGCGGCGAGCGCGGCGTGCAGCTTCTCCAGCCCCGGCAGCGTCACGTCCCGCGCGGTCATCGCCACGGCGATATGCATCGCGGTCGGGAAGGTGTCGTTCGAGGACTGGCCCATGTTGCAATGGTCGTTCGGATGCACCGGGTCCTTGGAGCCGATGGTGCCGCCCAGCATCTCGATGGCGCGGTTGGCGATCACCTCGTTGGCGTTCATGTTGGACTGGGTGCCCGACCCGGTCTGCCAGACCACAAGCGGGAAATGATCGTCCAATTTGCCCGACACCACTTCGGCAGCGGCCGCGATGATCGCGTCGGCCATCTCGGCAGGCAGCTTGCCGCGCGCCTTGTTGGTTTCGGCACAGGCCTGCTTGATGACGCCGAGCGCGCGCACGATGGCGACGGGCTGCTTCTCCCAGCCGATCGGGAAGTTCTGGATCGAGCGCTGCGTCTGCGCGCCCCAGTACTTGTCGGCGGGAACCTCGAGCGGGCCGAAGCTGTCGGTCTCGGTGCGGGTGGCGGTCATTGGCGCGTCCTCCGGTATACGATCGCGCACCGGATAGCCGCGCCCGGCGCCTGCCGCAACGGTCGATAGCGCTGACAGGCCCGTTCGGAAGTCCTGCAGCCCCCGGGTGACCAAACGGACCATCCCGCAGCACCCGGTCGAAGTCGACGCGCGGGCCGGCATTCTTTGGGCTTCAAATATTTCTCGGGGGTGAATTGGGCCGCAGGCCCAAGAGGGGGCAGACAGCCCCCTGAACGCGGCCCGACCGGCAGGGAGGGCTGACAGAGCGCACCGCAGGTGCACCGCCGGATCACGCCACGAGGCGCAGGATCTCCGCAATCGTCTCTTCGACCGGGCGGCCGTGGCTTGCGACATGTGGCCCGAACTGCGCTGCCGCGAGCGCCGCCCGGCTCTCGGTCGCGCGCCGCTCGGCCCAGCGCCAGCTTTGCGCCGGATCGGCCCCGGCCGGGACCTCGCGCGCGCGAAGGCGCTCCAGCAGCACGTCGAGCGGTGCCATCAGGCAGACATGGTGCGTCCGGGGATCGATCTCCCGGAACCCCTCCCGGATCCGCGCCAGCCGGTCCGGGTCGTCGAGCGTCATCGGCACGATCAGGGACCGCCCGTAGCGGGCGTGGATCAGTCCGGCCGTCGCGACCACGAGGTCGGGCCAGAGCCGGATGTCCTGGAAATCGTCCGTCGCCTCGTAAGCCGGCAGGATGCCCGCCGTGAGGTCGCGCGCATGAAGGCCCACGACTTCGGGATCGTAGAGCATCGCATCGGGCAATCGCGCGGCAAGCGCGGTCGCCACCGTCGTCTTCCCGGCCCCGAACGGGCCGTTCAGCATCAGGATCACGGGATTACTTGCGGAACCGGTCGAGGCTCACGACCTCGGCGTCCTTGCGGGGCGGCTCGTCGTCGGGATCGTCCTCGACCATCTCCTGCATCGGCGCTTCCTCGGCATCGTCCTCTTCCTCGTCGTCCTGCGTCTCGAAGCGCAGGCCGAACTCGACCGAGGGGTCCACGAAGGTGCGGATCGCGTCGTAGGGGATATAGAGCGGCTCGGGGCTGTCGCCGAAGTTCAGCGTGACGGAGAACCCGTCGTCGGTGACCTCGAGATTGTCGAACCAGTGCTGCATCACGACCGTCATCTCGTCCGGGTAACGGTCGGACAGCCAGTCGGCGATCTCGACGTCGGGATGCATCGTGTCGAAGGTGATGAAGAAGTGGTGGTTGCCCGGCAGACCCTCCTGCCCAACCTTCTCCAACACCTGCTGGATAAGGCCGCGCATGGCCTTGTGCATCAGGTTTCCGTAGTCGATGGATTGGCTCACGTCTGACGGTCCTTCCCTGCCGATGCCGCCAGCATAAGGGATTCGGGAGCGAGGAAAAGGGGCATCAGAGAAGCCCGGCGACCACCCCGGTCCCGGCCATCAGGCCCAGCACCGCCAGGAGCGGCCAGCGCAGCGCGAGAAGCAGGATCCCCGCCACAACCGTAAGGCCGAGCGCCAGCGGCGAGAAGCTGCCGGGGCTGGGCGCGACCACCGACAGCAGTCCCGACTCGACGCGCCCGACCTCGCCGAACAGCACGTGCGCCGCGAACCAGACGGAAAGGTTGGCGATCACCCCGACCACCGCCGCCGTGATCGCCCGCAGCGCCGCGGCGATGCGCGGCTGGCTCTCCAGCCAGTCGATCAGCGGCGCGCCGGCGAAGATCCAGATGAAGCAGGGCACGAAGGTCACCCACAGCGTCATCAGCGACGCCGCGAGCGCCAGCACGGGGCCGCCCGCGTCCTGTCCGGTCAGCTGGCCGACGAATTGGGTGACGAGGATCAGCGGTCCCGGCGTCGTCTCCGCCAGCCCCAGCGCGTCTAGCATCTGCTCCGCGCTCAGCCAGCCGCGCCCGGTCACCACCTCCTGGCTCATGTAGGCGAGCACGGCATAGGCCCCGCCGAAGGTCACGACAGCGAGCTTCGAGAAGAACAGCCCGAGGGCCAGCAGCAGCTCCGATCCCGCCGCCCAGGCCACCGCGATCGGAGCGGCCCAGAGCGCGACGCCAGCGCCCGCGATCCGAAGCGTGCGGGCCCCGTCGAGCCGCGCCGGCGGCGGCGACTCGTCCGCTGTGCCGGCCCGCAGCGCGCCCCAGAGCGCGGCCAGTCCGATCACCAGCGGGAACGGCGCGTCGAACAGGAACAGCGCGAGGAAGGCGAGCATGGCGAGCGCCACCGGCTCCGCCCCCTTCAGCGCGCGGGCGGAGAGTTTCAGGATCGCCTGCAACACGATCACGATCACCGTCGCCTTGATGCCAAGAAACGCCGCCTGCACCAGCGGCACGTCCCCGAGCGCGGCATAGGCGTAGGCCAGGCCTATGATGACCAGCGCTCCCGGCAACACGAAGAGCCCGCCCGCCACCAGTCCGCCGGAAATGCCGCGCACGCGCCAGCCGGCATAGGTCGCCAGCTGCATCGCCTCGGGGCCGGGCAGCAACATGCAGAAGGAGAGGGCGCGCAGGAACTGCGCTTCGGTGAGCCAGCGCTGTTCGTCCACCAGCGTGCGGTGCATCAGCGCGATCTGCGCGGCGGGCCCGCCGAAGGACAGCACGCCGATGCGGCCGAAGATACGGAACAGCGCGGGAGGGCCGGGGGCGGGGCGGTCTGTGGTCATGCAACCCCTGATCGGGGCGGGAACGCCACTTGGCAAGCGGCTTGGCGCCCGGTCATCAAAGCTTCACAGAGGGTCTGTCGGGGCACCCGGTCGATCCGGCGGATCGAGAGGGGCTGTCTGCCCCTCTCGAGCTCTCCCCGAGAGGTATTTTCGGCCAGATGAGCGAGCGCCGGGTCGCCTCAGGCGGCGGCGTAGGCGTCCATCACGTCGTCGGCGGCTTCGAAGTTCGTCGTGACGTTTTGCACGTCGTCGTCGTCTTCCAGCGCCTCGACCAGCTTCATCAGCTTCTGCAGGCCTTCGAGGTCGAGTTCCGTCGTCGTGGTGGGGCGCCAGACGAGCTTGGTCGTCTCGGATTCGCCGAGCTGCTCTTCGAGCGCGCTCGACACATCGTTGAGGTCGGTGTCGGCGCACCAGACGACATGTCCGTCCTCACCGCTTTCCACGTCCTCGGCGCCGGCTTCGATCGCGGCCATCATGATGTCGTCGGCGTCACCCGCACCGGCCGGGTAGACCACCTGGCCCTTGCGTTCGAACATGAAGCCGACCGACCCCGTCTCGCCGAGGTTGCCGCCGTTCTTGGAGAAGGTGGAGCGCACGGTGGAGGCGGTGCGGTTGCGGTTGTCTGTCATCGCCTCGACGATCACCGCGACCCCGTTGGGCCCGTAGCCTTCGTAGCGGATTTCCTCGTAGTTCTCCGCATCGCCGCCGATCGCCTTCTTGATGGCGCGGTCGATCACGTCCTTCGGCACCGAGCTCGACTTCGCTTCCTTCACGGCGAGGCGAAGGCGCGGGTTCTTGTCGGGGTCCGGGTCGCCCATCTTGGCGGCGACGGTGATCTCCTTGGCGAGCTTGGAGAAGAGCTTGGAGCGGGCGGCGTCCTGGCGCCCCTTGCGGTGCTGGATGTTCGCCCATTTGGAATGGCCGGCCATGGTCTCGTCCTCGTAAATCTGATCGGCGCCTCTTATCGCGGAATTCCCTGCCGGGGCAAGCTCTGCGGGCTATGGTAAAGACGGTCAGCGGCGGCTAATCACCGGGACATGAGCCGCTTCCTGATCCTGCAGCTGCGCCCCGAGACGGCGGCCGCCGACGACGAGTTCGCGGCCTTCCTCGCCAAGGGCGGGCTGTCGGAGGGCGACGTGACCCGCGTCCGGCTGGAGCAGGAGCCGTTGCCCGACGATCCGCTCGCCGGGATCAGCGGCGTCATCGTCGGCGGCGGTCCCGGGTGCGTCAGCGACCCGCCGGAAGACAAGTCGCCCGCCGAGGCGAAGATCGAGGCCGCCTGCCTGTCGCTTATGCCCGAGATCATCGCCCGGGACATTCCCTTCCTTGGCTGCTGCTACGGCATCGGCATCCTCGGTCACGCGCTTGGCGGCGAGGTCGGCAAGGCGCGCTACGGCGAGGCTGTCGGCACCTCGACCTGCCGCGTCACGGATGCGGGCCGCGCCGATCCGCTGCTCGCCGGCGTGCCGGAGGCGTTCGACGCCTTCGTCGGCCACAAGGAGGCGTTGCAGGCGCTGCCGGACGGCGCTGTGGCGCTGTTGAGCTCGGACGCCTGTCCGTTCCAGATGATCCGCACCGGCGCGAACGTCTACGCCACCCAGTTCCACCCGGAGGCCGACGCCGCCGGGTTCGAGACGCGGATCCGCATCTACAAGGATCGCGGCTACTTCCCGCCCGAGACGGCGGAGGACCTGATCGCCATGTGCCGCACCGCCGACGTCACCGTGCCCGAGACGATCCTCGCCCGCTTCGTCGAACGTTACGGATGAGCGTCACCGACACGTCCCGCGCCACGCCGACGGCGGGAATCGCCTGGATGATCGTCACCGGCTTCTGTTTCGTCGGCGTGACGGCGGTGGTGAAGCATGTCGGTGACGATCTCCCGGCGGCGCAGTCGGCCTTCATCCGCTACATTCTCGGCCTCGTCTTCCTGATCCCGTTGATCCGGCCGATCCTCGCCGCACGGCTCACCCGGCGGCAGCTGGTGCTGTTCTCGGTGCGGGGGCTGTTCCAGACACTCGGCGTGATCCTGTGGTTCTACTCGATGACCCAGATCACCATCGCGGAAGTGACGGCGCTGAACTTCCTCAACCCCGTCTTCACCACGCTCGGCGCGGCGCTGATCCTGAAGGAGGAGCTGCCGCCCCGTCGCCTCGTCGCGGTGCTGGTGGCGCTGCTCGGCGGCTTGCTCATCATCCGGCCCGGCTTCCGGGAGGTGGAGATCGGGCACATCGCGATGATCGGCACGGCGCTGATGTTCGCCTCGTCCTACATGGCGATGAAGGTGCTGGCCGACGAGGTGAGCGCGGTGGTCGTCGTCGGCATGTTGTCGATCACCGTGGCGATCGGCCTCGCACCCTTCGCTCTGGTGGTCTGGGTGCCGCCGGGGTGGGGGGACATCTTCTGGCTGTTCGTCTGCGCCTGTTTCGCCACGGCGGGGCATTACGCGATGACCCGCGCCTTTGCCGCCGCGCCGCTGACCGTGACGCAGCCGGCGATCTTTCTGCAGCTGATCTGGGCGCTGATGCTTGGTGCGCTGGTGTTCGGAGAGCCGGTCGACGGCTGGGTCCTGATCGGGGGTGCGATCATCGTCGCGGCGGTGAGCTTCATCACCTGGCGCGAGGCGCGGGCGCGACGGGCGTCCGCCGTGCGGCAACCGACGACTGACCGCTAGGCTGCAACTGTCCGTTACCGGACGCGTGTCCGCTATTGTCCGGGCGTCCGGTGTCGGACAGTTTGCCGGACATGCGTTCGATTTCCCTCATCTGCCTCGCCCTCGCGGCCACGCCCGCGCTCGCCGACGTCTCCGGCACCATCCGCGTCAAGGATGGTGACACGTTCGAGGTCGCCGGCGCGGACATCCGGCTGTTCGGCATCGACGCGCCGGAACAGGGCCAGACCTGCACGCGCGACGATGGCGCGACCTGGGACTGCGGGGCGTGGGTCACGGCAGTGACCGAGGCGACCTTCGGGGGAGAGGCTGCGCGCTGCGTCGAGCAGGACATCGACCGGTACGGGCGGATCGTCGCGATCTGCACCGCGGGGGGCGTGGACGTGGGTGACTGGCTCGTCACCAACGGGCTGGCCTTCGCCTACCGCGACTATTCGATGATGTACGACACCGCCGAGAAGGACGCGGCGGTGCGCGGCGCGGGCCTCTGGTCGGGAGAGGTGCAGACGCCGGCGGAGTACCGCGCCGAACAGCGGCAGCCCGGACCGTCCGATCCGGCGCCGGCGGGCTGCGACATCAAGGGAAACGTCTCTTCCAGCGGTCGCATTTACCACCGCCCCGGCGACGCGAGCTATGCCGACACGCGCATCACGCTGGAGCGGGGCGAGCGCTGGTTCTGCTCCGTAGAGGAGGCCGAGGCGGCAGGGTGGCGCGCGCCGAGAAACTGAACCGTGTGCGCGGCCGAGAGGCGGGCCGCATTGCTGCGAAAACCGCTGACCGGCCGCCCCCGTCGGGGCCTCAGCCCTCGACCTGCGCCTGGAAGCGTTCGAAGAACTCGTCCGCCATCTTGCGGGCGAACCCGCCGACGATCCGGTTGCCGAGCTGGGCGAGCTTACCGCCGACCTGCGCGTCGACCTTGTAGGTCAGCTCGGTGCCCTCGGGCACTTCCGCGAGGCTCACGTCGGCCGCGCCCTTGGCGAAGCCGGCCACGCCGCCCTTGCCCTCGCCGACGAGGCGGTAGCTCTCGGGCGGGTTGGAATTCTCGATGGTCACGGCACCCTTGAAGGTCGCCTTCACCGGGCCGACCTTCTGTTTCACCACGGCCTCGAACCCGTCCTCGGGCGTGCCGGTCAGCTCCTCGCAGCCGGGCACACAGGCCTTCAGCACGTCGGGATCGTTGAGCTTTGCCCAGACCGTTTCGCGGTCGGCGGCGATGGTGCGGGTGCCGGTGAGTTCCATGGACATCCTCCTTGATTGCAGTCGTTATCCGCGAGTGCCGGACGCTTGTCCATCATTTCACTCGACCCGGTAGGGGAGCGTCCCGCGCTCGTCGGGGTCCACCGACAGCCGCCGCTCCAGCGGCGGGACGGAGCGCTGGTGGCAGTCGCGCCGCTCGCAGATCCGGCAGGAGATGCCGATCGGCTCGAACGCCGCCGCGCTGTCGAGATCGAGCCCCTCGGCCTGGATCATCCGCCCGGCATGGCGCACCTCGCAGCCGAGCCCGATGGCGTAGCGCCGGTCGGGCACGCCCCATGCGCCGCCGGGCTTCGTCACCTCGCGGGCGAGGCAGAGGTAACGCGCGCCGTCCGGCGTCTCGGCCAGTTGGCGCAGCCAGCGGCCCGGCGTTTCGAAGGCGCGGTGCACGTTCCAGAGCGGGCAGGCGCCGCCGAAGCGCGCGAACTGAAGCGCGGTGGCCGAGTGGCGCTTGGTGATCGTGCCGGCCTGGTCGACGCGGACGAAGAAGAAGGGCACGCCCTTCGCGCCGGTGCGCTGCAGGGTCGATAGGCGATGGGCCACCTGCTCGAGCGAGGCGCCGAAGATCGCGGACAACCGTTCGAGATCGTGGCGGGTCTCGTCGGCCGCCGCGGCGAAGCGCGTGTAGGGCAGCATCGCGGCTCCGGCGAAATAGTTGGCGAGCCCGACCTTTGCGATGGCCCGGCTTTCGGCGGTGCGGAAGCGGGCAAGGTCCAGCGTCGCTTCCAGTAGGTCGTCCTGCGTCGACAACGCGACCTGGAACCAGAGCTGGAACGCTCGTGTCGCGCCGGGGGCGCGGCGCGAGACCGTTACCGTCCGGCTGTCCGGATCGAGACGCCTGACCGGCCCGTCGCGGCCCAGCACCACCCGCAGGCCCCGCGCTTCGAGCAGGGCAGCGGCGGCGCCCTCCGGATGGTTGTCGGACACCTGTCCGGCAAGACGCTCCGCCGCGCGGTCGACCGGGTCGATGTAGTTGTCGCAATAGTGGAAGAAGTCGCGCACCTCCTCCCACGGCGAGGGGGCGAGGCGGCCCTCCTCCCGCCCGAGCGCAGCGTCGAGCGAGGCGAGCCGCTCATGCGTCTGCCGGTAGGCGGCGTGGAGTTCGAGAAACGCGCGCGTCAGGCCCGGTGCGTTGGAGGCGGCAAGCCTCAGGTCCGACAGCGGCGGCGGCGCGGATGGAAAGACCGGGTCGGCGAGCGCCTCGCGCATGTCCGAGATCAGGCGTGCCTCGTCGCCCGAGGTCAGGTCGGTCACGTCGTAGGAGAACTCCTGCGCCAGGGCGAGCACCACGCCGGTGGAGACCGGGCGATTGTTGTTCTCCATCTGGTTCAGGTAGGGCAGCGATACGCCGAGCCGCTCGGCGAAGGCCTTCTGCGTCAGGGCATGGCGCGTGCGCAGCTCGCGCAGCCGGGTGCCGGCATAGAGTTTCTGCTGGGCCATGCGGTCCGTCCTTTGCAGCTTTGCCGCTCTTGCTTAGCGGCTGCAAAGGCCCGCGATCAAGTGCCGAGGCCGAGCCGCTTCTCCCGGCGTATCACCGACAGGATCGACACCATCGACAACACCGAGACGGCGAACATCAGCGCCTGGAGGGGCAGGGGGCCGGTCTCGGTCGACAGCATGACGCCCGCCAGCGCCGACAGCACGGCGCCACCGCCGATCATGATCGCGCCGCCGAGGCCGGAGGCCGTACCCGCGAGGTGGGGCCTGACGGACAATTGTCCGGCGGTCGCGTTCGGCAGGGTCATTCCGTTGCCGAGACCGAGCGTCGTGCAGAAGGCGAAGAAGGCCACGGCCGAGTTCACGCCGATCAGCGCCAGCAGGAGGGACGTGCCCATGCCGGCCGAGGCGATTCCCGTTCCGGCGAGGACCATCCGGTTCACGCCGACCTTGGTGGAGTAGCGCCCCGAGAGGCCGTTGCCGATCACGTAACCGATCGCGGGCGCGCCGAGCGCGATGCCGGTGCCGAGCGAGCTCAGCCCGAAGATGTCCTCGGCCACGAAGGACGACCCGCCGAGAAAGGCGAAGAAGGCGCCGCTCGCGAAGGCCATTGTGGCGGTGTAGCCCCAGAAGCGTTGGGAGGCGAGCAGCTCGGGCCAGGTGCGGGCCTGTTCGCGAAAGCCGATCCCGGTGCCCGACACCGTCTCGCCCTGGTCGGCGATGACCTGCACCAGCACGACGCAGCCGGCGAGAAACAGGAAGACGTAGACCGCCTGCCAGCCGTAGAACTGGTCAAGCACGCCGCCGAGCACCGGACCGATCATCGGTATCAGGGCCATTCCCATCGTCACGTAGCCGAGCATCGACGCCGCCTGGTCGGCGGGGACCATGTCGCGCACGATCGCGCGCGCCAGCACGATGCCGGTGACGATTGCGCCCTGCACCATACGGAAGGCTAGGAACGTCACGGCGGTCGGGGCGAAGAGGCAGCCGAGCGTCGCGACGAGGAAGATCAGGATCGCCCCCACCATCACCGGACGTCGCCCGAACCGGTCCGACAGGGGGCCTATCACCAGTTGCAGCACCGCCGTCGTCGCGAGGTAGAGCGAGACGGCCAGCTGCATCACCGCGTAATCGACGGCGAAATAGTCCGCCATCCCCGACAGCGACGGCAGGAAGACCGACATGTTGAGCGCCGCGAGACCGGCGATCAGGATCAGCGTCGAGATGTGGGGTGGGGTGGTCCGGTCGAAGAACCGGACGAGCGGTGCACTGGTCATGAAGCGCAATCTACTCCGGCGGCCGGGGCTGTCCATCGCGGTACGTGACCCCGCGGTGTGCCTGCGGCACGCAGGGGGAGCCCGGACCAGCCTGCGGCCGGTCCGGGCGAGGGAGGGGCGCTGCCCCTCTTGGCCTTCGGCCAATTCACCCCGGAGGTATTTTCGGCCAGATGAGAGAGCTTTGCGGCTTTGCCGATTGTTCGTTGTGCGAAGGGGTGGATTTGCAAATTTGCGGGTTTGGAGTTCACGGACGCCGGGCGGGCGGCTAGAGAGGATGGAAGCTCCGGAGGAGGACAGATGACCGATATCCTGCAGGAACTCGAACGGCGGCGCGCGGACGCGCGGGCCGGCGGCGGCGCGCGGCGGATCGAGGCCCAGCACGCCAAGGGCAAGCTGACCGCGCGGGAGCGGCTCGAACTGCTGCTGGACGAGGGGTCGTTCGAGGAGTTCGACATGTTCGTCGCGCACCGCTGCACCGACTTCGGGATGCAGGACAACCGGCCCGCCGGCGACGGTGTCGTCACCGGCTGGGGGACCGTGAACGGGCGCATGGTCTATGTCTTCAGCCAGGATTTCACGGTGTTCGGCGGGTCGCTGTCGGAAACCCACGCGCTCAAGATCTGCAAGATCATGGACATGGCGATGCAGAACGGCGCGCCGGTGATCGGCATCAACGACTCGGGCGGCGCGCGGATCCAAGAGGGGGTCGCCTCGCTCGCCGGGTATGCCGAGGTGTTCCAGCGCAATGTCATGGCGTCGGGTGTCGTGCCGCAGATCTCGGTCATCATGGGGCCCTGCGCGGGCGGCGCGGTCTACTCACCGGCGATGACGGACTTCATCTTCATGGTGAAGGACAGCTCCTACATGTTTGTCACCGGTCCGGACGTTGTGAAGACCGTGACGAACGAAGTGGTGACGGCGGAGGAGCTCGGAGGGGCCTCGACCCACACGAAGAAGAGCTCGGTCGCGGACGGGGCCTTCGACAACGATGTCGAAGCGCTGGCCGAAGTGCGGCGGCTGATCGACCTGCTGCCGCTCAACAACCGCGAAAAACCGCCGGTGCGGCCTTTCTTCGACGATGTGGACCGGGTGGACGAGAGCCTCGATACGTTGATCCCGTCGAACGCCAACACGCCCTACGACATGAAGGAGCTGATCCTGAAGGTCGCGGACGAGGGCGATTTCTACGAGATCCAGGAAGAGTTCGCGAAGAACATCGTCACCGGGTTCATCCGGCTGGAGGGCTCGACCGTCGGCGTCGTGGCGAACCAGCCGATGGTGCTGGCGGGGTGCCTCGACATCGACAGCTCGCGCAAGGCGGCGCGGTTCGTGCGCTTCTGCGATGCCTTCGAGATCCCGATCCTGACGTTCGTGGACGTGCCGGGCTTCCTGCCGGGCACGGGTCAGGAGCTGGGCGGTGTCATCAAGCACGGCGCGAAGCTTCTGTTCGCCTATGGCGAGGCGACGGTGCCGAAAGTCACGGTCATCACCCGCAAGGCCTATGGCGGGGCCTACGACGTGATGGCCTCAAAGCACCTGCGGGGCGATTTCAACTACGCCTGGCCGACGGCGGAGATCGCGGTGATGGGGGCAAAGGGCGCGACCGAGATCCTCTATCGCTCGGAGCTCGGCGATCCGGACAGGATCGCGGCGCGGACCCGGGAATACGAGGACCGTTTCGCCAACCCGTTCGTCGCGGCCGAGAAGGGGTTCATCGACGAGGTGATCCAGCCGCGCTCCACCCGGCGGCGGGTGTGCCGGGCCTTCGCCTCGCTGCGCGGCAAGCGGCTGGAGAACCCGTGGAAGAAACACGACAACATTCCGCTGTAGGACAGATGACCGGGATCGCGACACGACGCTCGGGCGACTGGATCGTTGCCGAGGAGGCAGGGCGGCTCGTCCTCGCGCGGCGCTGGCCGGCGGCGTTCGATGTCGCCGCGGAGACGCGACTGCCGAAGGCGCCGGGGCTGCGGCTCGCCCATCAGGTGCGCAAGGACCTCTGGCGCGCTCTTCGTGATGTCCGTGGCTTCAGCCCGGTTGTCGAAATCCGCGAGGAAGGCGATAGGCTGCACCTGACCGCTGGCGGACAGGTGTCCGGCCGGGCGGCCCCGGGGCTCTCCGCGCGCATCTCTGAGGTGCTCGAGGATGGTGCCACCCGGGAGAGGTGGATCGCACATTCGAGGAGAGGCCGATGAAACGCGTAGTGGCCGCATTGTTCCTGCTGACCGCCACGGAGGCGGCGGCGGTCGAGATCGAAACCCCGTCGGGCCAGACCCTGACGCTCTACGACGTGGTGTTGGAGCCGGGCGGCGGCATGGCGCGCTTCCTGTTCCTCGCGCCGGGGATCACGATGGAAGAGGGCGCGGGCGTGACCTACACGGAGGTGCAGGATGATTTTCCGTGGCTCTGCGAAGAGGTCGTGCTGCCGTCGCTCGCCGCGAACGAATGGGACGCGGGTGAAGCCGTGATTTCCATGGCCGATCGCGAGGTCGAGTTCGGTTCGCGCGATGCCGAGGCGGTCCAGTTCTTCGAGGTCTTCAAGATCGACGGCGCGACCTGCGTCTGGGAGGGGTTCTGATGGAGAAGCACAAGGGCTTCCCCTCGCGCCTGCCGGGGACGGATTACCAGTTCACCATCCGGCGTGCCGCCAAGGAAGGGCCGACGAAGCTGATCCGGCGCGAGCGCTACGCCGACCGCCGCCCGCCCGACCGCAGGGCCGACGAGGGCTTCATGTGGGCGCTCGTCCAGCACTTCGGCGCTGACCCGTTCCCGCGCGGCAACCTCGACGCCGGACGGCTGTCGTGGGTTTTCGGCCGCGAGGTCGTGCCCGCCGAAGAGCCGTTCGATCCGGAGAGCTACGATTCGCTGTTGCAGGTCGATATGGCCCGCGCACGCGTCTCTTTCCCCTCCGCGTTCGATCCCGACTGGGCGCCCTGACCATGCGGAACCCTGTGCATTCCGGCACTTATCTGCCGACCGGCGATCACGTTTGGCAATATTCGGCCAACCTGAACCTTTCGCCGGAAAAGGGCTGTGGATGCACCGGAAAGCCATGGCAGCATGGATTTGTTGCCCGGGTCCCCAGCAAAGCCCGGTCGACACATTGTCCAAACCGTTACCCTTCCCCAACGGGGTGGTCGCAATCCTTCGGGAGGCGGCCACCCCACCCCCGTTTCCGGGGTTGCGTGGAACCTGAGGTGCGGGCAATTTGTTTAGCAGCGAAGCATACTGAGGGAGTTTTCAAATGCTCAAGCTTATCAAGCCCGTTTCCGCGATCGTTCTGGTTGCCGGCCTCGCCGCCGGCTGCACCAACAGCGGCTACCCGACGACCGACGCCGACCGTGCCGCCATCGGCGCTGCCGCTGCCGGTGGTGCTGCCCTGCTCGACGGTGGCAGCAACCGTGACGTTGCCGGTGCCGCTCTGGCCGGTGGCGCCGCTGGCGCGATCTGCGACGACGTCGGCATCTGCCGCTAAGATCATCCGCAGGGCGCCCGCGCGGCGCTCCGCAGATAAATTCGAAGCCGTCGGGACCCCGGTCCCGGCGGCTTTTTCGTGTTCAGAAGGGAGGAGGGGCCGGTGTTCAAGAAAATCCTGATCGCCAACCGGGGGGAGATCGCCTGTCGCGTCATCAAGACGGCGCGGGCGATGGGCATCGAGACGGTCGCCATCTATTCCGATGCCGACCGCAATGCGCTGCATGTGAAAATGGCGGACGAGGCGGTCCACATCGGCCCTGCACCGGCGAACCAGTCCTACATCGTGATCGACAAGGTGATGGAGGCGATCCGCGCCACCGGCGCCGAGGCGGTCCATCCCGGATACGGCTTCCTGTCGGAGAACCCGAGGTTCGCGCAGGCCCTCGAGGCGGCGGGTGTCGCGTTCATCGGGCCGCCCGTGAAGGCGATCGAGGCGATGGGGGACAAGATCACCTCCAAGAAGATCGCTCAAGAGGCCGGGGTCTCCACCGTGCCCGGTTACATGGGGCTGATCGGCGACGCCGATGAGGCGGTGAAGATCGCCGGGGAGATCGGCTACCCGGTGATGATCAAGGCCTCCGCCGGGGGCGGCGGCAAGGGCATGCGCATCGCATGGGACGAGTCGGAGGCGCGCGAGGGCTTCCAGTCCTCGAAGAACGAGGCGGCGAGTTCCTTCGGGGACGACCGTATCTTCATCGAGAAGTTCGTCACCCAGCCCCGGCACATCGAGATCCAGGTGCTGTGCGATGCGCATGGCAACGGCCTCTACCTCGGCGAGCGGGAGTGCTCGATCCAGCGGCGGAACCAGAAGGTGATCGAAGAGGCGCCGTCTCCATTTCTCGACGCCGAGACCCGCGCCGCGATGGGCGAGCAGGCCGTCGCGCTGGCCCGGGCCGTCGGCTACACCTCCGCCGGGACGGTCGAGTTCATCGTCGATGGTGAGCGAAACTTCTACTTCTTGGAGATGAACACGCGTCTGCAGGTGGAGCACCCGGTGACGGAGCTCATCACCGGCGTCGACCTGGTCGAGCAGATGATCCGCGTGGCGAACGGCGAGGCGCTGACCCTGTCGCAGGAGGACGTGACGCTGAACGGCTGGGCGATGGAATGCCGGCTCTATGCCGAGGATCCCTACCGCAACTTCCTGCCCTCGATTGGGCGGCTGACGCGCTATCGCCCGCCGGAGGAGGTCGCCGACGCGACGCGCGCGGTGCGCAACGACACCGGCGTCTTCGAGGGCGGCGAGATCTCGATGTATTACGACCCGATGATCGCCAAGCTCTGCACCTGGGCACCGAGCCGGGGCGAGGCGATCTCGGAGATGCGGCTCGCGCTCGACGCGTTCGAGGTGGAGGGGATCGGGCACAACCTGCCGTTCCTGTCCGCCGTGATGGATCATCCGAAGTTCACCTCCGGCAACATGACGACGGCGTTCATCGCCGAGGAATGGCCCGAGGGGTTCGACGGCGTGACGCTGCCCGAGACTTCGCTTCGTGCCGTCGCGGCCGCCGCGGCGGCGATGTACCGGGTCGCCGAGATCCGGCGCACGCGGATCTCGGGCCGGATGGGCAACCACGAGCGGGTGATCGGTTCGGACTGGGTGGTGAGCCTTCAGGGGCAGAGCTACCCGGTGACCGTGTCTGCCGACCGGGAGGGCGCGACGGTGACCTTCGAGGGTGGACAGTCGCACCGTGTCGAGAGCGACTGGACCCCGGGCCAGCCGCTGGCGCGGCTCTCCATCGACGGCGCTCCACTGCTGTTGAAGGTCGCGAAGATCTCCGGCGGCTTCGCGGTCCGCACGCGGGGCGCGCAGCTGAAGGTCCATGTCCGCACGCCGCGCCAGGCGGAACTTGCCGCGCTGATGCCCGAGAAGCAGCCACCGGACACCTCGAAGCTGCTGCTCTGCCCGATGCCGGGCCTGATCGTGAAGGTCGACGTCGAAGCGGGGCAGGAGGTGCAGGAGGGACAGCCGCTCTGCACCGTCGAGGCGATGAAGATGGAGAACATCCTGCGGGCCGAGCGCAAGGGCGTGGTCGCGAAGGTGAACGCGGAAGCCGGCGACAGCCTCGCCGTCGACGATGTCATCATGGAGTTCGAGTGACCCGCACGCCCCCGCAGATGTCCCCGAACGGGAGTTACTGGACCGGCTGCCGTTCGATGCGCCGTTCCTCGACCTCCTGCTGGCGGAGCGGGGTCTTGTCGATGGAGCGGGTCAGCTCGCGCGCGCTCCACGGCAGGGGCTTGCGCAGCTTGACCTGCCCGTCCTTGCCGATCAGCGCCATCATGAAGCCCCGCGGGCGCAGCCGCATCCGCACGCTGCTCTCGGCCGAGGGATCGGTGTCGATCACCAGCAGCACGTCGCGCTCGACGAGGTCGTCGATCCGTTCGGACAGCATCTCGAGCTGGCGGCGGAAGTTCGGATCGGCGCGGGTGTCGGCGAAGATGACGACGGGCCGGGCGATCCAGATGAAATCCTCGAGCTCGATCTCGGCTGCTTCGAACACGCGGTCCGGCGCGGCCTGCCAGCGTTCGACCGCCGTTATCGGCGCGCCCGTGGGCTGGTCGGTCGGAGCGGCCTCCTGCGCGGATACCGCGGGGGGGAGGAGCAGAATGGCGGCGAGCGCCATGAAAAGTCTGTTCATGGCAAAAGATATAGTGCGTCGGGACGGGGCAGCGAAACCGTCATGGCGCCGCAACCACGACAATTTTAGGTTTAAGGAGCTGGTGAGAGAGCGCGGGGCAGGGTGGCGGGGCCAACACCCCGACCTTGAAGGACTGCCTGACATGGATGTCATCCTGCACATCGGCGCTCATCGTACCGGCACCACGACGTTGCAGCGGTTCCTCGACCGCAACCGTGCAATGTTGCGTGAGGCAGGCGTGATCGCCTGGACGCCGCGCCATCTGCGGGGCGGGATGCTCGACGGGCTCATGCGGCGGCCGGAGGATACCGGGCCGGCCGACCTGCTGCGGATCGAGCGCGCGATCGGGCGGCTGCGGATCGCGCATCAGGTCGCGCTGCGCGACGGCACGCGGCAGCTGATCCTGTCGGACGAGAACCTGATCGGCGCGGCGCGGGACAACCTTCGCGCCGGGCGGCTCTACCCCGGACTGGTTGAGCGGCTGTCGCGGCTGCGCCCCGCCTTCGACCAGGTGAGCCGGATCGGACTGGCGGTACGCGGGTACGAGGGCTACTGGTCCTCGGCCTGTGCTTTCGCCGTGGCGCGGGGCCATCGGATGCCCGACGCCGCCGCGCTCGACCGGCTGGTGACGCAGCCGCGCCGCTGGCGGCACGTGGTGACCGAAGTCGCGAAGATCTTCCCCGAGGCGGAGCTACGCGTCTGGTCCTTCGAACATGGCGCGGGCCGTCCGGAGTGGCAGGCGGGCCTGCTGACGGGCAGCCCATCAAGCGGGGGACCGACGACCGGAGCCCCGTGCTTCACGCCGGGCCTGCCGGGGGCGCGCGACCGGTGCGCCGCCTCGCCCCGCGTGGCCACGCTTCGCGCGGTTCTGACCGATGCCGGCCTGCCCGTGACGGCACTGCCGGACGGGGACGCCCGCTGGGTGCCCTTCGACGCGGAGCAGCGCCGCGCGCTCGACGCGCTCTACCGTGACGACATTGCGTGGCTTCGGGCCGGCGCGGACGGGCTCGCGATATTCGAGGGCGGACCAACCGCCCCGGTGACCGGGGAAGCCGACGGCATCCGGGGCGTGCCCCCACCGCCGATGACAGGAGGACAGGACCTTGGCCGACGACACCTCACGGGATGAATGGCGCGCACTCGCCGCCGCCGAGATGAAGGGCGGAGAGCCCGACGAGCTGACATGGCACACGCTCGAGGGGATCGACGTCAGCCCGCTCTATACCGCTGCCGATACCGAGGGATTGCCTCACATGGGCGGTGTGCCCGGTGTTGCTCCCTTCACGCGGGGTGTGCGAGCGACGATGTATGCCGGCCGGCCCTGGACGATCCGCCAATATGCCGGATTTTCGACCGCGGAGGAGAGCAACGCCTTCTACCGCCGCGCGCTGGCTGCCGGTCAGCAGGGCGTGTCGGTGGCGTTCGACCTCGCCACGCACCGCGGCTACGACAGCGACCATGAACGAGTCGAGGGGGACGTCGGCAAGGCCGGAGTCGCGATCGACTCCGTCGAGGACATGAAGATCCTGTTCGACGACATCCCGCTCGACAAGGTGTCCGTCTCCATGACGATGAACGGCGCTGTGATCCCGATCCTCGCCTCTTTCATCGTCGCCGGCGAGGAGCAGGGCCACGACAGGGCGCTGCTGTCGGGGACCATTCAGAACGACATCCTGAAGGAGTTCATGGTCCGCAACACTTACGTCTATCCGCCCGAACCCTCGATGCGGATCGTCGCGGACATCATCGAGTATACTTCGGACCACATGCCGAAGTTCAACTCGATCTCGATTTCCGGCTACCACATGCAGGAGGCCGGGGCGAACCTCGTGCAGGAGCTTGCCTACACGCTCGCCGACGGGCGCGAGTACGTGCGCGCCGCCATCGGGCGGGGGATGGATGTCGACCGCTTCGCGCCGCGACTCAGTTTCTTCTTCGCGATCGGCATGAACTTCTTCATGGAGGCCGCGAAGCTGCGTGCCGCGCGGCTGCTCTGGTCGCGTATCATGTCGGAGTTCGAGCCGAAGTCGCCGAAGTCGTCGATGCTGCGCACGCACTGCCAGACCTCCGGCGTATCGTTGCAGGAGCAGGACCCCTACAACAACGTCATCCGCACCGCTTACGAGGCGATGTCGGCGGTGCTGGGCGGCACGCAGTCGCTGCACACCAACGCGCTGGACGAGGCGATCGCCCTGCCGACCGACTTCTCCGCCCGGATCGCGCGCAACACGCAGCTGATCCTGCAGGAAGAGACCGGGATCACCCATGTCGTCGATCCGCTCGCCGGCTCCTACTATGTCGAGACGCTGACCCATGAGCTGGCGGAGAAAGCCTGGGCGTTGATCGAGGAAGTCGAGGAGATGGGCGGCATGACCAAGGCCGTCGCCTCCGGCATGCCGAAGATGCGGATCGAGGAGACGGCGGCGCGGCGGCAGGCCCTGATCGACCGGGGTGCGGACGTGATCGTCGGGGTCAACAAGTACCGCAAGGACAAGGAAGACCCGATCGACATCCTCGACGTCGACAACGTGAAGGTCCGGGCCGCTCAGGTCGCCCGGCTGGAACGGATCCGCGCCGGCCGCGACCAGGGCGCGTGCGATGCCGCGCTGGCGGAGCTCGAGCGGCGCGCGGGCGAGGGCGGCAACCTGCTCGACGCGGCGGTGGAGGCCGCGCGGGCGCGCGCAACGGTAGGAGAGATCAGCATGGCGATGGAGAAGGTGTTCGGCCGCCACCGGGCCGAGGTGAAGACCCTCGCCGGCGTCTATGGCGCGGCCTACGAGGGCGACGCCGAGTTCGCCGAGATCCAGAAGGCGGTCGAGGATTTCGCGGAGGCGGAGGGTCGTCGCCCCCGGATGCTGGTGGTGAAAATGGGCCAGGACGGCCACGACCGGGGCGCGAAGGTGATCGCGACGGCCTTTGCCGACATCGGCTTCGATGTCGACGTCGGCCCGCTGTTCCAGACGCCGGAAGAGGCCGCGCAGGACGCCATCGACAACGATGTGCATGTCGTCGGCATCTCCAGCCAGGCAGCCGGCCACCGCACGCTGGCACCGCGCCTGATCGAGGCGCTGAAGGCGCAGGGCGCGGAGGACATCATCGTCATCTGCGGTGGCGTCATACCGCAGCAGGATTACGAGTTCCTGAAGGGCGCGGGCGTGAAGGCGATCTTCGGCCCCGGTACCAACATCCCGACGGCGGCGAAGGACATCCTCAAGCTGATCGGTAGTGCGGGGTAGGGCTGGTCTTTCCACCGAAGCCGCTAGGTGGTCTGCCGTGAAAGGAGATCACCATGAGCGACGTCGACACCTGGAACGGAACGCCCGGAACACCCTGGCCGGTCGCGGAGGTCGATTTCGACGCCCTGCGCTGGGCGGCACGGCCGGTCGTTCTGCTGGCGGATGATCGGCAGGCTCTGGAGGCGCAACTGTCGCAGCTGGCCGATCGCTCGGCAGAGCTTGTCGATCGTGACATGGTCGTGGTTGTCGATACCGACCCGGACGGCGGCCTTGCTCGCAGGCGCGAGATAGAGCCGGATGGTCCGTCGCTGGTCCTGCTTGGCAAGGATGGCGGGGTGAAACATGTCGAGGCGCTGCCCTGCGATCTCGACGCGCTGTTCGCGCTGATCGACTCGATGCCGATGCGCCGCCGCGAGGCGCAGTAGCGGCGGCCCTGCCGGGCCGCCGCCACCGTTGGATCAGGCCGGGACCGGCTCGACGGCCGGGCGGCTCGAGGCCATCCGGAGCGCCGTGTAGCCGATGATGCCCGAGATGATGGAGCCCGACAGCACGCCGAGGCGCACCTGGTTCATCATGTCCGGGTCGGCGAAGCTGAGCGAGCCGATGAAAAGCGACATCGTGAAGCCCACACCGGCCAGCGCGGCGACCCCGTAGATGTGCAGCCAGTTCGCGCCGTGAGGCAGGCGGGCATAGCCCATCTTCACCATCAGCCAGGTCAGGCCGAACACGCCGATCTGCTTGCCGAGCACGAGGCCAAGCATCACGCCCATCGTAAGCGGCGCGACCACGTCGGGCATGGTGAGCCCCGACAGCACGACACCAGCGTTGGCGAAGGCGAAGATCGGAACGATCCCGTAGAGGACGTAGGGCGCCAGCGCGTGCTCCATCGAGTGCAGCGGCGACTTGCCGTACTTGTCCTTCAGCGGAATGCAGAAGGCGGTGATGACCCCCGCGAGGGTCGCGTGCACCCCGCTTTGCAGCACGAGCGTCCAGAGCGCCGCGCCGAGCAGGAGCATCAGCCCCATGCGGTGCGCGCCTTTCACGTTCAGCCAGATCATCAGGGCGAGCGGGATCAGAGCCAGATACAGGTAATCGACCTTCAGGTCCGCCGTGTAGAAGACGGCGATGATGAGGATCGCCCCGAGGTCGTCGAGGATGGCGAGCGTCAGCAGGAAGACCTTGAGCGAGGCGGGCGCACGATTGCCCACGAGCGCGAGGATACCGAGTGCGAAGGCGATGTCGGTCGCTGCCGGAATCGCCCAGCCTCCGACGGTCGGTTCGCCCGCGTTCAACGCGAAGAAGATCAGCGCCGGGATCGCCATGCCGCCCACGGCTGCCATGCCGGGCAGGACGACGTCGCTTGGGTTCTTGAGCTTGCCCTCGAGCAGCTCTCGTTTCAGTTCGAGACCGATCAGCAGGAAGAAGATGGCCATCAGCCCGTCATTGATCCAGAGAAGCAGGGGTTTTTCCAACCCGTCGCCCTCGATCGTGACGGAGAGATAACTGGTCAGAACCCCGTTGTAGTAGGGTTGCAGCGCCGAGTTGGCGACGATCAGCGCAAGCAGCGCCGAGACCATGAGGAGGATGCCTCCGAAGGCATCATGTTTGAAAAACGCGTCTAGCGAGGCGCGCAGGCCCATCAATCATCCTTTCAGTTTTTACAGTTCACCTCATATTGACCTATAGGCGAGGACCCCGGCATCAAGAGGCACGAGGCATGTTCTGCCAAATTGCGGCGCGGTGCCGCGCCCGAATTGCGGAGTAGTCATGCGTCTCGATCATCTCGTCATCGGCTGCGGCGACCTCGACGAGGGTGTCGCCTGGGCGGAAGCGCAGCTTGGCGTGGCATTGCTGCCGGGCGGTCGCCACGAGCGGTTCGGCACGCATAACCGCCTGTTGAGACTGGGAGATCTCTACCTCGAAGTGATCGCGATCGAGCCGGGAGCATCCTGTGCCGGTCCAAGGTGGTTCGGCCTCGACGGGTTCGAGGGCGCGCCGCGGCTCATCACCTGGGTCTGCGCCGTGCCCGATCTCGACGCCGCGATGGTGCTCGCGCCCGACGGCAAGGGACATGCCGTTCCCGTGACCCGGGGCGAGCTGAACTGGCGGATCACGGTGCCCGAAGACGGCTGTCTGCCGATGGACGGCGCCTATCCGACCCTCATCCAGTGGGGCGATGGCGTCGTGACGCCACCGGAGCGGCTGGCCGACAGCGGGCTGCGGCTCGACCGGCTGACCGTCCGCCATCCCGAGGGGGAGCGCATCGCGGGCCTGCTGCCGCTCACCGACTCGCGGGTCCGGTTCGAGACGGGTGCGCTCGCCATTTCTGCACGGCTGACCGGTCCGGCGGGAGAGATCACGCTGTGATCCGCTGCGCCGTGCCTGACGATGCAGCGGCGATCGCGCGAATCTGGAACCGCGTGATCCGCGAAACCTCCGCGACCTTCGCGTCGGTCGAGAAGAGCGTGGACGAGGTCGCCGCGATGATCCCCGCGCGCCCCTTCGTCGTCGCCGAGGAGGCGGGCGAGGTCGTCGGCTTCGGCTGTTACGTCCAGCTGCGCGGCGGCGATGGCTACCGCCACACGGTCGAACATTCCGTTCATGTCGCCGCCGGGGCGGAGGGGCGGGGCCTTGGCCGGGCGCTCGTGGCGTGGCTGGTCGCGGATGCGCACGCGGCCGGAATGCACACGATGTGGGCCGGGATCAGCAGCGAAAACCCGGGCGCGATCGCCTTTCACGCCCGGCTCGGCTTCACCGAGATCGCCCGCCTGCCCGAGGTTGGCCGCAAGTTCGACCGCTGGATGGACCTCGTCCTGATGCGGCTGGAGCTCGCCGACTGACATTTTCCGCGACGGACGGGCCGACCCGCGTCGTTTTCTCGTCTGACAAGTTCTCCCCCAACGGATAGGCTGAGCCTCATGTCAATCTGGTCCCGCATTGCCGACGCGCTTGCCGCCCTCCGTCAGGGCGAGGGGTTGTCGACCGTCTTCGACACGTTGCGCAGCCCGCCCGAGCGGCGCGCCGCCTTCGCCATCGCCGTCATCGCGCTGGGGGCGAAGATGGCCAAGGCCGACGGGCTGGTGACCCGGGACGAAGTGACGGCCTTCCGCGAGGTGTTCCACATCCCGAAGAGCCAGGAGAAGAACGCCGCCCGGCTCTTCAACCTCGCCCGCACCGATGTCGCCGGCTACGAGGATTACGCGCGCCGGATCGGACGGATGTTCGAGGACGAGTCCGAGACGCTCGCCGACCTGATGGAGGGGCTCTTCCACATCGCGCTCGCCGATGGCGATTACCACCCGGCGGAGGACGAGTTCCTGTCCAACGTCGCCCGCATCGTCGGCTTCGACGAGCGCCGCTTCGCCCGGCTGCGGGCGCGCTTCGTGCCGGATGCCGAGCGTGATCCCTACGATGTGCTCGGCGTCACACCGGACACCCCGATGGAGGAAGTCCGCTCGGCCTGGCGCGGGCTGGTGCGCGAGAGCCACCCGGACGTGATGGTGGCGCGCGGTGTGCCGCAGGAGGCCGTGAAGCTCGCCGAGAAGCGGCTGATCGCCGTAAACCGCGCGTGGGAGCAGATCAACGAGGCCCGCCCGTCGTGAGGATCGCGACCTACAACGTCGAATGGTTCAACAACCTGTTCGACGACGAGGCGCGCCTGATGGAGGATGACGGCTGGTCCGCCCGCCGCGACGTGACCCGCGCGCGGCAGGCACAGGCCATCGCCACGGTCCTCGGCGCGATGGACGCCGACGCGGTGATGGTGATCGAGGCCCCCGACAGCAACCGCCGGCGCGACGGGGTCGCGGCGCTCGAGGGATTCGCCCGGCGCTTCGGGCTGAGGACACGCGCGGCCGTGATGGGCTTCGTGAACGACACCCAACAGGAGATCGCGCTTCTCTACGACCCGGCTGTCGTCACGCCGCGCCATGCGCCCCATGCCAGCGACGCGGTGCCACGGTTCGACGCCAGCTACCGGATCGACCTCGACGTCGACCGCGCGCCCGAGACGATCAGCTGGTCGAAGCCGCCGCTGGAGCTCGAGGTGACGACTGCCGCCGGGACCATGCTGAAGCTGATCGGGGTCCACGCAAAGTCGAAGGCGCCGCACGGTGCGACGACGCCGGACGAGGTGATGCGCATCTCGATCGCCAACCGGCGCAAGCAGCTGGCCCAGTGCATCTGGTTGCGCCGTCGCGTGGAGGAGTTGCTCGATCTCGGCGAAAGCCTGATCGTGATGGGCGACTTCAACGACGGCCCCGGTCTCGACGAGTACGAAAAGCTGTTCGGCCGGTCTGGCATCGAAATCCTGCTCGGCGAGGAGGGTGAGGGGCGGCTGTTCGATCCGCATGCCCGCGCGCTGCTGACCAAGCGGCCCGGCGTGGCGCTGCCGACGTCGGCGCGCTTCAAGGTGCCGCCGGACGGGCGCTACCTGACGGCGATGCTCGACTACGTGATGGTGTCGCGTGATCTGCTGAACCACGGGCCGCGCTGGCTGATCTGGCACCCGTTCGAGGATCCGGACTGCTACGCCGATGCGGAGCTGCGGCAGGCGCTGCTTGATGCGTCCGACCATTTTCCGGTGAGCATCGACCTCGCAATCTGACGGGGACGCCCTATCTTCGGGATATGAAACGCCTGATCGCCGCCACGTTGGCCACCGCCCTGATCGCCGCGCCCCTCACCGCCCAGACGGAGGAGGAGAGCGACATCGACTCCGGATCCCGTCTCATGGAGGAGGGCGCCCGCCTTCTGTTCCGGGGCCTGATGTCAGAGCTGGAACCGGCGATTGACGACCTCGAAGGTGTCTCGGAAGAGATGCGCGACGCACTGCGGGCCTTCGCCAGCGAGATGGGCCCGGCACTGGCCGAGACGATGAGCATGATCGACGAGATCGGCAATTACGAGAAGCCCGAGATCCTGCCGAACGGCGACATCATCATCCGTCGCAGCCCCGAGGCCCCGCCGTGGGAGCCGCCGATGTCGGACGAGGACGCCGAAGTAGAGCTCTGACTGCTCTCTCATCTGGCCGGAAATACCTCCCGCCGGAGGCACACGACTTCTCAAGGTTCAGCACCCGCGCAGTGGTGCGAACTCTTGGCAAGACTTACCGGCTCAGCCGACCTTGACCTTCGCTTCCGCGCCGAGCGCGGCGGCGAGCGCGTTGAAGCGCGATTCCGCCACTTCGCCGAACAGCGGCCGGGCATGTTCGGTGAGGTGCAGCGACAGGACCTTCTTCTTGGGCTGCCATTCGAGGCGACCCGGCGCTTCCTCGGCATGCATCCACAGCATCGCACCGAACCGCATCGCCCGGCCGAGCACTTCGGCCTCCGCCTGTTCCTGATCCGAGACGAGCGCGAAAAGCGGTTCGTAAACCGTGCCTTCGCGCTTGGAGGAATAGCGGTGCAGCAGCGCGAGGCCGAGATAGATGCGCTCGCCATGCTTCAGCCCGCCGAGGTTGGCGCGGGTCGCGTTGTCGAACGTCACCTCGGCCCGGTAATCGGGGTGCGCGCGCCAGCTGACGTCGTGCAGCAGGCAGGCCGCCTTGATGATCCGTTTCTTCTGCCAGTCGGCCCGGGGGAACAACGGCATGACGAAATCGTAGAGCGTCCGGCCGAAGCCCGGCATCCGGGCGTCTTTGGCCTCGGCGAAGCGGGCGCTTTCGATCAGCGGGTCGCGCTCGCGCAGGTGCGGAGGCATCTGCTCGTAGAGCATCCCCTCGCGGATGCCGTAGGAGCTGATGGTGATGTCCTTGGGCTTGAAGGTACGCACCACCTCGGACAGCACCGGCGCGGCAAGCGGGACGAGCGACATCCGCGCTTCCGAGATGCGGCACTTGCTGCGGAGGTCCGAGGGGTCTGCCTTGCGGATGAACTCCGCCGTCTTGGACACGTCGCTCGGCTTCATGCGATATTCGTGCAGGACGTGGAGCGGGTAGTCCCGCCGCTCCATGTCGATGCGCGCGATCGCCCGCCACGAACCGCCGACGAGGAACAGCCGCTGGCCGGTCTCGCCGCCCATCTCCTCGAAGATACCCTGCACGACCTCGCGGATGTGAGCGGTGATCGCCTTCTTGCCGCCCTTGATGCCCTGCAGCTTCAGCGGCCCGAGCGCGGAGGTCAGGCGTCGCCCGACCTCGCCGTCGCGCAGGTTGGCGAGCTCCATCGAGGAGCCGCCGATGTCGCAGACGAGGCCGAAGCTGCCGGGCCAGCCGAGCAGAACCCCCTGCGCCGACAGTCGCGCCTCTTCCTTGCCGTCGATGACGAAGATGCGCACGCCGGTCTCGCGCTCGATCTCGGCGCGGAACTCGGGCCCGTCCTCGGCATCGCGCATCGCCGCGGTCGCGACGGCGGTCAGGGGGGAGATGCCGAGCGAGTCGGCCAGCGCAGCGAACCGGCGGATCGCGGAGAGCGCACGGACCTTGCCCTCAGGGTTCAGCCGTCCGGTTTCGCCGAGGCCGCTGCCAAGGCCGGCCATCACCTTCTCGTTGTAGAAATAGGCGGGACTGCGTGCCGCGCCGTCGAAGATCACCAACCGGACGGAGTTCGAGCCGACGTCGATCACGCCGATCCGCGACAGGGCGCGCGCCTTGGGATCGTCGAACAGCGGTCTGCCGAAGGGGCCGTAGTCGAAGTCTTTCGGCGTCTCGTTCATGTCTTCGTCTTTCCTCGCCCCGTCCGAAGCGTGGGCGATTTGGTCATGGCGGGTCAATGCCGTGGCCGCTAGATTCCCCACGCGTCAGGTAGCGCGTACCGGTGAATAGGGGAGAGGCTCAAGTGAAAGCGGTCATCAACGACAGATATGGCGGGCCCGACGTCCTCACCCTCGGGGAGCGACCGATGCCGGATTGCGGGGCCGGAGAGTTGCTGATCCGCATCGCCGCCTCCAGCGTGTCGCGGACCGATGTCGCGACGCTGGCGGGCAAGCCGAAAGCGGCGCGGGTGGTGACCGGGCTGTTCGGGCCGAAGTCGACAGTGCTCGGCCTCGATTTCGCGGGCGTCGTGGAAGAGAGTCGGTCCGAGCGCTTCGCCCCCGGTGACCGTGTTTTCGGCATGTCGCCCGGGCAGTACGGCGCCCATGCGGAATACCTCGTCGTCGCCGCCGACGGGCCGGTAGCGACGATCCCCGACGGGATCGGCTTCGATCAGTCAGTCCTGTGCGAAGGCGGATGGTACGCCCATTCCGTGCTCGAGGCGCTCGGCGTGGGCGAGGGATTCCGGCTGCTGGTGTTCGGCGGTGGCGGGGCGGTCGGCTCCGCCGCGATCCAGATCGCCAAGGCGCGCGGTGCGCGCGTAGTGGCCGCCGTGGAGCCCCACCAGATCGACCTCGCCTCCGGTCTCGGCGCCGACCTCGCCATCGACAGCCGGACGCTGGACGAGCTGCCGGAGGAATTCGACGGTGTGCTCGACGCGATCGGCAAACTGCGGTTCCGCCGCGTGCGGGCCAAGCTGACCTATACGGGGCGCTTCGCCTCGACCGACTTCGGACCCGGTGGCGAGGTTCTGCGGCTTGCCCTGTTCTACACGCTCGCCGGGCGGCGCGGCCGCGTCATGCTGCCGATGCCACGCGATGCCGATGCGATCCCGTCCATGCTGTCGGAACTGATGGCAGAGGGCCGCTACCGCGCCGTGATCGACCGCAGCTACCCGATGGACCGGGTACGGGAGGCGTACGAGTACGCCGCGACGGGGACGAAGACCGGGATCGTCGTGCTCGACATTCCCGGCTGACCGGTCAGTCCTCGGGGTGGGCGAGCACGGGGACGTCCGCGACCCCCGCCTTGCCCCGCCCGGACAGTGACGGGTTCTCCATGAAGAAGCGGTGACAGCTGAAGGGGCGCTTCCCCTCGGACAGGGGACAGCGCACGAAGCTGCCGTCGGGCCGCATCACCCAGCTCTGTGCCGTGTCTGCCATGTTGGCAGCCATGATCTGTTCGGTGATCTGCGCTTTCACCGTCGGGTTCGTCGCCTCGATCAGCGTCTCGACCCGGCGGTTGAGGTTGCGGCTCATCCAGTCGGCGGAGGAGAAGAACACCCGGGCCTCGCGGGAGGGCAGCTCGTTCCCGTTGCCGAAGCAGACGATGCGCGAATGCTCGAGGAAGCGGCCGACGATGCTCTTGACGCGGATGTTCTCCGACAGGCCCTGCACGCCGGGCTTCAGCCCGCAGATCCCCCGGATCACCAGGTCGATCTGCACACCGGCCTGGCTCGCCTCGTAGAGCGCGTCGATCACGTCGCCTTCGATCAGCGCGTTCATCTTCGCCCAGATCCCCGCGGGGCGGCCGGCGCGGGCATGCTCTGCCTCCTGCCGGATCATGTCGATCAGGAACGGCTTCATGCTCTCGGGGCTAATCTTGAGGTTCTCCAGCCCCTCGGGCTGGGCATAACCGCCGACGTAGTTGAAGACCTTCGTCGCGTCGCGTCCGAGCGCGGCGTCGCAGGTCAGGAACGACAGGTCGGTGTAAATCTTGGCGGTGATCGGGTGGTAGTTGCCGGTCCCGAAGTGCGTGTACGTGACGAGCCGCTTGCCCTCGCGCCGCACGACGGTGCTGATTTTCGCGTGGGTCTTGTAGTTGATGAATCCGTAGACGACGTGCGCGCCGGAGCGTTCCAGCCGCCGGGACTGGCGGATGTTGGCGGCCTCGTCGAAGCGCGCCTTCAGTTCGACCAGCGCGGTGACGGACTTGCCATCCTCCGCCGCCTCGCAGAGGGCGTCGACGATGGGCGAGTTCTTGGAGGTCCGGTAGAGCGTTTGCTTGATCGCGACGACATCGGGGTCGTGGGCCGCTTGCTGCAGGAAACGGACGACCATGTCGAACGTCTCGTAGGGGTGATGCAGCAGCATGTCCTTTTGACGGATCGCGGCGAAGATGTCGCCGTCATGGTCCTGAACGCGCTCCGGCACGCGCGGCGTGAAGGTCGACCAGAGCAGGTCGGGCCTATCGTCGATCACCAGCTCGCTGATCGCGCCGATGCCGACGAGGCCGTCGACCTCGACCACTTCCTCTTCCCGGACGGGGAGTTCTTCCATGATGACCTTGCGCAGGCCCTCCGGCGCGCCGGCCGAGATCTTGAGGCGCACGACCTCGCCCCGGCGGCGGCGCTTCAGCGCCACTTCGAACTCGCGCACGAGGTCTTCGGCTTCTTCTTCGACCTCGAGGTCGCTGTCGCGCAGCACGCGGAAGGCGCAGTGGCCCATCAGGCGGTAACCCGGGAACAGCCGGTCCAGCTCCAGCAGGAGAAGCTCTTCCAGCGGCAGGAAGCGGTGGCCGCTCTCTGAAGGCAGCGACAGGAAGCGGTCGATCTGGTTCGGCACCGGCAGAAGCGCCCTGAGCAGGCGCTTGTCCGATCGACGCTCCAGCTGCAGCGCCAGCGCGAAACCCTCGTTCGGGATGAAGGGGAACGGGTGCGCGGGGTCGATGGCGAGCGGGGTCAGGACCGGGAACACCTGGCTGAGGAAGACTTCGCGCAGGTGCAGGCGGTCGGCGTCGTCAAGGTCGTCGCCGGTGAGGATCGAGAGGCCCTCCGCCTCCATTTCGCGGCGCAGCAGGTTCAGCATCTCCTGCTGGCGCTGCATCAGCGCGCGTGCGTCGATGTCGATGCGGCGCAGCTGCTCGGCCGGGGTCATGCCGTCCATCGCGGGCGTCGTGATGCCGGTCATCGCCAGTTCGCGCAGGCCGGCGACGCGCACGGTGTAGAACTCGTCGAGGTTGGTGGCCGAGATCGACAGGAAGCGCAGCCGCTCAAGAAGCGGGACGCGCGGGTTCTCCGCCTCTTCCAGCACCCGCCAGTTGAAGCCGAGCCACGACAGCTCCCTGTTGAAGAACCGGCCCGGTCCGTCGATGTCGAAATCGGGCTCGACGGGCGCGGGAAACGGGGCGGTCAGGAAGTCGCTCTCGGACATCACACTCTCGGCAATGGGGATATCAGCGGGCTTAGGAAGTCTCGGCCTCGCTGTCCAGAATCTCCCGCGCCAGTCTGCGTGAAATCGCGCGGCGTTCGTCGACTGCCCGACGCTCCAGCATTGCGACCATGCGGCTGGCGTCGGCGAATGACCGGTTCATGTGCGTCACGAGGTAAGGAATGAGCGCATCCTCGAACTTGAGGTGACGGTCGACCAGCAGCTTGAGCAGCACCGCTTCGAGCAGATCGTCGTCGGGATTGCCGATCCGCACGACGCTTGCCGCCGTCATCCGCGACACGAGGTCGGGGAGCGCCGTCGGCCAGGACGTCGGCGGTGTGCAGGCGGTGGACAAGAACGGCCGGCCGGTGCGGTGTAAGCTGTTGTGCAGGTGGAAGACGAACTCCTCCGCTTGCGCCGGCAGGCGGTCGGCATCCTCCAGCACCACGGCTGGCGCGTCGTCGGGCAGCGCTTCGTCGCCGGTGAGCGCGGGCGCGTCGAGGATCAGCGCACCGGTGCGGTCGGCGAACAGCCGGGCGAGGTGGGTCTTGCCCGCGCCCTCGGGCCCGACAAGGACCAGCTTGTGGGCCGGCCAGGTCTCGGGGGCGACGGTGACGCGCCAGGCGTGGTCGTTCGCCTCGGAGACGAAGTAGGACTGCTCGTCCAGTTCCGCCTCTCGCGGCCAGTGAAAGGAGAGCTGCTCGCCCGTCACGATTCGTCTCCCGGCGGATCGACGCCGCGGTAGAGCGCGCTCTTCATGTATTGCTGCGTGATGAAGCGGGTCAGCACCCCGATCATCGCCGCGACCGGGACGGCGACCAGCAGGCCGACGAAGCCGAAGATCGCGCCGAAGACGGCCAGCGCGAGGATCAACCACACCGGGTGCAGACCGACGCTGTCGCCGACCAGCTTGGGCGTCAGGATGTTGCCCTCGAGGAACTGGCCGAGGAAGAAGATCGCCGCGACCAGCACGATCATCCACCAGTCGCCCCAGTACTGGAAGAAGGCCAGCCCGATGGCGAGCCCGCCGCCCACGATCGCGCCGACATAGGGGATGAAGGAGACGAACCCCGCCACCGCCCCGACGACGAGGCCGAACTGCAAGCCGACCATCATCAGCGCGACGGCGTAGAAGGTGCCCTGGATCAGCATCACCAGGCCCTGACCCCGGATGAAGGAGGACAGCGTATCGTCGATCTCTCCGGCGAGGCGGCGGATCGTCGGCGCATGTTCGCGCGGCAGCAGTGTGTCGATGCGCGCCACCATCCGGTCCCAGTCGAGCAGCAGGTAGAAGGTCACCACCGGCACGATGACGAGAAGGAACAGCACGTTCAGGAACGACATCGCCGAGCCGAGCACGGTCGTCAGGACCTCACCCCCGCGAGAGCTGATGGTGTCTCCGATGGTGGCGATCTGCTGCCGGACGGTGGAATCCTCGTCCATGATCTCGGGGAAGCGGGCCGTGAGCCAATCCCGCAGGTTGCCGAACAATTCCGGCGCCGTGGCGATCAGCTGGGACGTCTGGCGCACCAGCGTCGGCACGACGAGCAGGACCATCAGCACGAAGATCAGCACCGCCGCCAGCGAGATGGTGATGACCGCGAGGATGCGCTTCATGCCGAGCCGCTCCAGCCGGTCGGCGATCGGGTCGAGGATGTAGGCGAACGCGCCGCCGAGGATGAAGGGCGTCAGCACGTCCCCCAGGACCCACAGCACGAGCAGGAACACCACGAGCGCGATGCCCCAGTAACGGGCCTGGTGTGACACGGGAAGGGACATGCTGACTCCTGACTGTTTGTCCCTATGTCGCCACTCGCGCCGGGCAGAGCAAGCACTGTCTGGAGCGTCGGGCGCGGCTGCTCGAAATCTGCATGCGACCTGCTGGAGCGGCACGGGGCGGGCAGAGGCCGTTGCGTGCGAAAGTAGGGATGTCGCAGGCGCCGGACCGACCCGTGAGGGTCCGGCAGGTGCGGCCGCCAGCCCCCTCTCAACCCCAGGGGCGCACGTGAGCAGACGGGCGGTCGCCTCGCCGGCCGGTGCCGGGCCAGGTCCCTCTGTCCGGTGCCGGCCGGCTCCTGTGACCTCGAGACATCCAGCAGCGAAGCTCCGGACCTTCGGGTCCGGGGCCTTCCGTCCTCCCGCGCGCCGGCGTTCGGGCGCTTGCCTGTGGGCGGATGCTCTTCTAGACGTGCCGGGACCAATTCACGTTACCAGGGGAACGCGTCCATGCGTCTCAGCCGCTACTTCCTGCCCGTTCTCAAGGAAACGCCCGCAGAGGCGCAGATCGTCAGCCACCGGCTCATGCTGCGGGCCGGCATGATCAAGCAGGCCTCCGCCGGCATCTACTCCTGGCTGCCGCTCGGCTTCCGCACGCTGAAGAAGATCGAAACGATCGTTCACGAAGAGCAGCAGCGCGCGGGGCACATTCCGCTGCTCATGCCGACGCTGCAATCGGCTGAGCTGTGGCAGGAATCCGGGCGTTACGACGCCTACGGGCCGGAGATGCTGCGCATCCGCGACCGGCATGACCGCGACATGCTGTTCGGTCCCACGAACGAGGAGATGATCACCGACATCTTCCGCTCCTACGTGCGGTCCTACAAGGACCTGCCGATGACGCTCTACCACATCCAGTGGAAGTTCCGGGACGAGGTCCGCCCCCGCTTCGGTGTCATGCGCGGTCGCGAGTTCCTGATGAAGGACGGCTACAACTTCGACCTGACCAAGGAAGACGCTCTGCACGCCTACAACCGTCACCTCGTCAGCTACCTGCGCACCTACGAGCGGATGGGCCTTCAGGCGATCCCGATGCGCGCGGATTCCGGCCCGATCGGCGGCGACGACACGCATGAGTTCCTGGTGCTCGCCGAAACCGGCGAGAGCGAGGTCTTCTACGATTCTGAGATCACCGATCTGAAGTTCGGCGACCGGGAGATCGACTACGACAGCCATGAGCAGTGCCGCGGCGTGCTGGAGGAGTTCACCTCGCGCTATGCCCGCACGGACGAAACTCACGACGAGGCGATCTTCAACGAGATCCCCGAAGAGCGCCGCCGCGTCGCGCGCGGCATCGAGGTCGGCCAGATCTTCTACTTCGGCACCAAGTATTCCGAGCCGATGGGCGCGGTGGTGCAGGGCCCGGACGGCAAGCAGATCCCGGTCCACATGGGCTCTCACGGGATCGGGGTGAGCCGCCTGCTCGGCGCGATCATCGAGGCGAACCACGACGACAAGGGCATCATCTGGCCCGAGGGCGTGACGCCGTTTCACGTGGGCCTGGTCAACCTCAAGACCGGTGACGAAGAGGCCGATGCGGCCTGCGAAAAGCTCTACGACGCGCTCGACGCGGCGGGGCTCGAGGTGCTCTACGACGACCGTGACGAGCGGGCAGGGGCGAAGTTCGCTGGCATGGACCTGATCGGCCTGCCGTGGCGCATCACCGTCGGGCCGCGCGGTCTGAAGAACGGTGTGGTGGAGCTGACCTCGCGCCGCACGGGCGAGAGCGAGGAGCTGCCGCCGGAGGCCGCCGTGGCGAAGGTCGCGCGCATCTACGCCGGCCACAATGTCCGCGTCCGCCACCCCGAGGTGGAACCGATGCCGGGCCGGACCTTCAACACCTGGATCTGACGGTCATCTGACAGGCGAACCCGGCGGACGGCCCCCTGACATGGGGGCCGCACGGCGCCGCTTTGCGAAAACGATCAAATTTGCTACCCTGAGGGCAGCTCCCGGCAAAGAGGGGCGTCGCAGAGGCCGGTTCGGTCCGAGGTAGGCAAGAGATGATCATCGTGCGGATGCTGGCGATGGCCGGTGGCCTGGCCGGGGCCATGGCGCTGTCGCAATACCCCGAGTTCTCCCAGCAATATACCCAGAGGCTGGCTGGCCAGATCGACGCGCTGTCGCTGGTGGTCGCCGATTTCGACGCGACGGCGGAACGGTCGGGCCTGACGCGCGACGCTGCGCTCGCGCAGATGACGGGGACGCAGTTCCTCGACGACCGCCGGGCGGACATGACCCGCACCTTTGCCCGCTACGACAGCCTGACGCAGAGCCATGACGCGCTCCAGCAGGCGACGGCGCTGGAGCGGATGCTTCTGCCGCACCGGATGGGCGACATGGAGACGCTGCAGGGCACGTGGAACGACTTCGTGCCCGCGATGCCGCTGTCGCTGCCGGGCCTGCTGTCGACACTCGCTGGCTACGCGGCGGGCTGGATGGTGGTCGGCGCTCTGTTCTGGGTGCTGCTGCTTCCGTTCCGCCGGCGCGAGCGCGATCATGACGATTACGAAGATTACGCCTACGAGCGCCGCGGCCGCTACGACCGGGACCGCTTCGATCCCGACGACTACCCGCGGGAGCCGCCGCTGCGCGGCGAGATCGGCCGCCGTGAGCCGCCCTTGACCCGGCAACGCTGAGCCCGCGCACGAGCGAGGCTGCCTGGTCCGCGCCCTTCTTTGGGCTTCAAATATTCCGGAGGGGGTCGGGGGAGGCAGAGCCTCCCCCGCTGATCGACGCGCGGAACGCGCGGCGAAAGGAACGGGGCGGGCCGCAGGGCGGCCCGCCGCCGCGATCAGCTTTCGAGCGCCAGCGTGTGAACGTGGATCTCGTTGATCGGGTGGCTGTTGCCACCGATCACGCCCGGCCGCGCGTGGCGGTAGAGCGAGCGCCAGTAGGGCTGGATGATCGTGCCGTCTTCCCAAAGGAACTTCTCGATCCGCTCCATCACGTCGCGGCGGGCCGCGGCGTCGGAGATGGCCGAGGCCTCGTCCAGCATCGAGTCGAACTCTTCCGAGGCGAGACCCGTCTCGTTCCAGGCCACGCCGGAGCGGTAGGCCAGCGCCATGATCTGCACGCCGAGCGGGCGGTGGCCCCAGTCGGTCGAGGAGAAGGCGAAATTGGCCCAGTCGTTCCAGAAGGTCGAGCCCGGATACACCGTACGCTCACACTGGATGCCCGCGTCGCGGAGCTGCGCGGCGAGCGCATCCGACGTGTTGCGACGCCAGTCGTCGTCGATCGAGATGAGCTCGTGCACATAGTCGGCCATGCCCGCCTCTTCCATCAGCGCGCGGGCGCCTTCGGGATCATAGGGCGGTGCGCCGATGTCGGCATACTCTGGGTGGATCGGGCAGACGTGGTGGTTTTCGGCCAGCGTGCCGCGGTTGGCATAGCCGAGTTCGAGCAGCACCTGGTTGTCGCAAGCCATCGCAAGGGCGCGGCGCACGCGGGCGTCCGCATAAGGCGTCTCGCCGTTCACCTCGGTCAGGCGGTTGGTGCGCAGCGTCAGAGTGTTGGCCGAGACGGACTCGCTTTCCTGCCAGCCGATCGCCTGGAAGATCTCGACGAACTCGCCGACCGTCTCGTAGGTCATGTCGATCTCGCCGGCCTCGGCGGCGGAGACGTAGGCCGCACCGTCAGTGCCGTAGTCGATGAACTCGATCCGGTCGACATAGGCGCCTTCGCCCCACCACGGGTGATCGGGGTCCTTCTCGAGCACGGCGCGCACGCCGATCTCGAGCTCGACCAACCGGTAGGGCCCGGTGCCGACGGGATCGTCGGCCGGGCTGCCGGACCAGCCGTCGGGCACGATCGCCGCCGGGTACTCGGTCACGGCGGGGATGATCGTGATGTCGGGCCGGGTCAGGTTCAGCTGCACGGTAAGGTCGTCAACCACTTCGATCGCGCCCTCGGCGGCGCCGGAGCCGTCCTCGTTCTGGAGCGCGGCCATGCGGGAGGCCATCGAGTTGCCTTCCCAGTTGCCGTCGCACCAGCGGGTGAAGTTGTAGGCGACGTCCTGCGCGGTCAGCTCGCCCCGGCCGTCGTTCCAGGTCACGCCCGGACGGACGTGCAGGATGTACTGGGTCGCGTCGTCGTTGACTTCCCAGCTTTCAAGCAACCGCGGCTCGAACGTGCCGTCGGCGTTGTACTGCACGAGAAACTCGAGGAAGCCGCGTACGGTGTTGCCGATCTGCGGCCAGCTGAAGGTCGGCGGATCCGTCAGGGCGCGGACGTCCTGCTGGATGCGGATCGTGCCGCCCATCGGCATGTCCTGCGCGCTCGCCGGCGTCGGCATCGCGACGCCGATCAGCCCGTAGGCGGTGGCCGCGGTGACGCCGAGCGAGGTGGAGCGGGCGAGGAACTCGCGCCGGCTCAACTTGCCTTCGGCCACTTCTTCCACGTGCATGTGGATCGCGGGGTGGATTTTATCCCTGTTGAAGAATTCAGTCACGGTTGTCTCCGGCTGATGAATGTTGGTCCCCTCGCGGGGCGTTTCGCAAGGTCATCTTACGCGGGTCGATTGACTAATCAATCAAGAACCATCCCTGCTTGACCATGCTCTTGGGAGCGTAGAGGTAGGACGCATCCGTTACGAGGCCAAAAAAATGAGCAGACCGCCGCGCCCTTTCGCCCGGTTCGAATGGATGATCGCATGGCGCTATCTGCGCGCCCGCCGCGCAGAGGGCGGCGTCTCGGTCATGACATGGATTTCTCTCCTCGGTGTGACGCTGGCCGTCTTCGCGCTGATCGCGACGCTCGCCGTGCGCTCCGGCTTCCGGCAGGAGTTCGTCGACACGATCGTCGGCTCGAGCTCGCACCTCACCATCGACATGGTCCGACAGGAGGTCACGGTCGTCACGCAGGGCGACCAGGAGATCGAAGTGCCGCGCACCGTGCGCACCATCGACAATTACGACGAGGTCAGCGACAGGCTCGCCTCGATCGAGGGGGTCGAGCGTGCCGATCCGGTCGTGCGGGGCGAGGTTCTGGCCAGCCTGCGTGACGAGGCGACGTTCGTGCAGGTCTACGGCATCACGCCCGAGGACCTCTCCAACATTCCGCTGGTGCGCGAACCGCAGGAGAGCGTCGGCGATATCGCCGAGTTCGGGGTCGAGGACGGGATCGCCATCGGGTCGGGCGTCGCCCGCGCCCTTGGCGCGACGGTCGGCGATACCGTCAGTTTCGTCACCGCCAACGGCGTGCAGACCGTGGGGGGCCGCGCCGCGCGGCGGGCAACCTTCGACATCGTCTACATCTTCCAGACCGGCCGCTACGCCACCGACATCAGCCGCATCTACATGCCGCTCGACCAGAGCCAGGCGTTCTTCTCCAAGGGCGACAGCGTCGATGTCATCGAGATTTTCGTCGACGACCCGGACAACGTCGAGCGCTGGATCGACCCGGTCTACCGGCAGCTGGAACCCGGCAACCGCCTGTTCTCGTGGAAGGACAACGAGGGGGCCTACCTGCGGGCACTCACCGTCGAGGACAACGTGATGTTCATCATCATGTCGATCCTCGTGCTGATCGCCTCGCTCAACATCATCTCGGGCCTCGTGATGCTGGTGAAGAACAAGGGGTCGGACATCGGCATCCTGCGCACCATGGGACTGACGGAGGGCACGGTGCTGCGCGTCTTCTTCATCTGCGGCGCGGGGATCGGGACACTCGGCACCGCCATGGGCATGATCCTCGGCTGCCTCTTCGCGATCTACATCGACCCGATCTTCTCTGTCGTGAACTACATCGGCGGCGGCGGGGTCTGGGACCCCTCGATCCGCGGTGTCTACAACCTTCCCGCCAAGCTGGAACTCGACGACGTGCTGTCCTCCATCGCGCTGTCGCTGGGGCTGAGCTGGATCATCACGATCTTCCCGGCCCGCCGCGCGGCACGGATGAACCCGGTGGAGGCGCTGCGCTATGAGTGAACTGAGCCTGTCCGCCGTCACCAAGAGCTACAACAAGGGCAAGCCGAACGAGGTCTCCGTGCTGCACGGCGTCGACCTGTCCGTCGACCGGGGCGAAGTCGTCGCTCTGGTCGCGCCCTCGGGCGCGGGGAAGTCCACGCTGTTGCATATCTCCGGGTTGCTCGACACGCCGGACAGCGGGCAGGTCCTGCTGGGCGGGGAGGAGCTGACCGCGCTTTCCGACCGCCGCCGCACCGCGATCCGGCGTCAGCAGATCGGTTTCATCTACCAGTTCCACCATCTCCTGCCGGAATTCACGGCGGAGGAGAACATCGTCCTGCCGCAGCTCGCCAACGGTGCGTCCCGCAGCGAGGCGTCGAAGCGCGCGCTGGAGCTGCTCGGCACCGTCGGTCTGGAAGAGCGGGGCGACCATCGGCCCGCCGCGCTGTCGGGGGGCGAGCAGCAGCGCGTCGCCTTCTGCCGCGCGCTGGCCAATCAGCCGCGCCTGCTGCTGGCGGACGAGCCGACGGGCAACCTCGACCCCGGGACATCGGACCGGGTGTTCGGCGCGCTGATGGAGCTGGTGCGCGGCACCGGCCTTTCGGCGCTGATCGCGACACATAACCTCGACCTCGCCGCGCGGATGGACCGGGTTGTGAAGCTCGACGCGGGTCGCGTCGTCCCCGACTGATCCTGATCAAGGCGGGGTCATGCCCCTGACAGCTACGTTCGGGAAAACCCCAAAGAGGCCATCATGCAGCGCACCATCCCCCTCCTTCTTCTCATCCCGCTTGCCGCCTGCGCGCCAGAGCCGCAGGTCGACGGTGCCATGCTGTTCCAGCAGGACTGCGCTGCCTGTCACGGTGCGGACGCCATGGGCGACGGGCCGTTCGGCCACCAGCTGATCCGGCAGCCGCCGGACCTGACGCGCCTGACGGAACGGGCGGGCGGCACCTTCCCGCGCAATTACGTGATGAGCGTCATCGACGGCTACCACCGGGATGCCAGCTTCAGCGCCGCGATGCCGGAGTTCGGTGCCTCCGACCTCGGCCCGATGATCGTGGTCGAGGAGGAACCCGGGATCGGGACCCCTGTGCCGGCCCGGCTCTGGGCGCTGGCCGACTATCTCGAGTCCGTTCAGCGCTAGATACCGGCGTACCACTCGTAGCCGCTGTTATCCTCCCAGAAGCCGCCCTTGCCGCGACCGATGGCGGAGAGGCTCTCGACCAGCTCCAGCCGCATCACGAACTTGGCGTGCTTGTATCCGAGCTGCCGTTCGACCCTCAGGCGGATCGGGGCGCCGTGGCCGACCGGCAGTGGCCCGTCGTTCATCCCGTAGGCGAGCATGGTCTGGGGGTGATAGGCGTCCACGAAGTCGATGCTCTCGTAATAGGGCGCCAATCCGAAGCTGTCGGCGCAATGGAGTACGACGTAACGGGCGGCCGGCATCGGCGTCACCGCCTCCAGCACCGCCGAGAGCGGCACGCCGGTCCATTTGCCGATCGCGCTCCAGCCTTCCACGCAGTCGTGCCGGGTGATCTGGGTGCGCGACGGCATGGACCGCAGCCGGTCGAGGGGAAAGGCCTGTGGATTGGCCACCAGACCGTCCACCTGCAGGGCCCAGTCGGCGAAGCCGTTGTCGAGGTGGCGCTGGTAGGCGTCATCCTGCGGCATCGTGTTGCCGTTGGTGCGGAAGTCGGGGCTCATGTCGGCCTCACTGTATTCGCGCACCAGAGCATCGCGGCCGATCAGACGATGAGTGCGGTAGGACAGCGCCTCTCCGCCCTGCAGGATCGTGGCGCGCGCCTCGGGGCTGGCGGCGAGCAGGCCGGTCGTCCCGGCGATGGCGGTGTAGCCGAGTCCGGCGACGAGGCCGCGACGGGTGATGCGGGTCATTGGTCTTTCTCCCGGGGCAGGCGGAAATGGCCGGTGATCATCGAGCGGACCTCGTTCAGCGGCCCGGCGAGGATCACCATCACGAGGTGGATCACGATGAACAGCACCAGCCCGAACGCGAAGATGAAGTGCAGCGAACGCGCGGACTGCCGTCCGCCGAACAGGTCCAGCAGGATCGTCGCAGACGCATTCAAGTTCGGCGACATGGTGAGGCCCGTCAGCACCATACCGGGGATCAGCACCAGCAGAACGGCGAGGTAGGTGAACTTCTGAAGGACGTTGTAGCGCGTTGCCGCCTCACCTTTTGGAAAGCGCAGCCGCAGATGGTCGAGCACATCCTTCCAGACGTGGCGGGGCGTGGCCTCGGCCCGCGTCGGCAGCAGGTCCCGGCTCAGGTGGCGGTTCCAGATCGAGCGCAGCAGGTAGAGGAAGATGCCGACCGCGAAGACCCATGCGAAGGTCAGGTGCCATTGCCGGGCCAGCGCGAGGTTGTACCCCGAGGGCAGGGTGGCCCAGGAGGGGAAGGCCCGGCTGCGCAGTTCGCCCTCGCCATCACGCCAGACGCCGAGCACGCCGGTCGTCTCGACGGTGGCGCTGCCGATGCGCAGGTATCCTTCGCCCTCGTCCGACCCGATCTGGAGCCACGCGTAATCCGGGTTCGCGCCGTATTGTCCCCAGTAAAGCCTGGGGTGGGCGTTGAAGATCATCAGCCCGCTCATCAGCATGATGACCAGCGTCACGACATTGGTCCAGTGCCACAGTCGCGTCGACAGGCGGTGTCGGTAGATCACGTCTCGAGGGGTCTTGGCCTGCGCAGTTGTGGGGGTTTCGGTAACAGTCCGACTCATAACGTCCTCCCGGGTTATGCAGTCACTAACGAGCCAGACGCGGCTTTGTGCGGACATTTCCATGCACCCAACCGCTTGTGACGGATGTTACAGCCGCCCCGGCCGGTCGAGGAAGCGGTGCGCCTGCGCCGGAGGCGGCAGGAAACAGCTGTCCCGCTGACCGAACCACCGAAGCCTGTTGCGCGCGATCACCCCATAGATCGCGTCCCGCAGCGGGCGCGGCACGACGCGCAAAACTCGCAGCCAGCGCCACGGGCGCCGTAGGTGGCCAGCAAGGCACAGCGCCGCGTCCGACCGGGTCAGAGCGTTGTCGTCCCGGATCATGAGGAAGGTGAGGTCGAGGTCCGCCGCGCTCAACCCGTGCGCCTCGGCCAGTCGCGCGCCGGTCTCCGTCCGGCTGGAGGCGAAGCGGATGGTCGTATCGGCCTCGTGCCGAAGCAGGAAGCCGACCGCGCCGGAGCAGAGCACGCAGTCCGTGTCGAAGATCACGATGGTGTCGTCGCGCATGGGCATTGGCCTCGGGTCCGTCCTGCTGAACATATGGGCGCAGGCCACGCCGACAAGCGCGCAAGGCGCGGCAGGCATGGACCCCGTCGTGGTGGCGTACCAACGATCGGGGGACTTCCTTACGGACGTACCCCTGATGACGACCACAGATCTGACCCCCGTGTTCGACGGCCACAACGATGCGCTTCTCCGACTGGCCTCCGCCGCGCGGGCCGGAGAGCCGATCGACTTCGTGACCGGCGACGCCAGCCTGCAAGTCGACCTCCCGAAAGCGGAGGAGGGCGGCCTGCGCGGAGGCATGTTCGCGCTCTTCGCGCCGAACTCGGGCAAGTTCGACGTCTCCGGCGGCCTCAGCTCCATGCCGGCCTTCCCGCCGATCACGCGGGACGAGGCGACGCCGTGGATGGAAGAGATGATCGCTCTTGCCGACGACCTCGTCGCGCGATCATCGGGGCGGGTCCGCAAATGCACGACCGCCGCGGATCTTGCGGCGGCCGAGTCACAGGATCAGCTCGCCATGGTGCTTCATATCGAAGGGGCGGAGGCGCTGTCGCCGGACCTGTCGGACTTCGACCGCTGGTGCGACCTCGGCGTGCGCTCCATCGGACCGGTCTGGAGCCGTCCGAACGCCTTCGCCGAGGGTGTGCCCTTCGCGTTCCCCGGTGACCCGGATGTCGGTGGTGGCCTGTCGGATGCGGGTAAGCAACTGCTCGCCGCCATGGACGAACGCGGCATGATCTTCGATCTCTCCCACCTCAACGCGGCCGGGGTGCGCGACGTGGCGAAGCTTTCCCGTCTGCCTCTGGTCGCGACGCACAGCGCGGTTCACGAGATCTGCCCCTCGCCGCGCAACCTGACGGACGAGCAACTGCGCATGATCGCCGACAGCGGTGGCTTGGTCGGGCTCAACTTCCACGTCGGCTTCCTTCGTACCGACGGCGCGGTCGGGGGCTTACAGCTGGACCTGGCGGAACTGGTGCGCCACCTCGACCATCTTCTCGCGTTTCTCGGCGAAGAGGGTGTCGCGCTGGGCTCGGACTATGACGGCGGCGTGCCGCCGGGCGACATCGCCTCCGCCGCGCGGTTGCAGGCGCTGCCCGCTGCGCTGCGGGAGGCGGGCTATTCGGAGGACCTGATCGAGCGTATCTGCTGGCGCAACTGGCGGTCCATGCTGGCGCGCGTCTGGGGCAACTGACAGCGCCGGCCACCCGGCCCGGGCGGGCGTCGGGGCGAAATCCCATTGAACCCGGCCGCGATCCGCGAAACACCGACGCTGTGCACGGGGCAGGGCGGCGCTGCGCTGTCGGAGGTCGCGGAGGAGGTGGCTAGATGACGAGGCTGGATGTCATCACGATCGGACGGTCAAGCGTCGATCTCTACGGGGCGCAGGTCGGTGGCCGGCTCGAGGACATGGGCTCTTTCCAGAAGTATATCGGCGGCAGCCCGACCAACATGGCCTGCGGCACCGCCCGTCTTGGCCTGAAGTCCGCCGTCCTGACCCGCGTCGGGGACGAGCACATGGGTCGTTTCATCCGCGAGGAGCTGGAGCGCCACGGCGTCGACGTCTCGGGCGTCGTCACCGACCCGGAGCGGCTGACCGCGCTGGTTCTGCTCGGCATCCGAGACGAGGACCAGTTCCCGCTGATCTTCTACCGCGAGAACTGCGCCGACATGGCGCTCTGCGAAGACGACGTGGACGAGAGCTTCCTGACCTCCGCCCGCTCGGTCGTCGCCACGGGCACTCACCTCAGCAATCCAAGAACCGAGGCGGCGGTGCTGAAGGCGCTGAAGATCGCGCGCGCGGCGGGACTGAGGACTGCGCTCGACATCGACTATCGTCCGAACCTCTGGGGCGTGGCGGGACATGGCGACGGTGAAAGCCGTTTTGTCGAGAGTGCCAAGGTCACGGCGAAGTTGCAGGAATCGCTGCATTACTTCGACCTGATCGTTGGCACGGAGGAGGAGTTCCACATCGCCGGCGGCTCCACCGACACGCTCGAGGCGTTGCGCGCCGTGAGGGCGGTCTCCGACGCGACGCTGGTCTGCAAGCGCGGACCGATGGGCGCATCGGCGTTCGAGGGCGAGATCCCCGGCGACCTCGATGCGGGCCAGACCGGGCCGGGTTTCCCGATCGAAGTTTTCAACGTCCTCGGCGCCGGTGACGGCTTCATGTCGGGGCTGCTGAAAGGCTGGCTCGACGGAGAGGACTGGCCGACCACTCTGAAATACGCCAACGCCTGCGGCGCCTTCGCCGTCTCGCGGCACGGCTGCACGCCCGCCTACCCGAGTTGGGAGGAGCTGCAGTTCTTCCTCGAGCGCGGGATCGTCCGCCCCGACCTGCGCAACGACACCGAGCTCGAACAGGTCCACTGGGCCACCAACCGGCGCGGCGACTGGTCGACGCTGCGGACCTTTGCATTCGACCACCGCCTGCAACTGGAAGAGATGACCGGTTACAGCCCGGAAAAGGGCGGCGCGTTCAAGCAGCTCTGCCTCGACGCCGCGCTGCGGGTGCAGGATGGTCGGGCGGGCTATGGCATCCTCTGCGACAACCGGATCGGCAAGGCGGCGCTTCACCGCGCCTCCGGCAGCGGTCTGTGGGTCGGCCGGCCGACCGAATGGCCCGGATCCCGGCCGCTCGAGCTGGAGCCGGAGCTCGGCCCCGATTGCGGTGGCCTCTATGAATGGCCGCGTGAGAACGTGGTGAAGCTGCTGGTCTTCTGCCATCCCGACGACGACGCCGAGACCCGTGCCGCGCAGGAGGCGACGGCGCGGCGCCTCTTCACCGCGGCGCGGCGCAACGCGCTGGAATTCCTGCTGGAAGTCATTCCGTCCAAGGTCGGACCGGTCGACGAAGCCACGACCGCGACGCTGATCCAGCAATTCTACGACGCCGGCATCTATCCCGACTGGTGGAAGCTGGAGCCGTTCCGCACCGAAGATGCGTGGCACAAGGCTGTCGAAGCGATCGAGCGGAACGATCCCCGTACCCGTGGTATCGTCGTTCTCGGCCTCGACGCGCCGGAAGCGGAGCTGGCGGAGAGTTTTGCCCTTGCGGCGCGGCAGCCTCTCGTGAAGGGCTTTGCCGTGGGGCGCACGATTTTCGGCGACGCCGCGCGCGCCTGGATGGCTGATGAAATGACGGATGAGGAGGCCGTCGCGCAGATGTCGGCGCGTTTCGCGCGGCTCTGCGACATCTGGGACGAGGCACGCGATGCCGCGCGCCGCCGCGCCGACTGAGGGAGAGGGAACATGACGCAGACGATCCGGCTGACTGCCGCACAGGCGATGGTGAAATGGCTCTCGGTCCAGATGACCGAGGAGGGCGAGCGCTTCATCGAGGGGATGTGGGCGATCTTCGGACACGGCAACGTCGCCGGGGTAGGGGAGGCGCTGCACCGCTACCGTGACGATCTCCCCACGTGGCGCGGCCAGAACGAGCAGACGATGGCCCACGCCGCGATCGCCTATGCGAAGACGAAGAAACGCCGCCGCGCTCAGGCGGTGACGACCTCCATCGGGCCGGGCTCCACCAATATGGTGACGGCCGCCGCGCTCGCGCATGTGAACCGCCTGCCGCTACTCATGGTTTGTGGCGATGTCTTTGCCAATCGCCGTCCTGATCCGGTGCTCCAGCAGGTCGAAGACTTCGATGACGGCACGGTCAGCGCGAATGACGCATTCCGCCCGGTGGTGCGCTACTTCGACCGGATCACCCGCCCGGAGCATCTGCTGACCTGCTTGCCGCGCGCGCTTTCGGTGATGACGGACCCGGCGAACTGCGGGCCCGTCTGCCTTGCCTTCTGCCAAGACGTGCAGGCGGAGGCCTACGATTACCCGGAGTCCTTCTTCGAGCCGAAGGTCTGGCGCATCCGCCGACCCGAACCCGACCCGCGCGAAGTCGCGGACGTGGTCGCCGCGCTCCGCGCCGCCAAGCGTCCATTGATAGTCTCGGGCGGTGGCGTGCTCTATTCCGGCGCGGAGGACACGCTCGCCGCCTTCGCAGAGGCGCACGACATCCCCTTCGTGGAGACGCAGGCCGGCAAGGGCGGCCTCAGCTGGGAAGACGCGCGCAACTTCGGCTCGCCCGGCGTGACGGGATCGGCCTGCGGCAACGCGCTCGCGGCAGAGGCCGACCTCATCATCGGCGTCGGTACGCGCTTTCAGGATTTCACTACCGGCTCGTGGACCCTGTTCGGCGGCGACCGGAAACTCGTTTCGATCAACCTCCACGGCTACGACGCGACCAAGCATGGCGCGATCGCCTGCGTCGGCGACGCGCGCACGACGCTCGAGAAGATCGGCGCGCAGCTCGGCGAGCTGACCTTCGGCTGGCAGAAAGCCGAGGCCCGGACTGACTGGCACGAAACGGTGCGGACGGTGACCGCCGCACCGAACCACGACGGCCTGCCGACCGACGCGCAGGTGATCGGCGCCGTGCAGCGGGTCGCGACCGGGGACAGCATCGCGATGTGCGCCGCCGGCACGATGCCTGGCGCGCTGCAGGTGCTTTGGCAAGCAGCCAAGGGCGGCTACCACATGGAATACGGCTATTCCTGCATGGGCTACGAGATCGCCGGCGCGATGGGCATCAAGCTGGCCGCGCCCGAGAAAGAGGTGATCTGCTTCGTCGGGGACGGGTCCTACATGATGGCGAACTCCGAACTCGCCACTGCCGTGATGCGCCGTGTGCCCTTCACCGTCGTGCTGACCGACAATCGGGGCTATGGTTGCATCAACCGGCTCCAGCAGGAACGCGGCGGTGCCGAGTTCAACAACATGTATGTCGACAGCAACGTCGAGGCGCAGCCCGAGATCGACTTCGTCGCCCACGCCGCCGCCATGGGCGCCCACGCCGAGAAGGCCGCCACCATCGCCGAGCTTGAGGCCAGGATCGCAGAGGCCCGTGGGCGGGACATCCCGTCGGTCATCGTCATCGACACCGAGGCGACCTCCGGCACCGGGGCAGGGGGCCACTGGTGGGACGTCGCCGTGCCAGAGGTCGGCGGGCCGGAGCGGCTGGACGCCGCGCGCGCCGACTACGAGAAGAACATGCTCCTGCAACGTACATTCGACTGAGGCCACATGATCCGGTTCGGCACCAACCCTATCGCCTGGGCAAACGACGACGACACGTCCATCGGGGCGGACATCCCGGCCGAGCGCATCCTGCACGAAGCCGGAGAGCTGATCGGTTTCGACGGGATCGAGAACGGCCACCGCTGGCCCGCCGACCCAGAAGAGCTGAAGGAGCTTCTGGGCGGCCACGGGCTGGTCTTCGTCTCCGGCTGGTACTCGACCGAGCTTCTGACCCGCAGCGTGCAAGAGGAATTCGCGGCCGTCGCGCCGCACCTCGCCCGCCTCAAGGCGAATGACAGCAGAGTCTGCATCGTCTGCGAATGCTCCAACACGGTACATGGCAGCCCGGATGTCGCCGCCAACGACCGTCCGCGCCTGACAGACAAAGAGATGACGGCCTTCGGTGAGAAGATGGAGGCCTTCGCAGCTCTTCTCGCCGACGAAGGGATCACGCTCGCCTACCACCACCACGTCGGCACCGTGGTTGAATCGCCCGAGGACATCGACGCCTTCATGGCCGCGACAGGTCCGGCAACGCACCTGCTGTTCGATTCCGGCCACTGCGCCTTCGGCGGCGGCGACCCGGAGGAGGTGCTGCGCCGCCACGTTCGCCGCGTCGCACATGTCCACGCCAAGAACATCCGCCCTGACGTCACAGCCCGCGTCCGCGCAGAGGGCCTGTCGTTCCTCGACGGCGTCCTCGCCGGCGCCTTCACCGTGCCCGGCGACCAGGACGGCGCGATCAACTTCGAGCCGCTGCTCGCGATACTGGCCGGGGCGGGGTATGACGGCTGGATCGTGATCGAGGCGGAGCAGGACCCGGCCATGCGCAACCCGCTGCTCTACCAGACGCTGGGCCTGCACACGCTCCGTCGGATCGCCGGCAAGGTGGGCCTGATCTGATGCTGGACACCAACGATCCCTTCTATCGTCCCTTGTGGATCCGTGTCGCGATCGTCGCCGTCACCTTCTGCTGGGCCGTGATCGAGACGATCGGCGGGAACGTCTTGTTCGCCATGCTCTCCGGTGCGATTTGCCTCTATGCCGGCTGGCGCTTGTTCATCACCTACGACCCGGACGCGGCGGGGCGCACCGACACCGACAAGCCCGAGGACTGACATGCCCGACCTTCTTCACCGCCCTTTCGGCACCCACGGCAAGGTGCATGAGATCACGCCCGCGTCCGCTGGCTGGCGCTACGTCGGCTTCTCCCTCTACCGCCTGCGCGCGGGCGAGACGGCGTCCGAGGCGACGGGCGACCGGGAAGTGATCCTCGTGATGGTGGAGGGCAAAGCGACGATCTCGGGCGCCGGACAGGACTGGGGCGAACTCGGCGACCGGATGAATGTGTTCGAGAAGTCGCCGCCGCATTGCCTCTACCTGCCGGATGGCACTGACTGGTCGCTCGAAGCGACGACCGACTGCGTCGTCGCGGTCTGCTCCGCCCCTGGCAAGGGCGGCCATGCGGCGCGGCGTATCGGCCCCGACGGCATCACGCTTACCCCGCGCGGGGAAGGCACCAACACGCGCCACATCAACAACATCGCGATGGAGAACGAGGATTATTGCGACAGCCTGCTGGTGACGGAGGTCTTCACCCCCGCCGGCCACTGGTCCTCCTACCCGAGCCACCGCCACGACGAGGACGATTTCCCCCGGATCACCTACCTCGAGGAAACCTATTACCACCGCCTCAACCCCGCGACCGGCTTCGGCATCCAGCGCGTCTACACCGACGATCTGCAACTGAACGAGACGATGGCCGTCCACGACGGCGACGTCGTCTGCGTCCCCCGCGGTCACCACCCCTGCGGCGCCCCGCACGGGTTCGAGATGTACTACCTCAACGTGATGGCCGGCCCCTTGCGCAAATGGCGCTTCGTAGCCGCGCCGGAGGTCGAACATCTGATGTGAGCGCTGGTGAAGAGCTGGTCACCCGGCTCATTTCCGATTGCCCGGAAGGTCAAATCCGCGAACCGAAACCGCGTCAGCAGCCGCCCCATCAGGTCCGCGATGGAAATCCGAACGCCGGTAGCACTGGACCACGTCCCTGAGAGCAGCAGGCTCCAGAACCTAGATCTGATCGTCTCACACAAAGAGATGCCAAGCCATTTACCGATGCCCCGAGGCTTCGAACCGGACCGTCAGGGCGCCGTCCGGTTGGCGTGATCTTTCACGACCTTCCGATGAAGCAATTCGTTCCTCAACCGAGGTCACGCCTCGAACGGCAGAGCGTCTCCGATGGCAGCTCTCCGAACTGTTCCCGGTAAAGGGCGCTGCATCGTCCCAGATGCACGAGGCCGGCATCCAGTGCTGCCGACGTCACAGTCGTGCCGGGGTTACCGGCCTTCAGGGTGGCGTTCATAGTCGCAAGGCGCAGTTTCGACAGATGCGCACGTGGTGTCTCGCCGAGCCGTTGAAGGAAGGCGCGTTGCAATGTCCTTGGAGTGACCCCCGCCAGGTCGGCGATCGACTGGATCGTCATGGGCTCCGACAGGTTGGCACGCATGATATCGTGAGCCTCGCTGACGATCCGGCCGGGACCGCTCGCGCAAGACCCGTGCGGTGGCTCAGAGAACGCCGCAGTGATGAGCATGTCCCAGAGGTCGCTCAGCAGGGCCGCGGCCAGCGCGGTTTGCCGGCCGTGGAGGGGACCGGGTTGGTCGACGAGTTCCATCAGGAAGCAGAGAAGATGGGACATCTGTCGCGTGCAGCCGTTTCCCCGGATCAGGGCGGAGACCGATCGGTTGGGCCAGTCATACGCGGCATTTGACGGGCCGATGATCGTGTAGCTCTGGTAGGTGCGGCAGCGCTTTCCCGGCATGAGGCGGCTGCGGCGCTCGGATGGGCCGATGATGAAGGCGTCCCCGGCAATCGTCCGGAAGGTGTGCCCGTCAGCCTCGACCTCCGAATGACCGCTCACCGGGAGGGTTATGGCCGTCCTGCTGTCCTCGAAGAACCGGGCCTCGTGGCCCGTGGAGTTCACCGCCACGATGCGCAGACGAGACGGGCCGAAATCCAGGGTCCGGTGGGTCAGATGACCGGTCCGCGCGAAGAAGCGGAAATCCTCTGTCCGGGCGAACAGGCCCGGTGGGGCGGAAGATGTGTCGAACGTCGACCGGCTCGTCTGGGGGATGTCGTCGAGCATGGGATCCGGATCGGGGGACCAAGTGACTGTCAGTTCAACTTTGAGTGGACACGGACGCCCACGTCGTTTCAAGCGCAAAGGGGAAAGTCTGTCGCATATCGGACAATGTGTCGTCGCACCGCGGATTGCTGATGGGCCGGTCTCCAATGAAACTCGTACGGGGCGAACCGACGACACGCCGGTTCCAGGTCCATCCGCAACGGGAGGCAGAATGCCAGGTAGACCAGTACGCCAGCCGGCTGGCGGGGTCATGGGAGGAACGCCACCAGCGGGACTTCAGAGCGACATTACCGATGCCAAGACGCTCCGGCGCATGACGATCGCTGTCGCCGTTTGCCTTGCCCCCCTCGTGGCCCATGCAGAGGAGGGACCCGCTTTCGATTGTGCCGAAGCGGAGGGCAGCGTCGAGCAGCTGATCTGCGCCGAACCAGATCTCGCGGCGCTCGACCGGCGGATGGCCGACCGGTTCGCTGCGGCCGTCGCGGTCGCCGAGGGGCTCGATACCGACGCGGAGGAGACGGTGCGCACCTTGCGCGCCTATCAGCGCGGCTGGATCTCGGGGCGCGACGAATGCTGGAAGGAAACCGACGTCGCGGGATGCGTGCGCCGCGAATATCTCTTCCGCGAGGCCCAGCTGGTGGCCGAGTTCCTTCTCGAGCCGGCGAGCAATGTCACGGAGTACAGCTGCGCCGACGGGTCAGCGCTGACAGTCACACTCTTCGAAACTCAGCTAACCGCGATGCGGGTAGAGCAGGGGGATCGGGTCGGTGTCGGAGGAGCAGCGGGTCCCGAAGCCCCGGGAACCTTTTATCTGCAGCCGATGGGCAGCTTCGTTGTCGGGCCGGACGGTGCGGAGCTGGTCGACCCATACGGCGATGCGGTGGCCTGCGAGGTCTCGGGATGAAGCTCGCGGAGGACCGACATGATCCGGTCCGGGATCGCAAGGACCTGCGACACGGAACTGACGGACTCGCGCGCTGCCATGACACTGGTCGCGTCGCGTTGCGTCTGCGCCAGGGGCTCACCGCTAACGACCCACGGCAACGCCGAAAATGCCTCGACGGGCCCTCGCGGTCCCAGCTGGGACGGAGGATGCGCTTTCTCACTGCCGCGTCCCGCCACCAGCACGGGCGGTTTCCGAGCCAGCGGAAATGCTCGACGGATCCCGATTTCCCGGGCACTTTCGAAGTCCGACCGAGACTTTTTTCGAACCCGCCGACTGACTGAATCCTCCAAGTCTCCGATCAAGGACCCCTCACATGACCCCCGACCAGCTCGTTGCGGTACTCATCTCCCTGGTGACCGGGGCGTCCGACCCTGACCTCGACGCCCTCCGCGACGGCGGCTTCGACGAGCGGTATCCGCTCACGGTGGAAGCCTGCCCGCGCCCCCTCGGCCCTTTGGAAGTGGAGGGGCAGACCGTGATCTGCGGCCGCATCTCGGTGCCCGAGGACCACGGCGCGGAGGGGGGCGAGACCATCCCGCTGGCCTTCGCGGTGTTGAAGTCGCGGTCGCAGGCCCCTGCGCCGGATCCGGTGATCTACCTGCATGGGGGGCCCGGCGGTTTCACCGTGCAGGAGATCCCGTTCAACGCCTCGATCTTCGATTTCCTGCGTGACCGCCGGGACATCGTGATCTTCGACCAGCGCGGCGCCGGTATCTCGGACCGGACCATTGCCTGCTATACCGAGCTGGCGACGGACTTCATGGACTTCGCCCGCCCCGATGAAGAGACGATGTTCGACGCTGACCAGCCGATGGCGAAATGCGTGGGCGAGATCTACGACAGCGGGGTCGACCTGCCGCTCTACAACACGACGCAGAGCGCCCAGGACGTCCGCGCGATCATGGATACGCTGGGCTATCCGACCTACAACGCCTTCGGCATTTCCTACGGCACCAAGCTGGCGATGGAACTGGCCCGGAGCGCGCCACGGGGCCTGCGCGCGGTGGTCATCGACAGCATCAGCATGGTCGACAATCCGGCCTACGACACCAACGCCGTCCCCGTGGACGAAGCGCTTGGCTGGATCGTGGATTTCTGTGCCGAGGACGCGGCATGCGCCGAGGCCTTCCCCGACCTCGAGGGCGACATCGCGACAGCGGGCGAGGTGCTCGCCTCGGGCGAGCTGATGATCCTGGGCGAACCGGCAGGGCCGGACATCATTACCGGCCTGCTCGATATGAGCAACAAGACCGCCGGACCGTTCACGACCTACATGCCGGCGATCCTTCATGAACTGGCTGCAGGCGAGACGACCACGTTGACCATGCTGCTGACCGGCGGCTTCACGCCGGACAACTCGGTCCCTGCCATCATGGCCCAGATCAGCGATGCGCTCAGCGACACCGACGCGGTCATCGCCGAGGTGCTGTTGATGCAGGCCGAACAGATGCGCAGCCAGGTGGCGACGGCAGGCAAGCTCCTCACGACGCTGTCAGACGACATCTCTCCCTCTGGCGCCGCCGACACCGAGATCCTGCTGGACGAGGCCTTGTCCGAGGTCGTGAAGGGCATGGAAGAGGCCGAGGTGCTGAGGCTCCTCTCCGGCTACGCCGCGTTGATCGGGCAGGAGCCCGACAAGGACGCGATCAGCCTCCTCGTCAGCCAGTACTTTCCGGAAACCGAACTTCCCCGGCTGATGGCGCTCGTCGCCGCGATGACCGAAGAAGACGTGATCGCCTTTTACGACCGCGCGAAGATCGACGCGGCGCGGATCACCTCGCAGGCCCGGATAATGGTCACCCTCGGGATCATCGCCTGTCAGGAGGATTTCCCGTTCAATTCGGTCGAGGGCTACGACGAGGTCGCAACAACCTACCGTTTCCCCGTCATCGACGCGCCGACGCGCGAGGAGAACCTTCCGCTCTACGAGTTCTGCGGGCTCTTCGAGCCGCAGCCTCGCGAGGGGTTCCACGAGCCGATCACAACGGAACTTCCGGTGCTTGCGATGTCCGGAACGAAGGACACACAGACCAACTCGACGGCCGCCGAAACGGTCACGTCCACCTTGCCGAACGGGCAGGCTGTGCTGTTCCCCGAGGCGGGCCACGCAACCATCCAGTTCTCGCAATGCGCGAAGGACGTGGCGGAATCCTTCATCGAAGCGCCGGATGCACCGGTGAACGCCGCCTGCACCGAGGCGCTCAAGCCGACATTCTACATCCCGCCCACGCCCGCCAGCGACGACCCGGACGGCGAGTAAGACAGACGATCCCTCTTAGTGCCCCTCATCCCCGAAACCAGGAGAGACCCATGACCTTGAGATCATCAGCCGCCTTGATGGTGTTGCTCGCCGCACTTGCCGGTTGCGTGGAGGGGACGCAGAACGCCGTCACCACCAACAGTTCCGGCGGATCGGCCAGCGGGACGATCCTCCCCCGAGGCGACGGGGGCTTCGCTCTCAGCTTCACGACCGCAGGCCAGACCTGCACGGCGAGCTACAATCGGGTGGTGCCCGGTGGGACCGAAGTGGCGCCGGTCAGATGCACGGGGGACGGAAGCGGGAACGCGACCCTCATCTATGCGGCCGACGGAAGCCCGGACCGCGCAACCTTCGGTGGTCTCGGTATAGGAAGCGGCACGCTCGTATTCTAGGATCGAAAGGGCGGCCGTCGGGCCGCCCGCATCGGCACTCGCCGGACAAAGCACTGGAGATGGCATGACCCCTGAACAGATCCTGGCCCTCATCGCCTCGCTTTCCGGCGAGCCGGACCCCGCGGCATTCGAGCAGCTTCGCAACGGCGGGGCCGATCCGGACTACCCGGTGGCGATCATCGACTGCCCCCGCCCGGTCGTCCCCGACGAGATCGAGGGCGAGACCGTGATCTGCGGCACTGTCACCGTGCCCTACGATCACCGTGACCCCGAGGGCAGGACGATCACCATCGCGTTCAACCTATACAAGGCGGAGTCGCTCTCGCCCGCGCCGGACCCGGTGATCTATCTGCACGGCGGCCCGGGGGACGGCGCCGTCCGGTCCCTCGGCCGTACGATCGAGCTCTTCCAGCACCTGCGCGGGCGCCGGGACATCATCGCCATCGACGAGCGCGGCGTGGACAACAGCGCGCCCGAGATGGACTGCTACGACACCTTCAGCGCGCAGCTTCAGACGGTGCTCGACATGCAGTCCGGCGCAACTCCGCCGCAGTGGGAAGACGCCTTCGTCGAAGGCTGCCTGGCCGAACTGGACGAACGCGGCATCGACATCTCGCTCATCAATACCGAGCAGAACGCTATGGACGTGCCCGCCGTCATGTCGGCGCTCGGCTACGACACCTACAACATCTACGGCGCCTCCTACGGCACCAAGCTGACGCAGGAGGTGCTGCGCCAGAACCCGCCCGGCATCCGGTCCGCCGTCATCGACGGCAACGCGCCGCCCTGGCTGCCGCTCTATTCGATGTTCTGGCAGGCCCATTCGGATGCGATCAGGTATTCCTTCGGGCCTTGCGAGGCCGATCCGGTCTGCGCCGAGGCCTACCCCGACATCGTCGACCGGACCTTCCAGCTGTTCGAGACGCTTTACGATGAGCCAATCCAAACCTCTACCGGTGAGGAGGTCACCTTCTTCGACGCCTATGCCGTGATCGACCAGCGCGGCACGTACGGCGGCGAGTTCTACGGGCTGACCCCATGGCTGCCGCTGATGGTGAGCCAGCTCGAGAACGGCGAGACGGAGATCATCGAACAGATCATTGCCGGGCAGCTTCCGCCTGAGACCGACACGCCCGAGGCGATCCGCTCCAGCGCCGCCGCCGCGGGCCTGAGCGCCGCCGAGATGGCGCAGGTCGATGCCATGCTTGCCGCCGCCGAGCATATCAACCTGGCCGAAGACACGGTCGAGACAGCAGCCCGCGCCCTCGAAAGCGCGCGCGACGGCGACAGCCGCGGCGCCGACCTGGCCGAGATCTTCGACGATCGCCTCGGCGCTGCCGTTGCCGCGCTCGACACCCAGGAGGCGCGGATCGAGGCGGGCCAGGCCTACCTGAACCTGCGGTTCGAGGAGCCCTCGACAGACCTGCTGGTCACCCTCGTCGAAACGCACCTGCCGACGGACGCGGCGACCGAGCTCGCCGCCATGGCGCGGCAATTGTCGCCGGAGGGGGTCGATCGTGTGTTCGAGCTGGTCGAGGCCGACAACCGCGCCGCCTACGACACGCTGGAATACCAGTTCCAGACCTTCGTCTATGCCTGCCAGGAGGATTTCTCGGACGGGTTCAACTCCCGCGAGCGGATGGCCGAACTGATGGAAGAGGACGGCTCCTGGGGGCCGAACATGCGGAGCGTGTTCGTCGATTACTACGGCGAGACCTTCATCGACCACTGCGCCCTGTTCGAAAAGCACCCGCGCGAGAACTGGACGGTGCCCGTGTCGACGGACCTCCCCGTCCTGTCCATGAACGGTGAACTCGACATCAACACGGCAGCCAGCTGGGGGATCATGGCGGTCGAGGACTTCTCCAACGCGCAGGTGGTGATCGTCCCCGAATCCGCCCACGGCACGATGCGCTACAGCCAGTGCGCCCGCGACATCGCCGTCGCCTTCCTCGACAACCCGGAGGAGGAGGTGGACACCGCCTGCATCCCCGGAGAGCGGGCGCCGGTAATGCTGCCCGACGGCACGATGCACCAGTTGACCCAATGACCTTGCGGCGGCGCGGAATGACCCCGCGCCGCGACCCCGGCCCACGCGAAAGAGACACCAGACATGACCCCTGAACAAATCCTGGCCCTGATCGCGGCGCTGTCCGGCGAGCCCGATCCATCCGCCTTCGCAGGTCTGCGCGACGGTGGCTTCGACAGCGCCTACCCGGTCGAGATCGTGCCGTGCAACCGGCCCGTCGTGCCCAACGAGATCGAGGGCGAGACGGTCATCTGCGGCACCGTGGACGTGCCCGTCGATCACGACGCGCCGGGGGACGACACCTTCACGATCCGGTTCGATCTCTACAAGGCACGCTCGCTCTCGCCGGAGCCCGACCCGGTCATGTACCTCCACGGCGGCCCGGGCGACGGCATTGCGACCAAGACCATCGCAGGCGGCCGGATCTTCGACTTCCTGCGGGAGCGTCGCGACATCGTCACCATCGACGAACGCGGCGTGGATTCGAGCGCGCCCGAGATGGACTGCTACGGCACGCTCGCCACTGACCTCGAGGACGTCGTCGCGCTCGTGTCGGGGACGGGCACGGGCCCGCTGCCGGGCGAGTTCCTGACCGCCTGCCTCGAGGAGCTCGACGCGCGAGGAATCGACTACACCAAGATCAACACCTACCAGAACGCTCGCGACGTGCCGGCGGTGTTGGCCGCCCTCGGCTACGACACGTACAACCTCTACGGCGGCTCCTACGGGACGAAGCTCGCTATGGAGATCCTGCGTCAGGATCCGCCGGGGTTGCGGTCCGTCGTCATCGACGGGAACGCGCCGCCCTGGATGGAGATTTATTCCAGTTTCTGGGAATCGCACGCCTCGCCCATCAGCGTGAGCCTGTCGCCCTGCGAGCGCGACCCGGTCTGTGCCGAGGCCTATCCCGATATCGTGGCCCGCACCTTCGCGCTGCTCGATACCCTGGCGGAGACACCGATCGAGACGGCGAGCGGCGACATCGACTACGGGGCGATCCTCGATCTCTTCGAGGGACGCAATGATCCCTACGGGCCGCTCCGGGGGCTGACGCCCTACATTCCGCTCATGGTCACGCAGCTCGAACAGGGCGACACGACGCTCTTCGACCAGGCCCGAGCCGGGACGCTGATCCCGAAGACCGACGCTGCCTCGGTTCGCGCGCAGGCCGCCGCCGCGGGACTGGGGCAGGCCGAGATGGCGCAGGTCGAGGCGATGCTCTCCGCGGCCGAACACGTCCGCCTTGCGAGCGAGACGGTCACCGCCGCCGCGCAGGCGCTCGAGGCGGAGCGGGACTCCGATGCCATCAACGCCGGACTGGCCGAGATCTTCGACGACCGGCTGGCGGCGGCCATCACCGCCATGCCCGACGCGACCGACCGGATCGCGGCGGGGCGCGACTACCTGGACCTGCGGTTCGTCGAGCCCTCCGTACCGGCGTTGACGTCCCTTATAGCGGAACACTTCGACGGCGATGTCGCGGAAGACCTGACCAGCCTCGCGCGTCAACTGGCGCCCGGCGACGTCGACCGGGTGTTCCAGCTTGTCGAGGTCGACAATGCCGGCACGATGGCCAACCTCGAAGGCAGCTTCCAGCTCTTCCTCTACGCCTGCCAGGAGGATTTCGTCGGCGGGCGCAACACCCGCGAGACCTTCGCCGAGACGATGGCCGCGGACGGACGCTGGGGCCCGAACATGCAGCAGGAGCTGCTGGGCGGCTACGGCTTCTTTTGGGACGCCTGCCCGGCGTTCGAGCCTCAGCCGCGGGACAACTGGCCCCTTCAGGCTGAGACCGACGTGCCGGTCCTGGCGATGAACGGCGAGGTCGACAGCAACACCGCGCCAGTCTGGGGCGAACGCGCGATCGAGACCTTCTCGAACGCCACCAACGTGATGGTTCCCGAATCCGGCCACGGCACGATCCTCTTCAGCCAGTGCGCCCGCGACATCTCGGCCGCGTTCATCGCGGATCCGGAGGGCGACCTCGATACGTCCTGCGTCGAGGGCGAACGCCTTCCCGTGATGCTGCCCGACGGCACGATGCACGCGTTGCCCTATTGAGGGCTCGCACAGAACATCAGGAGGCCGAGATGACCCGCGCCGACGCGCCTTCGACCCATCGCCTTGGCTGGACGCTCGCGACCCTCGCCGGCTGGATGGCGATCACCTTCCTAGGCGCCTGGCTCTTTCACCCCGGCGAGGAGTCGCTCGACGAGCTCGTGACGAGCGGCATCTCCTGGCAGCTCGTCGCGGCCTGCATCTTTCTCGTCGCGATGATCCGCTGGCAGGGCTGGCACGACCTCGGCTTCCGCTCGCCGGCACCGGGCACGCTCAGGCTGCTCTGGTTGCCGCTCCTGATGGTTGGTCTGCTGTTGCTGTTGGCCGCGGCAGCCGGGCTTCCGCCGATCTCCGCGATCCTCTTCATCCTGGTGAACACGCTGGTCGTCGGTTTCTCCGAAGAGACGATGTTCCGCGGTGTCCTTTTCCGGACGCTCTGGGGACGGATGTCGGTCTGGCCGGCGATCCTTGTGACCTCCGTCCTGTTCGGTGCGGTTCACGTTCTGAACGGCTTCATCACCGGGTCGTTCGGCAATGCCATGGCACAGGCCGTGTTGGCCGGATGCTCCGGCATCCTGTTCGTCGCGATCCTTCTGCGAACCGGCTCGATCTGGGTCGCGATCGTCTACCATGCGCTTTGGGACACGGCGACGTTCCTCGTCGTCGCCGGCGCCCTCACCTCAGACGAGGCGACGCAGGCCTCCGAAACCGCGTCCGTCGGAGGCGTCGCCGCGACCTTGATGCCTCTCCTGCTCGTCCTGCCGAACCTGCTCTACGCGCTCTGGCTGCTTCGCAAGGTCCACAAAGATCCACCGCCCGGCGCCCAGACCCTGTAGCATCGCCGTGGGACCGACCATGCGTCTGATTTTGACAGCCACTTCCGGCGGCCGCGGTCCTTCAAGCCAGCCTAGGCGACGGCCGACAGGCGACGAGGGCGCAGGGCAGGGGCGACGATCCCTGCCATCACGATGAGCCCGAAGACGACCAGCATGGCGGACCGCAGCCCGTAAAGCTCGCCCAGCAGACCCAGGAACGGTGGTCCCACGAGAAACGCGATGTAGCCGCAGAAGGTCACGACACGGACCCGACCGGTCGTGTTGCCTCCCGATGCACCGGCGGCGGAGATGGCCACGGGGAAGCCAAGAGAGGTGCCCAGCCCCCACAGGACAACCGAGACGGCGGCCAGTTCGGGAACGGGTGCAAAGATCACTGCGGCCAGCCCCAGCCCGCACAGGACGGCGCTGCCCCGGATGACGGCCGCGGGTCCGAACCGCTCCAGGAAATAGCCGCCCGAGAACCGGCCGACGGTCATCGCCGACGCGAAGCCGACGAACACCAGCCCACCGATGGCGGGCGAGAAGCCGTGCTCGTCGACCATGAGGATGGGAAGCCAGTCGTTCGCGGCGCCTTCGGCAAGGGCCACGGCGAGGACGACGATCCCGATCAGATAGACCTGGAGGTCCTTCCAGTAGGTGTCGTCGGCAACGGAACGGTCCTCGTCGGTCCCGGTCGTGCGCGTCAGCCCCGTGCCCTCCGGGATCCAGCGCATGCAAACGACGATCGGCGCGATGGAGAGAGCGGTGACCAGGCAAAGATGCCAGACGACCGGCACCTGGAGGGCTGCCATCCCGAAGCCGAACAGCGCCCCGACTACCGTGCCGAGGCTGAAGCAGCCGTGCAGCGCATGCATCAGGGTGCGGCCCGAGGCCTGCTCGACCTTCGCCCCGTCCACGTTGATCGCGATCTCGCAGCCGCCCATGCCGAACCCGAACAACGCCAGGCCGAGCGCGACGAGCGGGGCCAGTCCGATCGCGACCCCCGAAGCGAGGACGAACATGCCGACGATGATCAGCCACATCCCGATGAAGGTGATCCTGCGCGTGCCGAACCGTCCGACGGCCGCCCCTGCCATCAACAGCCCCGACATCGACCCCGCCGACAGCCCCAGAAGTACGAGCCCCATCTGGGCCAGCGAAGCCTCGATCCCGTCCCGGATGGCCGGTGTCCGGGTGACCCAGCTGGAAATCGTGATCCCCGGGATGAAGAAGAACACGAAGAGTGCGGCCCGCCATTTGCGGAGATCGTCTGTCATTGGAATAAGCTCTGACCGGAGGGGTGTCCGGGTCTTCTACGGCTCCTGTCCCGGATTGCCAATTGACCGTCTACGACGACGGACGCTGCCCCCTGACCGCTGCCAGTCAGTCGATCTGCACCCGGCTTTCGGCGAACAGCGCGCTGACCCAGTCGAGGAACACCTTCAACCTGAGCGAGACGCGTCTATCGGCGGAATGTATCGCGTTGAGCGGCATCGGTTCAGGGCGGCAATCGCCGAGCACTTCGACCAACGCGCCGGAGGCGAGGTCTGCCGCGAAGCGGTATTGCGGGGCCTGGATAAGCCCCAGACCCTGACGCGCAAGTTCCGCCGCCGTGTCGGAGTTGTCCGTCGAGACGACGCACTCGATGTGGCGACGGTGCACTGTTCCCTGGTGGACGAATTCCAGCGGCATCACGTCGCCGGTGCGTGACGACAGGAAGCCCACCATCCGGTGTCCCGCCAGGGCATCGACGTCGCGGGGCGTGCCGTGGCGCGCGAGGTAGTCGGGGCTGGCGCAGGTGATCTCGGGCAACTCTCCCAGCCGTCTGCGCCTGAGGCTGCTGTCGTCGAGCTCACCCACGCGCAGGGCGCAATCCACCCCATCCTGCACGATGTTGGAGAAACGGTCGCTCTGCGAGAAGGCAATCGTGAGCCCGGGATACTCTTCCAGGAACGCGGGTAAATGCGGGACCAGGAAGGTCCGGGTCAGCAAACCGGAGGCGTCGATGCGCAGGTGGCCCGTGGGGCTGGCCGAGCCGAAGGCACCGAACGTCTCCTCGACCTCGGCGAGGATGTCGCGGGCCTTGATGTAGAACGCCTCTCCCTCCGGCGTGGGGGCCACGTGCCGCGTCGTGCGGGCGAGCAGGCGCACCCCGGTTTCCCGCTCCAGAAGGTTGATGGCGTTGGTCGCGGTGGAACGCGCGACGTTCAGGTCGCGCGCGGCCCGCGCGAAGCTGCCGGCCTCGACGATACGGGTGAAGAGCTCAAGTCGATCCAGCCGGTCCATCCACTTTGTTAGTCAGAGATGAATTATGATGTCAAATCTCGCGGCATTGTTCCGTTGCAAGCGCCCGCCTAGCTGTCGCTGGTCACAGAAGGAAACCAGCCATGACCCAGCAGATCAGAACCGCCATCGTCACGGGCGCCTCGCGCGGCATCGGGGCCGAGATCGCACGCCAGCTCGCGGCCGACGGGATCGCCGTCGCAGTCAATTACGCCAGCAGTCCCGACGCAGCCGAGGCCGTGGTCGCTGACATCACCGCGCAGGACGGGCGTGCCGTGGCGATACAAGCCGACCTCGCGGACCCGACGGCGGCCAAGCGCCTCTTCGACGCGGCCGAAACGGCGTTCGGGCATGTCGACATCCTCGTCAACAATGCCGGGACGATGAAACTGGCCCCGATCGCCGAGGTGGAGGAGGCACAGATCGACGCACAAGTCGCCCTGAACCTTGCCGCCCCGATCCGGCTGATGCGCGAGGCGGCGAACCGGATCGGGAAGGGCGGGCGGATCGTCAGCCTCTCTTCGTCTGTCGTCGGTCTCTACCAGCCGGGCTACGGCATCTACGCCGCGACCAAGGCGGGGATCGAGGCACTGACCCACGTGCTCGCCAAGGAGCTCGGACCGAAGGGGGTCACGGTCAACGCCGTCGCACCCGGCCCGGTCGGCACCGACTTCTTCCTGGCCGGCAAGAGCGATGCTCTGGTCGAGCAGATCGAGAAGATGAACCCCTTCGGCCGACTGGGCACGCCGACGGACATCGCCCTCGTCGTCCGCTTCCTCGCCGGAGAAGAGGCGGCCTGGATCAGCGGACAGGTCATCCGCGCCAACGGCGGCGTCGTCTGACGACCGATACCAAACCTTTTTCCTGAACACTCGCGCACACTGAAAGGACCGCACTCCATGCCATTCGTGAACATCAAGACACCCGAAGCCGGACTCACGCCGGCCCAGAAGGCCGAGATCGGCCACCGCGTGACGGACATGCTGGTCGAGTACTTTTCCGAAGCCGCACGCCCGCACACCATGGTCCTGATCGAAGAGGTCCAGGACGGCGGCTATTACCGTGCCGACGAGACCTTCGTCATACCGGATGACAACCGGGCCAGATGAGCCGGCATGTCCCGCCGGCTGCACATGTGGCCGGCGGGACCTTAACTTGCCACGAGCCTACCGACCGACATAGGCCGCGAGCTCCTCGGGCGTGCCTTGGGGAAATGCGTGTTTCAGCATGTCGAGGAACGCCGACACCCTGGCGCTGAGCAACCTGCGGGACGGATAGAGCGCCCATAGCGCGATGTCGGGCGCATCGACGTCACCCCAAGAGACCAGCCTGCCGCTGGCGATGTCATGACTGACGAGCGAGACAGGCAACCGTGCAGCGCCGACTCCCGCCAGAACGGCATCGCGGACCATGATCAACGACGACAGGCCGAGAACCGGATCGATCTTCATCGTCACGGGGCCGTCGGGCGTCTTCAGTGTCCAGCCGGCCCGGTCCGCGGTCGACCTCACGACCGCCGGCACCGGAGTATTTCCAGTGGGTCGCGGCAGATCGGGCCGCGCCACGACGACGAGCCGATCGTGAAGGAATGCGCGTCCGACGAGGCTTTCGTCCGGAGCGGGGTTTACCCGGATCACGAGGTCGATCCCTTCCTCGAACATATCCACGGCGCGATCCTCGGTCGTCACCTCGAGCCGCACCTCGGGATAGGCCAGCGCGAAGTCGGCGGCGATCTTGCCCACCGCGGTCTGCGAGAACAGCAGTGGCGCGCTGATGCGCAGCCGGCCGCGGGGCTTTTCGCCGCCTGACGCGACGGCTGCGGTCGCCTCTTCCATCTCCAGAAGCAACCGGCTGGTCCGCGCGTAAAGCGCACGGCCTTCCTCGGTCAGCTTAAGCGACCGACCGCCGCGTTCGAACAGGCGCAGGTCGAGCGCGGCCTCGAGCTCGGCCACCCGGCGCGACAGCGTGGCCTTGGGCCGCGTGGCTGCCCGCGCTGCCCGGCCGAAGCCCTCGTGGCGGGCGACAAGGGTGAAGTCGGCAAGGGCGAGCAGGTCCATCAGTCAGGGTTCCGGAATCAGTCACATCAGTTCTGAGTGTTCCACCAGTGGAACGCCGCGTCCAGATTGCGCGTCTGTTCGCAACTCCGTGGATCAATAAATTCCAAGCATCGAAACGACGAAACACCCAACCAGACAGGAGCTTCCCATGACCATCCTTGTTACAGGCGCCACCGGAAACGTCGGCCGCAACGTCGTCGAGCAGCTGGTCCAGCGCGGCGCCGAGGTGCGCGCGCTGGTCCGTGACACGGCAAAGGCGAACTTTCCCGAAGGCGTCGAGATCGCCCAGGGCGACCTTCTCGACGTCGATGCGCTGCGCGCCGCGATGTCGGGCGTCTCGACGCTCTTCCTGCTGAACGGGGTCGTGGCCGACGAATATACGCAGGCCCTCGTGACCCTCGCCACGGCGCGCGAGGCGGGGATCGAGCGGTTCGTCTACCTCTCGGTCATTCACAGCAACCTCTACGTGAACGTGCCGCACTTCGCCGGCAAGTTCGGGGTGGAGCGCATGATCGAGCAGATGGGCCTGAACGCCACCATCCTGCGCCCGGCCTACTTCATGGACAACGAGATCACGATCAAGGACGCGATTACGGGCTACGGCATCTACCCGATGCCGCTTGGTACCAAAGGGATCGCCATGATCGATGCCCGCGACATCGGCGAGATCGCGGCGATTGAGCTGGTGCGCCGCGAAGAGGCCGCCACGCCGCTACCGACAACCCGGATCAACCTCGTCGGTCCCGACACGCTGACCGGTCCCGCCGCCGCCGCGATCTGGTCCGACGTGCTGGGCCGCGAGATCGCCTATCCCGGTGAGGACACGGCCGGGTTCGAGCAGACGCTGCGGCAGTTCATGCCGTCTTGGATGGCGCTCGACATGCGACTGATGGCCGAACGCTTCGTGACCGATGGCATGGTGCCCGCGGCCGGTGACGTGGAACGGCTTGAAGCCATGCTCGGCCGTGCCCTGCGCACCTATCGCGACTACGTCGCCCAGATCCTGGGCTGACCTCTCTTCCAAACCTCCACAGGGGCGTGACGCCCCGCCGCATCAAAGGACCCATATCATGATCTATTCGACCGCCACCGTGCCGGTGAACCCCGCCGGCGAAACCCGACTGACCCGCGACCAGGTCTGGGCAGGGCTCGAGCTCAAGGCCCGCGACGCACGCGAGTTCCTGCCCCCCGGTCTCTGCACGCGGTGCGACGTGACCGAAGAGACCCCGACCCACTTCGTCCGCGACGCCACCATCGGCGGAAAGGACCTGCGCGAGATCATCACGCTGGAGTCCGGGCACAAGGTCACCTTCTTCCAGGCCACCGGCCCCCGCGAGGGCGCCATCATCAACGAGATCGTCGAAGACGAGGACGGAGCGCTGCAGTTGCGGTTCTACTGCTACCTCGGCCTGCGCGACGCGCAGCCCGGCGGCGCCGAGGAACAGGCAGAACAGGCACAGTTCGACAGCGAGACAGGCTACAAGGCAGCTCTGCTGTCGACGCTGAAGCGCACGCGCGCGCTTGTCGCGGAAGGGCGGCTCTGAAGGCTCGACCGGGCTGGATCACGCGCAATTACCCGGCGTCGCCATTGCGACCATGGAGGGACCATCGCGCGAAGTGAGGTCGTCGACTTCGTCGTCGATCAGATCGAGAGCGATGCCTTCGTCGGCAAGACACCCCTGATCACGTGGTAGCTTGGCTGACATCCTGTGCCGATCCGGGTTGAGACCCGGGTCGGCAGGTGCCTGCTGTCACGCCGACAATTCCGCGCCAGCCCCAAGTGGACATCGCGTCCTGCCTGCGCTCGCCCTGATGACGACCCCGGCCGTGTAGGCTATAGACCCCGCACCGCACTTGCCCCCAGTCGTGGGGTCAAATGTCCCCCATGCCCTCGAAATTGTCCCCCTTGGTGGACATATTCCCGGAAGTGGAGGGCGCGGGAGGTGGCGAGATCAAACGGTCGTGCAATCAGATGAGGTCAAGTGTCTGACCATTTGGAAAAATTCAACCTACACGAGGCCGCCCGCCTGAGCGTGGCTCCGATGATGGACTGGACCGACCGACACTGCCGGCATCTGCACCGGCTGCTGTCGCGGCGGACGCTGCTCTATACGGAAATGGTGACCGCGCCGGCGCTGGTGCGGGGCGGGGCGTTGCATCTGCTCGACTTCGGTGAGGCGGAGCATCCGGTCGCGTTGCAACTCGGCGGGTCAGACCCCGCCGAACTCGCGGCGGCCGCGCGGCTCGGCCACGAGGCGGGATACGACGAGATCAACCTCAATTGCGGCTGTCCCTCAGACCGGGTTCAGTCGGGGACCTTCGGGGCGGTGCTGATGCGCTCGCCCGACCTCGTCGCCGAGAGCTGCCGCGCGATGATCGAGGCGCAGCCGCGCGAAGTCACGGTGAAGTGCCGCATCGGGGTCGATGATCAGGTGCCCGAAGAGGTGCTCCCCCGCTTCCTCGAGGCGGTCGCGAGGGCCGGTGTCCGCCGCGTCACCATCCACGCCCGCAAGGCCTGGTTGCAGGGGCTGTCCCCGAAGGAGAACCGGGATATCCCGCCGCTCGACTACGATCTCGTCTTCGCCATGAAGCAAGCCTTTCCCGAGCTACATGTCTCGATCAACGGCGGCATCGCCAAGCTCGCGCAGGTGGAAGAACTGCTGGCGCGGGGCATCGACGGCGTGATGATCGGCCGTGCGGCCTACCATGACCCCGGCGCGATCCTCTGCGGTGCGGACGCGCGGGTGTTCGGCGACGAAGGCGGCCTCGACCCCGACGCGGCGGCACTGGCGATGCTGCCCTACATCGAAGCGCACCTCGCCGACGGCGGGCGTCTGCACCAGGTGACACGGCACATGCTCGGCCTCTTCACCGGACGTCCCGGCGCGCGGGCCTGGCGGCGGATGCTGTCGGAGCGGGCCACCGCCGACGGTGCGGGGACCGAAGTCGTTCTCGACGCGCTCGCCGCGATGCGGGAGCGCGCAGCCGCCTGAGCGGGACCCCGCCGCCGCCGATCCGGGTTGAGCGGCGAAACGGAGTGCAGACATGAGTGACACGGGCCTCAACATGGGTGTCGGCATCGCGATCGGCGTGGCCATCGGTGCGGGCATCGGCGCGGCGATGGACAACATCGCGATGGGCGTCGGGATCGGCGTGGCCATCGGCGCCGGGATCGGTGCGGCGTTCCTCGCAGCCAGCGACGAGGACGACGGCGACAAACCGGGCAGGGGCAAAACCGGCGGCGACACGTCCGACGGCGAAGGCGACGGAAAGGCTTGAGGCCCTTCGGTTTTCGGGCGAGACAGTCAATCGAACGCCCCCCGGAGTCCCGACATGCCTGAAACACTTCCACCGACCGACCTCCTGCTCGGCATGGGCGCGCTGTTGCTGCTCATCGGGGCCTTCGCCGGTGTGCTGGCGGGCCTCCTCGGTGTCGGGGGCGGGATCGTGCTGGTTCCGGCCTTCTTCTATGCCTTCGCCACGCTCGGCTACGACAGCCCGCAGCTCATGCAGGTCTGCCTCGCCACGTCGCTTGCCACGATCATCGTGACCTCGACCCGCTCGGTTCTGTCGCACAATCGCAAGGGCGCAGTTCAGTGGGACATCCTCAAGACATGGGCGCCGGGCATCGCCGTCGGCGCGATCCTCGGACTGCTGGTCGCCTCCTCGCTGAGAACCGCGACGCTGCAGGTGATCTTTGGCGTGCTCGCCACGGTGGTGGGCTATTACATGGCGCTCGGCCGGGATGACTGGCGGCTGGGGCAGGAGATGCCGAAAGGGCCGCTGCGCTACGTGCTCTCGCCGATGATCGGCTTTCTGTCGGTGCTGATGGGGATCGGCGGTGGCTCCTTCGGGGTGCCGACGATGTCGCTTTATGGCGTACCGATCCACCGGGCCGTGGCGACTGCCGCGGGGTTCGGCGTGGTGATCGCGGTGCCGTCGGGCCTTGGCTTCCTGCTGGTGAACATCCCCGCCGAGGTGCGCCCGCCCTTCACGCTCGGCGCGGTGAACCTGCCGGCGTTCCTGCTGGTCATCGCGATGACGTTGCTGACCGCGCCGGTCGGGGCGAAGATCGCCCACCGGATGAACCCCAAGCCGCTGAAACGGGTCTTCGGCGTGTTCCTCATCCTCGTGGCGCTGAACATGATCCGGACGGCGATCTACGGCTGAGCCTCAGCGCTCATCCTTCGGCGCGAGCCGACCCGCACGTCCGCCACGCCGGCGCGCGACCAGCGGCTTGCGCGCCGCCAGTTGCAGCATGATCGCCCGCCGCTCGGCCGATGTCATGGCGCCCCAGGCCGCGATCTCGTCCTGCGTGCGGTAACAGCCGGTGCAGAGCCCGCTGTCGGGATGCACGAGGCAAATCTTCACGCAGGGGCTTTCCGGCTCGTCCCGTGCCCAGATATCGGCTGTGTCGTCCGTCACACCCGCCTCAGGTTGCGCAGCCGGTCGAGCATCCCCTGCAGGATCACGCCCGCCGCGACATGGTCGATCACTTCGCCCCGGCGCCGGCGCGAGGTATCGGCCTCCAGCAGCGCGCGCTCCGCAGCGACGGTCGACAGCCGTTCGTCCCAGAAGCCGAGGGGCAGGGGGGTGAGCTTCTCGAGGTTGCGCGCGAAGGCGCGGGTCGACTGGCAGCGCGGCCCTTCCGAACCGTCCATGTTGCGCGGCAGGCCAAGAACGATGCCACCGATCCGCCGCTCCGCTATGATGGCGAGCAGCGCCTCGGCGTCGGTGGTGAACTTCTTTCGGGCGACGGTGCGCAGCGGGCTCGCCACCGATTGCATCCCGTCGGAGACGGCGACACCGATCGTCTTGGTCCCGAAGTCGAGTCCCATCAGAGCGACCATCTGCGGAACGGCTGCTGCGAACTCTTCGGCACTGTCGCAGATCATTCGATGCCCGCCTCCCGCGCCGCCGCCTCGATCGCCTCCATGTCGGCGGGGCTGGCGGCGAACACCTCCCGCGCCTCGGCGAGCACGGCGCGCGCGTTGTCCTCTTCTCCCAGAACCCCGTAGGAGGTGATGAGCCGCGCCCAGTCGGTTGCCGGGCCGCCGTCCTCCGCCAGGCGGTTGGCCAGGCTCGCGACCATGCCGGCGACCATCTCGCGCTGCTCTTCGGGGATCTCGAGCGGCGCTTCCGGCGGCGTGTAGTTCACGCCGGCGAGGAAGGCGGCGCGTTCGATCTGCGACCGGGCGAGCCGGGCATGAAGGTTCTCGGGCGGCGCGGACTCGGCCAGCGGACGCCAAAGCCGGAAGGCCACGTCGGGCCGGTCCGTCTGCGCATACAGCAGCCCCATGTAATAGCGCGCGGCGATCGCGTCGGGATCGTCGTCGAGCATCTCGGTGGCGAGCTGTTCCGCCTCGGGGGAGACGACGCCGTCCGCCGCCGCGACCATCAGGTCGAGCAGCAGCACCCGGTCCTCGTCGGTCGCCGCATCGCCGCGCAACCGCATGACGTTCTGCTGTGCGTCGAGCGCGGCCTCCCAGTTGCCGAGCGAGGATTCGTGCTGGGTCAGGAGCAGCCACCCCTGAAGCTCTTCCGGGCGCTGCGGCACGGCCGCACGAAGCTGCTCGATCAGGGCGGCGTAGTCGGCATCCACTTCGGGCATCTCGAAGGCGGGGGCCTGCTGCTGCAACGTCTCCTGCGAGGGGCGGGTGTCCCGCATCTCGGCGCTGGCGGCGATCCGCGCGGCGCGGGGCAGGTCCCGGTAGGGGCCGCCGCCGTCGAACGCGCCGAGAATGCCGTATACGACCGCGCCCCCGCCAAGCACGACGACGGCGGTGGCAACGGCGACGATGCGCGTGATCCCGGACGGCGCGGCGGAGACGGGGCGTCGGCCGGCGCGGTCCGCGGCAAGAAGACGGCGCGCGATCTCTGTCCGCGTGCGCTCGCCCTCTTCCTCGGCAAGAACGCCACGCGCGATGTCGCGATCGACCTCCGCGAGCTGCGCCTTGTAGAGTTCCACATCGTCCGATCCCGCCGCCGCGTCGTCGGGCGGGTCGCGCAGCAACGGCAGCACCAGCGTGGCCGTGACGGCGATCGCCATGACGGCGCAGATCAGGAAGAACAGCATCGCGGCTCCAGCGGCCTCTCGGAGACGGAGAGATAACCGCCAGCCCTGCCGTCGAAAAGCCCTTGCGTTGAGGTGTCGCAAGGCGATGTCGCAATCTTGTCAGGTTGTGCCGTTGCCAGTCGCATGCCGCACCTGCATCAGGTCCATCCACGACACCAACCCGCCACCGGGGAGTTTGGGGATTCGCCTATGAAACGCTACTCCGTATTCGCCGTCGCCAGGGAAGCCGCCCGCCACCATCTCGGCTGGGAGCGGGCCTGGCGCAGCCCCGAACCGAAGAAGAAGTACGACGTCATCATTGTCGGGGCCGGCGGTCACGGGCTCGCCACCGCCTATTGGCTCGGCAAGAACCACGGCATCACCAATGTCGCGGTGATCGAGAAGGGCTGGCTCGGCGGGGGCAACACAGGCCGGAACACGACGATCATCCGCTCGAACTACCTGCAGGATCCATCTGCCGCGATCTACGAGAAGTCGCGCAGCCTGTACGAGACGATGAGCCAGGACCTGAACATGAACGTCATGTTCAGCCCGCGTGGCGTGATGATGCTCGCCCAGACCCAGCACGAGGTCCGCGGCTACCAGCGCACCGCCCACGCCAACGCGCTGCAGGGCGTCGCGACGGAGTTCATCTCGCCCCAGCGGGTGAAGGAGCTCTGCCCGATCATGAACATCGACGGGCCGCGCTACCCGGTGCTCGGCGCGCTCTGGCAGCCGCGCGGCGGCACGGCACGGCACGACGCGGTGGCTTGGGGCTACGCGCGGGCCTGCTCCGCGATGGGCATGGACATCATCCAGAAGTGCGAAGTCACCGGCGTGCGCTCCGAGGGCGGCAAGGTCGTCGGCGTCGACACCTCGAAGGGCCCGATCGACTGCGACCGGCTGGGCCTCGTGGTCGCGGGCCACTCCGGCGTGCTGGCCGAGATGGCCGGCTTCCGCCTGCCGATCGAGAGCCTGACGCTGCAGGCCCTCGTCTCCGAGCCGATCAAGCCCTGCATGGACGTTGTCGTCATGGCCAACACCGTGCACGGCTACATGAGCCAGTCCGACAAGGGCGAGATGGTGATCGGTGGCGGCACCGACGGCGCCAACAACTACACGCAGCGCGGGTCCTTCCATCATATCGAGGAAACCGTCCGCGCGCTGGTCGAGACCTTCCCGATGGTCTCGCGCCTCAAGATGCTGCGCCAGTGGGGCGGGATCGTCGACATGACCGGCGACCGTTCTCCGATTATCTCGGCCACGCCGGTCGAGGGCATCTTCGTCAACTGCGGCTGGGGCACCGGCGGCTTCAAGGCGATCCCCGGCTCGGGCTGGGCGATGGCGGAGCTGATGGCGAAGGGCCACGCGCCGTTGGCCGACGCCTTCTCCATGACCCGCTTCCGCGAAGGCCGGTTCATCGACGAAAGCGTCGCGGCCGGAGTCGCGCACTGATGCCGATCGTTCACGAAAAAAGGAACCGGGAAGGGGGTATCCGGCTTGCTATGTGGAAAGACACATGCAGGAAGGACGCCCAATGGCCGACCCGAACACGAACATCAATAACAACACCGGTGGGGAGCCGCCCAAAGGCGGCGGTAACACCGGCATCGCGCTTCTCGTCGGTGGTCTCGTCGTCATCGTCGCAATCATCGCCTGGTACATCTGGGGCGGCCAGCCGGCCGAAACGGTCGACGGCGACACCGAGGTCAATGTCGAAGCCACGGCTGAAAGCGCAGCGGAATCCGTCGAAGACGGCGCCGAAGACGCCGCTGCCGCTGCCGACAATGCCGCCGACTCGGTCGAGGAAGGCGCAGAGGATGCTGCCGCCGCCGTCGAGGAAGGCACCGAAGACGCTGCTGCTGCCGTTGAAGAAGGCGCTGAAGACGCCGCCGACGCTACTGGCAACGCCGTCGAGGAAGCTGGCGACGAAATCGAAGAGGCCACCGATGGCGCCTCTGCCGATGCTGACGCCGACGCCAACGCGGAAGTCGAAACGACCCAATAACGTCCCCTTCGGACGCTTCATGACGGGCGGGTGCCGCACGGCGCCCGCCCTTTTGCGTGCGCGCATCCCCCATTTCCGTCCGGCCATCACGGAGGTCGCCCCATGCTGATCCTGCATTGTCCCTGTTGCGGCATTGATGCCGACGAGACGGAGCTGACACCGGGGGGCGAGGCGCACCTCACCCGTGTCGGGCCCGACACCCCGGACGAGGCGTTCGAGGGGTACCTCTTCATGCGCGAAAACCCGCGCGGCGTTCATTTCGAACGCTGGCGCCACGCCTACGGCTGCGGCAAGTGGTTCCACGCCGCGCGCTGCACCGTGACGCTCGAGGTCTTCGGCACCTATCCGGCGCAGACTGCGAAGCCGCCGGCCGACCTGCTGCAAACGATCTCGGACAAGCGTCCGGGCTGGACCTGGAGGGACCTCGCATGAGCACCCGTCTTGCCACCGGCGGTCGCCTGATCGACCGCGCGCAGTCGCGCTACTTCACCTTCAACGGCAAGAACTACCGGGGCTATGCCGGCGATACGCTCGCCTCCGCGCTGCTTGGCGCGGGCCACACGCTGATGGGGCGGTCTTTCAAGTACCACCGCCCGCGCGGCGTCGTCGCCTCCGGTGCGGAAGAGCCGAACGCACTCGTCAATCTCGGCGAGGGCGGCAAGTTCGAACCCAACCAGCGCGCCACCACGACCGAGCTGTTCGACGGCCTGACCGCAACCTCGCAGAACCACTGGCCGAGCCTCGAGTTCGACATTGGCGCGATCAACGCCAAGCTCGCGCGCTTCCTGCCCGCCGGGTTCTACTACAAGATGTTCATCCACCCGCGTCCGCTGTGGAAGCACGTCTACGAGCCCTTCATCCGCAAGAGCGCCGGCCTCGGCCAGGCCCCGAAGGAGCGCGATGCAGACACCTACGAACATTTCCACGCCCATGTCGATCTGCTGATCGTCGGCGGCGGCATCGCCGGCCTTCAGGCCGCGCTCGCCGCCAGCGGCTCGGGTCGGCGCATCCTGCTGATCGAGCAGACTGCCCACTGGGGCGGTCGCGCACCGGTCGACGGAGCGGTGATCGACGGCATGGCCGCCGACGACTGGATCGCGCAGACCGTCGCGACGCTGGAGGCCGCCGAGAACGTCACCCTACGCACCCGCTGCATGGGCGCCGGGGTCTACGATCATGGCTATGTCACCTGCTACGAGCGGCTGACCGACCATGCTCCCGACACCAAAGGGCCGCGCCATCGCCTGTGGCGGGTTCGCGCGGCGCGGACCCTTGTCGCCACCGGCGCGATCGAGCGGCCGCTGTCCTTCGCGGGCAACGACATCCCCGGCGTGATGCTGGCCTCCGCCGTGCGCGACTACGTGGTGAACTGGGCGATCAGCCCCGGCGACCGCACCGTCGTCGTCACCAACAACGACGACGCCTACCGCACCGCCATCACCCTGCGCGAAGCGGGGCTCGAAGTGCCCGTCATCATCGACGCGCGGCCCGGCCCGGCCGGCCCGCTCGTCGATCAGGCCAAGGCGCTCGGCATCCGCATCCACGCCGGCAAGGCCATCGCCAAGGTGAAGGGCGGCAAGAAGGTCGAGAGCGTCGGCATCTGCGTCCAGGGCGGCGAGGGTGCGGTGCTGGAAGAGATCGACTGCGAATGCGTCGCCATGTCCGGCGGCTGGTCCCCCGTTGTCCACCTCTGGTCGCATTGCGGCGGCAAGCTGACGTGGGACGAAGAGCAACTCTTCTTCCGGCCCGACGCCTCGCGGCCCCCCACCGGTGCCGATGGACAGGCGATGGTGTCCATTGCCGGGTCCGCTAACGGACATATGTCCACATCCGGCGTGCTGTCCGATGCCGCGCAGGCGGTCGGTGGCAGCATCTCCGCAACCGCCGAGGACGTGGACGAGGGTCCGATTTCGGCCACCTGGCTGATGCCGCAGGGCGCGAAGGTCGAGCTGCGCGAGAAGATGTGGCTCGACTACCAGAACGACGTGAAGGTCTCCGACGTGCAACTCGCGGCCCAGGAAGGCTACGAGAGCGTCGAGCATACCAAGCGCTATACGACGCTCGGCATGGCCACCGATCAGGGCAAGCTCAGCAACATCAACGGCCTCGCCACGCTCGCCCGCTCGCTCGGGGCGCCGATCCCGGCGGTCGGCACCACGACCTTCCGCCCGCCCTACACGCCCATCTCGCTCGGCTCCATCGCGGGAGAGGCGCGGGACGAGCTGTTCCAGCCGATCCGCCGTACGCCGATGCATGGCTGGCACGAAGCGCAGGGCGCCTACATGGAGCCGGTCGGCCACTGGCGCCGGCCCTACTGCTTCCCCAAGGCGGGCGAGAGCCACGAACAGGCGGTCTCGCGCGAGGTGAAGGCCACCCGCGCCTCCGTCGGGCTCCTCGACGCCTCGACGCTCGGCAAGATCCTCGTGAAGGGCCCGGACGCGGGCCGCTTCCTCGACATGCTCTACACCAACATGATGAGCACGCTCGCCGTGGGCCGCTGCCGCTACGGGCTGATGTGTTCCGAGAACGGCTTTCTCTCCGACGACGGCGTCGTCGCCCGGATCGACGAGGACACCTGGCTCTGCCACACGACCACCGGCGGCGCCGACCGCATCCATGCCCACATGGAGGAATGGCTCCAGACCGAGTGGTGGGACTGGAAGGTCTACACCGCCAACGTGACCGAGCAATTCGCCCAGATCGGGGTGGTCGGACCCAAGTCCCGGGCGCTGCTGGAAAAACTCGGCGGCATGGATCTGTCCGCCGAGGCGATGAAGTTCATGGACTGGGCCGATGGCGAGATCGCCGGCTTCCCCGTCCGCGTCTTCCGCATCAGCTTCTCCGGTGAGCTGTCCTTCGAGGTGGCGACCCCCGCGCGGCACGGCCGCGCCCTCTGGGACAAGCTGCTGGCCGAGGGGGCGGAGTTCGACGTGACGCCCTACGGCACCGAGGCGCTGCACGTGATGCGCGCCGAGAAGGGCTTCATCATGATCGGCGACGAGACCGACGGCACCGTGATCCCGCAGGACCTCGGCCTCGACTGGGCGATCAGCAAGAAGAAGGACGACTACATCGGCAAGCGCGGTCAGGCGCGGTCCCACATGACCGATCCCAGGCGCTGGAAGCTGGTGGGGCTCGAGACGACCGACGGCTCCGTCATTCCCGATGGCGCCTATGCCGTGGCCGAGGGCAAGAACGCCAACGGCCAGCGCAACACACAGGGCAGGGTCACCTCGACCTATCACTCGCCGACGCTCGACCGTGGCATCGCGATGGGGCTGGTCCTGAACGGCCCCGATCGTATGGGCGAGGTGATCGAGTTCAACAAGGTCGACGGCGGCACCGTCGCCGCCAGGATCGTGAGCCCGGTGTTTTACGACCCGGAGGGGGAGAAGCAGAATGTCTGACGTGTCCGTTTCCAGACAGCCGTTGCGCGGCATGATTTCGCTGCGCGGTGACCTGTCGTCCGACGCGCTTCGCGGTGCCTGCAAGACGGTCACCGGCGCCGAGATACCGGACATGCGTGGCGCGACGCTCGCGGGCGAAGGCGGCATCGCGTGGATGTCACCGGACGAGCTGCTGTTGCTGACGCCCATCGACGCCGTGCCGTCCGCTATCGGGCAATTGTCCGACAGCCTCTCCGGCACGCACCACATGGCGACGGACCTGTCCGACGCGCGCGCGGTGTTCCGCCTCTCCGGTTCCGGCTGGAGAGAGGTCGTCGCCCGCCTCAGCCCCGCCGATGCCGCGCCCGCCGCGCTGCCGCCCGGCACGATGCGGCGGACTCGGCTGGCGCAGGTTGCCGCGGCGATCTGGGTCCGCTCCGAGACCGAGGCGGAGGTCTTCTGCTTCGCCTCCGTCGCCGACTACGTCGAGGGCCTGCTGCAGAACGCGGCCGCCTCCGGTACGGTCGGTTTCTACGGCTGACGCATGGACAGTCCGTCCCGGCGCCCGGTAGTCTCGCCGGACGACGGGCAGGGACGGACTGGATGCGGATCACCTCCATCACGCCGATGAAGAACGAGGCGCCCTACATCCTCGAGTGGGTCGCCTATCACCGGCTGATCGGGATCAACGACATCCTCGTCTTCAGCAACGACTGTACCGACGGCACCGACCAGATGCTCGAGCGGCTCGACGAGCTCGGCCTGCTGCGGCACTACCCGAACCCGTCGATGACCAACCAAAGCGAGAAGCATCATCGCGAGGTCATCAACTACATCAACAGCTCCGCCCGGCTCGGCCGGTCGGACTGGGTCGTGCATTTCGACGTGGACGAGTTCATCTGCGTGAATGCCGGGCAGGGCCGCATCACGGACCTGTTCGACGCGGTCGGCGACGCCAACATGATCTGCATGTCACAGCATAATTTCGGCTCCTCCGGCAAGGTCGCCTACGAGGATGGCCTGACCACCGAGGCGTTCAAATGGTCCGCCGACAAGAGCGGCAAATACCAGCGGCACCTGAACCGGCGCGGGGTCAAGACGCTGACGCACCGGTCCGCGCAGGCCAAACGCTGGAACAATCATTCACCGGTGTTCCGCCGGCCAAAGCTCGACCTCGTGCGGCCGGTGAACGGGTCGGGCGAACCGCTGCCCGAAGACACGGACCTGACCCGCGACGTGAAATTCCTTGTCTCGCCGCACTACGGCTACGACCTCGTTCAGCTGAACCATTACGCGATCCGCGCGGTCGAGAATTTCGTCTGCAAGATGGATCGGGGCGACGCCAACTTCTCCGACTTCGGCAACTGGGTCGGCTACTGGGAAAAATACGATCACAACGATCTGCTGAACGACCGGATCGATCGCCACATCCCCGACTTGCGCGACGCGGTCGTCGAGTTGCGCAAGGATCCGGAGCTGAAGCGGCTGCACGACAGGGCCGTCGCCCATTCCAAGCGTCGCGTCGCGGAACTGCGCGAGGACCCAGGCTTCGGCGAGTTGCTGGAGCGGATCGAGATCGTGCGCGCGGACAAGGCGCCCACCGGCTGAACGGTCAGGCCGCCGCGATCTCCGCAGCCGGGGGGCACTCGTCGACCCACGCGGCGTCCGTGGCGTAACCGAGCTGGCGCAGGGCGGGGCCGAAGGTCGCCTCGTACTCGACGGCGATCTCCCGCGGGAGGTGGTCCTTCCATTGCGACACGGCGGCCGACTTCACGTGCTGCTTCACGTTTTCCTTGCGGTTCTCGTAATCCGCGATGCCGCCGAACAGGCTGTGGGTCCAGTAATTCTGCACGAGCCGGTCGATGTCGAACCCCTCGACATTCATCTCCGTCACCGCCGCGCGGAACAGGGCGCAGTCGGTATCGCCGATCATCTCCTCGTAGCGGACGTCCGTTACGCTCGGGTGGCCGTAGGGCCAGGCGAGCATCTCGGCGAGCGATTCCGCGTGCTTGCCGTGCATTTCGAAGCGCAGCTGGTCAAGCCGGTCGGGCAGGGCGTTCATATGTTCCTGGTAGCTCTTGCCGCCGAGCGCGGCGCGCGGCATCGCCAGCCACTTCTCGTTCCCGAGCGGGGCTCTCAGGTGGTAACGCGCGCCCGACAGCAGCACATCGCGCGGATCGCGGATCATGTGCAGAAAACGCGCTTCGGGCTGCAGGAACATCGGGAACGGAAAGAGCGAGTTCCAGTTCACCACCAGCGCGGGGCCGTTCTCGGGCAGTTCGCGCAGGGTGTTGGGCTTCGTCATCCGGATGATCGGGATCTCTTCCTGCTCGGCGAACTTCACCAGCGTGCGCCGCATCCAGACGGTCCCGGTCTTGTGGTGGGTGCCGATGCAGAAAAAGCGACCGCGTGCCATCAGGCCGGTTCCTGCTGCTTCTTCGGGAAGATGCCGGTGTCGACGAACGTCCGGTACTCGGCGTTCTGCAACTGGTAGTCGAGCACGCGCTTGGCGCAGTCGAGGCAGGCCCGGTTCAGCGCGGCGAGATCCGGGTCGGCCAGCCATTCGTCCAGTATTGGACGGATGCCGTCTGTCGGAATGCTGTCTTCCTGCTGGCTGTTGATGTCGTACTTACCCCAGTAGTCGGTATCGATCCGGTCCTTGTTCTTGCTGTTGGCGGTGCCGCGCAGCCGCTTGAGCAGGAATTCCTCGCGGCTCTTGATGGCGTAGTGGTTCACCTGCGCGAACTCGTAGGACACGTTCTCGGAGTTGGAGCGCCAGCCCTTGCGGAGATACTGCTCGCCCATCTCCTCGTTGCCGGCGTTCACCCAGCGGACGATGCCGGGGACGACGTCCTCGCGGTTCTTCTCCCACTTGGGTCTGTGGACGCCGAAATAGTCGAATTTCGACGGCTTGAAGAGCGTCTTGAACCCCCAGACGAGGCCGTTCTCGGGCTTGTCGTTGGTGGAGCCACGGGTGAAGCGTTCGGTGACGAGGTGGTCGGACATGTGCGCCTGACCACCCGAGCCCATCATCTTCCAGTTGATCGACACCGCGTCGGCGCCGGGGCACGCCTCGATCAGCGCGTCGATGGTGCGCTCGCCCACGTGGACGTTCAGGAACTCGTCGGCGTCGATGATGAGCACCCAGTCGGCGGAGCGCACGAAGTCGAGCTTGTTGGCGCGCGAGTAGGCCGCGCGTTGCGGGTCCATGCGGGGGCCGAGCGGATTGTCGAAATGCCGGATCACGCCCATCTGGTCGAGCCGGTTGAGCATCAGGTTCGACCCGTCGGTGCAGTCGTTCGAAAAGATGCAGAAGTCGGTGAAGCCGATCGACTTGTGATAGGCGAGCCACTCCAGCAGGTACGGCCCCTCGTTCTTCATCGTGGAGAGCAGCAGTTTACGCATCGCATCAGCTTTCGGTTTCCGTGCCGGCATCCGCCGGCAGCGACTTCTGAAGGGGCAACGGGGCAGAGGCGGCGCTGCCATCCTTGCGGGCTTCGGCCTCGGCCGCCGGATCGGCGGTCCGGGGCAGGTCGGGCAGGGGCTCTGCCGGCGGGGTGGCCTCGGGATCCGTGGCGACGGGCGCGGTTGGCTCCGGCGCGGCCATGTCGGCAGGCGCGTCCTTCGCGCCCTCTGCCCCGGCAGCTTCCGCCAGCGCCTGGCGGGCGGCACGAGCCTTCGCGATCAGTTCCTCGATCTCGTCGGGCAGTGCGTCTTCGGGCACGTCGACGCCTTCCTCGCGGGCCTGCTGGATGTCGGGGGTATCCGCGTCGCCCTTCTTCACGCCGACGGATTTCGCGACCATCTTGGCAATCGCCTTGTCGGGCACGCCGGCGGCCTGCATCCGTTTGATCTGTTCCTGCCACGCCTTCGGCAGGTGTTGGGTGAAGAGTACCTCGTCGAGTTCGGTGATCGCCACCGCGCTCGCTTCCTTCAGCTGGGCGAGCCATTCCTCGTATTCGCCGGACTGGCGCAGCATCTCGACCCTGGCCTCGTGGAAGGCCTGCGCCTCGTCCTGGAGGCCGCGCATCACGGAATCCGACAGGATCTCGGCCATCTTCTTCTTCACGCCCTTGAGGTGGCGCAGCGCGTTGCGCGACTCCTGCTCGTTGCGGTCGAAGATGGCGAAGTAGCCGGCGTTGTACTTGTCGGGCTTGTTGTTGACGTTGCCGCGCACCCGGCGGAGCAGGTAGGCCTCGTAGCTCTTCACCGCGTAATGGTTCATCTCGACCAGCTTGTAGCCGATCGTCTTGCCGGTGGAGCGCCAGCCGCGGTTCTGGAATTCCTCGGGCATCGGCTTGCCGGAGCCGTTGATCCAGTTGCGCAGGACGTCGGCCTCGTCGCCGAGCTTGTCGATCTTGCCCTTCTTGTTGGTCGGGCGGTGAATGCCGAACTTGATGTCGGCCTTCGGACGGAACATCGACTTCACGCCCCAGCCCTTGCGGAAGCGGTCGGGCGCGGCGTTGGTGTAATTCTCGATCACCATGCCGGGGTTCCAGTGCGTCACCTCGGACGACCCGTGGAAGCGCCATGTCATCGCGATGGCATCCGTGCCTTCGGGAAAGCGTTCGACGAGGTCGTGAATATGGCCCTTGCCGCACTTGATGGAGACGAACTCGTCGGCGTCCATCACCAGGACCCATTCGCTGTCGGTGACTTCGGGGTTCGCCTGGCCGAGGTTCAGCGCGTTCGGCTGGGGCTTCTTGCCCTCGGGGACGTCGTTGCGGAAGTGCTGGACCCAGCCCAGCTCCTCCAGCCGCATCAGCATCCGGTCGGTGCCGTCGGAGCAGTTGTTGGTGTAGACCACGATGTTATCGAAGCCGATATGCTTGTGGTAGGCGACCCACTCGACAAGGGAATGTCCCTCGTCCTTCATCATCGACATGATCGTGTAGGTGTGCTTCGGGCTCATGTCCCGTCCTCTCCCGACCTGTTGGCGGTCTTGTCCTGGTTCACTGCTCCGGCGTTCCGCAAGGATTTAGGCGGCCATTCTGACACCAATGCGGCAGCGACCTGCTTTCATTCAAGCATATCGGTGACATGACACCTGTCCACCGCAACGCGCCTCTGTGCGTATGGAACCTCCCCCCTGTGCATGTCGTTTGACAAACGAGCTTGACCCGATCGGTCTTAGGGCTTTGTTACGGGGCAGTGAAACTCACACCAGACACCAAAGGGGCTTTCAATGGCTTTCGAACTTCCTGACCTTCCCTATGCGCACGACGCTCTCGCGGGCAAGGGCATGAGCAAAGAGACCCTCGAATTCCACCATGACATCCACCACAAGGCCTATGTCGACAACGGCAACAAGGCGATCGCCGGGACCGAGTGGGACGGCAAGTCCGTCGAGGAAATCATCAAGGGCACCTACGACGCCAACGCCGTCGCGCAGTCCGGTATCTTCAACAACGCCTCGCAGTTCTGGAACCACAACCAGTTCTGGGAAATGATGACGCCGAACGACAGCTCCATGCCGTCCGAGCTTGAATCCGCGATCACCGACAGCTTCGGCTCCGTCGACAAGTTCAAGGAAGAGTTCGCCGCCGCGGGCGCCGGCCAATTCGGCTCCGGCTGGGCATGGCTCGTCAAGGACACCGACGGTGGCCTGAAAGTGACGAAGACCGAAAACGGCGTGAACCCGCTCTGCTTCAACCAGACCGCGCTGCTCGGCCTCGACGTGTGGGAGCACTCCTACTACATCGACTTCCGCAACAAGCGTCCGGCCTACATCGACAACTTCCTGTCGAACCTGGTCAACTGGGAAAACGTCGCCTCGCGCATGTAACCCACTGGCCACATTGGTCGATTATCGAGGCCCGGAGCACCCGCTCCGGGCCTTTTTCTTTGGGCCATAGAGGAAAACCTTACCCGGAGTGCGCAAATTTCCGCTTACGTCCACGACAACTTCACGGCTATCTTTCCGCCATCTTGAATCAAGGAGGGATTTTCCCGATGAAACGTCTTTTTCTGGCCGTCCTGGCCATCATCGGTCTTTCGGCGACCGTAGCGGCGGCCTGTCCGAGCTTCGACACTGCCGGTGTGGAACAGTACGAAGCCTCCGGCGGCCAGCTGCGCCAGCCGCGCTTTTTCCCCGTGACCGCCGGTGGTCAGAACAACCTCGGCGGCTGTTCGCACATCTATAGCCGCCTCGGGTCCGACCAGCTCGACTACGGCCAGAGCTATTTCACCACGCAGCCCGATTTCAGCTTCTACCTGTCCAACATGGGCGGCGTTCGCCTCGTCGTGTCGGTCGTGTCCGAATGCGACGCCGCGCTGCTGATCAACACCGGTGCCGTGAACTGGTATTTCGACGATGACGACAACGGCAACCTCGACCCGCGCATCAGCCTGACGCGCCCGTCGAACGGCCGGATGGACATCTGGGTCGGCACCTTCGACGGCGAATATTGCAACGCGCAACTCCGGATGGAGACCTTCGCGCGCTGAATTCAGGATACCTGGGGACAGACGGACGGGCCGGTGCGATGCACCGGCCCGTTTCGTTTTCGACAGGGTCAGCTTGTGGATCGCGCCAATAGGTAATATATGAAGTTACGAATCTGGCGCCGACAGGAGAACCGCATGACCGAGACCCCCTTCGAATTCTGGGAGACCCGTTATTCCACCGGCAGTCGCGAGACATCGGGCAACCCCTCTGCCGTGCTTGCCGACCTCGCCGCCGACCGGAAGCCGGGCAGGGCGCTGGAACTTGGTTGCGGCAAGGGCGACGATACGGTCTGGCTTGCGAAGCGCGGCTGGCAGGTGACGGCAGTCGACCTGTCGCATGCCGCGCTCGACATCGTTAGTGCGAACGCCATCGCGGCGGGCGTGGGCGACCGGGTCCGGACCGAGCGGCACGACCTGAGCGAGAGCTTTCCCGAGGGACAGTTCGACCTCGTGCTCGCCATGTTCCTCGAAACCCCGTTCGAGGACTTCCCGAGGCAGGCCGTGGTGCGCCGCGCGGCGCAGGCGGTGACGCCGGGCGGTATGCTGCTGCTTGTCACGCACGGCTCCGCGCCGCCGTGGCGCAACGGGCCGAAGGGGCCGCAGCACAACTTCCCGTCACTTGAGACGCGTGTCGCCGAGCTTGCCGCCGATCCCGCCGACTGGACCGAGATCCGCGTTGCCGACGTAGGCCGGACGATGACCGGGCCGGAGGGCGAGGTGGCAGAGGTGCTCGACCGCGTGATCGCTCTCGAGCGGAGGTAGGGTGGGTTTGAAACCCACCCTACGGGATGATCAGAGCGTGATGCGGAACAGGGCGAAGCCCGTGTCGCTGTCGCCGGCGGGCTCGATCTCGACCCCTTCGACGGACTCTGCGTATTGCGCGCCGGCCGGGCCGGTTTCGAAGATCACCGAGGTGTCCTCCATCGGTGCGAAGGTCCAGTTGGCGTCGGCCTTCGGGTCGATGGTGCCCTGCTCGACGATGTAGCGCACGATCACGTCGCGGTTGGTGTCCGGCCCCTCGAAGATGATGGTGGACCCGTCGGCGCCGGGGAAGGACCCGCCGCCCGAGGCGCGGTAGTTGTTCGTGGCGACCACGAACTCCTGCGCGTCGTCGATCGGCTCACCCTGGAACATCAGGTTCTTGATGCGGTTGGCGTCCGGATTCACCTCTTCGCCCTCGCTGTCGTATTTCGACGGCTCGGAGAGGTCGATCTCGTAGGTCACCCCATCGATCACGTCGAAATTGTAGGACGGGAAATCGGGGTTCAGCAGAGTGGCGTCCTCGGCCCCCGGCTCGATCTGGTTGAACATGCCGGCGGAGCGTTCAAGCCACTCGCGAACCGTCGCCCCGTCAATCTTCACCGCGCGCACCGTGTTCGGGTAGAGGTAGAGGTCCGCCACGTTCTTGATCGCCACCGGCCCGACGGGGACGTCGGTGTAATATTCCGGACCACCCCGGCCACCGGCCTTGAACGGCGCGGCCGCGGAGAGGATCGGCAGCCCCTCGAACTCGGTGCCCTGCATCATCTGCTCGATGTACCAGGTCTGCGCGTTCGAGACGATTTGCACTGACGGATCGTCGGCGACGAGCGCGAAGTAGGAGTAGAGCGGCGCCGCCGTCTCGCCCACGGCGCGGCGCACGTACTCGAGCGTCGCCTCGTGGTCTTCCTCGGTCACCTCGAGCACCGGCTCGTAATCCTCGACCAGTGCCGTGATGGAGCGATCCTCCTCGCGCTGGCTGATCGGGCGGGCTTCCGTCTCGGCGGAGGCGACCGACCAGCGCTCGCCGTCATGCTCGAGCATCAGGTCGATGAGGCCCATGTGGGAGCCCCAGAAACCGGCCATGACGCCAGGCTTGCCGCCGATCGTGCCGGCCTCGACATCGACGCCGTCCCAGCCCTCGTAATCGGGCCCCGGGAAGACGAGGTGGCTGTGGCCGGAGAGGATCGCGTCGATCCCCTCGACCCCGCCGAGCGGGATGGCCGCGTTCTCCATCATCTCGGTCGCCTCGGCGCCGCCGATGCCGGAGTGGGCGAGCGCGATGACGATGTCGGCGCCTTCCTCCTTCATCTTCGGCACGTAGGCCTCGGCAGCGGCGACGATGTCGCGCACGTCGACGTTGCCCATCAGGTGACCGCGGTCCCACTGCATGATCTGGGGCGGCACGAAGCCGATCAGGCCGATCCGGATCGGGTGGGTGTCGCCCGCGCCGTCCGTGATCTCGCGCTCGATGATCGTATAGGGCGGGACCAGCGTCTCGTCCTCTGTGATGCTGTCGCCCTGCGTCGTCGTCACGTTGCAGCAGACGACCGGGAAGCCCGCGCCGGCGAGCGCCTTCTGCAGGAAGTCGAGCCCGTAGTTGAACTCGTGGTTGCCGAGCGTCATCGCCTCATAGCCGAGCTCGTTCATCGCGGCGATGACGGGGTGGATGTCGCCGTCCTGCATGCCCTTCTCGTAGGCCATGTAGTCGCCCATCGGGTTGCCCTGCAGGAAGTCGCCGTTGTCGAGCAGGATGGAGTTCGTGCTCTCGTCCCGGATCGACTGGATGATCGAGGCCGTGCGCGAGAGGCCGACGGTGTCGACGGGCGTGTCGGCGTAGTAGTCATAGGGCCAGACGTGAACGTGGATGTCCGTCGTCTCCATGATCCGCAGGTGCGCCTGACCCGCTTGCGCGCGGGCGGAGTAGGGGTGGAGTGCGACGAGGCTGGCGCCCGCGGTGCCGGCGAGGAACCCCCGGCGCGAAATGGTGAAGGTCATGCGATGCTCCCTGTCATCCTGTTGTCTCGGCCCGGCTTTACGCGTGCCTTGTGACAGCAGGATTGCAGCAGACCCCGCGAAACGCAAAGCGCGGGGCGACTTGACGCAACGGCGCGGCGGGAGCTTGCCGCTTATCGAGGCAGTGGGACAGAGGCTCGCGGCCGGGTCCGGGGCGGAAAGGCGCGTGGCGCCTCGCCGCCCGGCTCCTCACTTGCCGATCTTGCGGAACACCCGCTCGCCGATCGACCGGGCACGGTTCTGCTCGGGGAAGCGCGCCGGCGGTGTCGGCGACAGGCCAAGCCCCCGCAGCCGCTTGTTGAAGGCGTAGGCGTTCGCCTCGTCCATGCTCCAGCGCGAGCGCCAGGTGATCGACAGCGACACGCTCGGCGCGCTGCCGTTTTTGACGAAGTGCGGCGCCATGACGGGCACGTAGATCGCATCGCCGGGCGTGAGGTGAACCGCCTCGCCCTCGTCCGAGAAACTGTCCTGCCACGGCAGATTGCGGTGACCGCCACCGTGGTAGCGCTCGTGCTCCTCGTGGGCGGCGAAGCGATCGTCGCCGGCGGGAAAGACGTGGAACACCTTGTCGCCACGCAGCTGCATCAGGATGTTGTGCTCGGGATCGAAGTGAAACGGCGTCACCGCGTCGGGCGAGGAGATGAAGATATAGCCCTCGGGCTTCTTCATCGGGCCGGTCGCGCCCTCGACCACATCCTTCAGTTCTCCCAGCAGGCTGTCGAGCAGGTCCTTGTAGGCCGGGTCCTGTTCGATGTGCTTGAGCACAGCCCAGCTGCCGACCTCGTCGATCCGGCGGATCGTCTCGCCGATGGACAGGCCGTTCTCGGGCACGTCCTCGGCCTTGATGCCGATGGGCAGCGCGCCCTTGTTGTATTCCACCATCTTGTCGGACATCGACTCGGCCAGCCGGGCGAGGCTCTCGAGCTCCAGCAGCGGATGCTTGTCGAGCGTATGGCTGAGCTTCTGGTGGCGGTTCGGGTAGGCGGCGCGCAGGTCGTTGCGGCTGGCCTCGGGCCAGCAGGCCGCGATCTTGACGGTCTCGTTCATCTGTTTCTCAACCTCCTGTAAATGGTTTCGCCGGCACCAAGGGCCGTGAAGAGGCCCCGTCTCAATGTGCCGGGTTGGGCGACGACCAGGTCCGCGATCGTGCGGCGTTCGCCCCAGACCGAGTTGATCATCGGGTGGTCCTTGGCCGCGCAGCTGTCGGACCAGCGGATGCCGGCGTCCGCCAGCACGGTCATGTTGTCGATCTGGATCTGGACACCGGGGGAATAGGCCGACAGCGCCTCGTCATAGGCTGTCTTGAACGAGAAGCAGCCGTCGGCGGCCAGCAGGTTCACGAGGATCGCGACCGGGCGGTCGTCCAGCCGGTGCACGAGGCCGAGCAGGTGACCCGCCTCCGCCGCATCGCGGATCGCGCCTTCGAAGAAGCCGGACTCCGCATCGGACTGTGCGATCGCGGTGCCGCTCTCACCCTTCCAGCCGCCGCCTTCGAGGGAGTGGAAGTCCGCGATGAAGCGGTCGACCTCGGCCGCGCCGGAGCGCACGATCTCGAGCGTCAGGTTCCCGGTTTCCTCGAGCCGCCGCCGCTGGCGGCGCAGCTCCTTGCGTTTCTTGCCGCGCATCTGCTCGGCGAGGTAGGCTGCCGGATCGGCGGGGACGGTGAGGAACGCGCGCTCCTGCCGGCTGACCTCCCGCACGGGAATGTCGTGCGCGACGCAGAGCGCACGCAGCGCCGCGGCCGACGGACCGTTCGCATCCGTGCGCCGGATCCGGAGCAAACCGCCCCACCAGGTGTCCGCAATGGTTTCACAGAAGTGTGACCAGAATGGAGTTTCCCAGCCCGGGACAATAAGCGGCGTTCCAAGGAAACCGTGCATGTGTTGCCAAGTGCTGATATTTGGCATCGGCGCTTTGCCGAGCGTCGATTCCGGCGCGACCGGCGCCAGTCCGCGCAGCCTTGAGTTGCCGTTGATTTCGGACCACAACGTAAAGATGCGAACGTCGTGATCTCCAAGCAGGTGGCGCAGCGACGGAAGCAGCATCTCCGGCGCGTAAAAAGCGTTCGGTTCCAATGCGTTGTCTGACAGGTCCCGCCACTGGTCGAGGAACGGTTCGGCCCATGTCCCCCCCGTGTCAGGGCGGATCATCCGGGCGGTGACAACCCCTGCAGGGGCCCCCGCAGAAAAGGGCGAAATCGTGTTCATATTTAGAGGAGAGAGTGGCGGGGTTGAGTCGTCAACAAGTGCTTGTTTGCGCCACACGCATAACGCGAAAGGGCCGCCCCGAAGGACGGCCCTTTGCGAAAATTGCGACGCGCCGGCTGTGGCGCGGCGGATCGTCGGATCAGTCTTCGATCGGCTCGTCGGACTGGTCCTCTTCCGGCGCGGGGCCGCGCGGGTCGAGGTCGTCGTCGTCGAGCGCAGCACCGCCGACATCGTCGAACAGTTCCTGGATCTCGAACTCGGCTGCGGCTTCCTCTTCCGCGGCGAGGTCCTGGATCGACTTGCCCTGTGCCTGCAGCTCGGCCTCTTCGGGCGAGCGGGCGACGTTCAGGGTGATCGTGGCCTCGACCTCGGGGTGGAGGTACACGGTGACGGTGTGCAGACCCAGCTCCTTGATCGGGGCGGACAGCGCGACCTGCTTGCGGTCGACGGTGAACCCGGCCTCGGAGGCGGCGTCGGCGGCGTCACGGGTCGAAACGGAGCCGTAGAGCGCACCGCCGTCGGAGGCGGAGCGAATCACGACGAAGGTCTCGCCGTCGAGCTTCTCGGAGAGCGACTCGGCTTCCTTGCGGGTCTCGAGGTTGTGCGCCTCGAGCTGGGCCTTGTCGTTCTCGAACCGGGCCTTGTTGGCGTCGTTGGCACGAAGCGCCTTGCGCTGCGGGAGCAGGAAATTACGGGCGTAACCTTCCTTGACCGAGACGATCTCGCCCATCTGGCCAAGTTTGGCGACGCGTTCCAGAAGGATGACTTCCATCGGAGTTACCTCACTTCACGGCATAGGGCAGAAGGGCCAGGAACCGGGCGCGCTTGATCGCCTTGGCGAGCTTGCGCTGGTTCTTGGCGCCGACCGCGGTGATGCGGGAGGGCACGATCTTGCCGCGCTCGGAGATGTAGCGCTGCAGGGTGCGGGTGTCTTTGTAGTCGATCTTCGGGGCGTTCTCGCCCTCGAACGGATCGGTCTTGCGACGGCGGAAAAACGGTTTGGCTGCCATGTCTTAGGATCCTCTCTTCACGCGATCTCAGTTGCGCTCACGGCGGCGGTCGCCGCGTTCTTCGCGCTTCTGCATCTGAACCGACGGGCCTTCTTCGTGCTCATCGACCTTGATGGTCATCACACGCATCACGTCGTCGTGGAGGCGCATCAGGCGCTCCATTTCCTGGACAGCGGACGCGGGCGCGTCGGTGCGCAGGAAGGCATAGTGGCCCTTGCGGTTCTTGTTGATCTTGTAGGCCATCGTCTTGACACCCCAGTACTCGGTCTCGACGACCTTTCCTTCGTTGTCGGTGAGGACCTGCGAGAAGTGTTCGATCAGACCTTCGGCTTGCGTGTTCGACAGATCCTGTCGCGCAATGAAGACATGCTCGTAAAGCGGCATGCGGGTTTCCCTATAAGCGGCGCATTTCAAAGGGCGGGCGTTTTCGCTCTTTCCGCACCCGACCCACGAGAGACTGCGCGGTTCATGACGTATCGCGGAAAGAAGCGGCCTTATAGACGCTCTGTCGCCTGACGCAAGACAGAAGCGGGACAACGCCGGGAAGTTGTGCCGCATGCGCCCGGTTCGCGCCAAGTTGGTGCCCTGATCCGGGGCTAGACCGATTGGCGAAGACCGAACGAACAAGAACAGGCGGACCTCATGTCTCTTACCCTCGCACGACGCAAGTCCGGTTCCCCGGCGACGGCCGCCGCTCCCCTGTCCCTCGCGGAAGCGCCGCCCGCGGCCTTTGAACTGGACGAGACTTACTGGGGCTACGTCATCCGCGCGGGCAACGTCGCGCCCGTCGGCGTGATGATCGCGCAAGGCATGTCGTGGTTCCTGGGCCTCGGGGCCGCGCTCGGCGCGCTGGCGATCTGGCTGCTGCCCGACCTCGCGCCCGGCATCGCGACCATGTCCGAACGGCTCGGCGCCTCTGGCCTGCTGGTCGGTCTATCGGCGCTGCTGTTCTGGTTCGCCAGCCGGGGCAGCCGCCCCGAGCTTCAGGTCGACCGCCGCCAGCGCGAGGTGCGCGAGGTCGTGCGCTGTCGCGCCGGGCAGGCCCGCCTCGTCGCGCGCTACGATTTCGACGAGATTGGCGGCGTCCACCTCGACCGCACGCAGATGCGCGCCGGTCATGCCCGGCTGGTCCTGCGGTATCGCAACACCGCCCAGACTCTTCCCGTCGCGGCGGGGCAGGAGGCGGCGCTCGTCGCGCTGCGTGACCGGCTCGGCGCCGACCTGATGGGCTGATCGCGCACGGGCGCTTTGTTGTGCCCGACTGACTTGCACGCTATCGGGGACCGAACCGTTCAAAGGGAGGTCGCCGAGATGCGCGCATTCGTCTTTCCGGGGCAGGGGGCCCAGACCATCGGCATGGGGGCCGCGCTGGCCGACGCCTATCCCGAGGCCCGCGCCGTCTTCGACGAGGTCGACGCGGCGCTCGGCGAAAAGCTCTCCACGCTGATCTGGGAGGGCGACATCGAAACGCTCACCCTGACGGCAAACGCCCAGCCCGCGCTGATGGCCACCTCGCTCGCCGCGATGGCCGCGCTCCGCGCCGAAGGGGTCGAGGTGACGGCCGCATCCTTCGTGGCCGGACACTCGCTCGGTGAATATTCCGCGCTGTGCGCCGCCGGGGCGCTGACGCTGTCCGATACGGCACGACTGCTGCGCACGCGTGGCCGTGCCATGCAGGAGGCCGTCCCCGTGGGTGAGGGCGCGATGGCCGCGCTGCTCGGCCTCGACTTCGAAACCGCCACCGCCGTGGCCGCCGAAGCTGCCGAGGGCGAAGTCTGCCAAGCGGCAAATGACAACGATCCCGGACAGGTGGTCGTTTCCGGGCACAAGGCCGCTGTCGAACGCGCGACCGCGATCGCCAAGGAAAAGGGCGCCAAGCGTGCCGTGCTCCTGCCGGTATCGGCACCGTTCCACTCCGCCCTGATGGAGCCCGCGGCCCGCGTGATGGCCGAAGCGCTCGACGACGTGTCGATTCACGAACCATCGGTTCCGGTCGTCACCAACGTCTCGGCCCAAGCCGTGACCAACCCGACGGTGATCCGCTCGCAGCTCGTCGAACAGGTGACCGGCTCCGTCCGCTGGCGCGAAAGCGTCGCCTGGATGGCCGGCCAGGGCGTCACCGAGATCTGGGAGATCGGCGCTGGTAAGGCGCTGTCGGGCATGGTCCGGCGGATCGAGCGGGAGGTCGCTACACGGAACGTCGGGTCCCCTGAAGATGTGAAGGCTGCGGTAGAGGCCCTTCAGGGCTGAGTTTGGCGCGGAGCAGTTCGGCGGCACGGCCGGGGCTTTCCCCGGCCTCAATTTCCAGCCAGCCGGCTCCTGCTTTGCGGACAACCTCACGCTTGATCGCATCTCGCGCGAAAGCGCCGTTCTGGTAGTGCCCTTCGCCTTGGTACTCGATAGCGATGACGAGATGCCCGCGCCCGTCGACGACCGCGAAATCCAGAGAGCGGGTATTGATCGCGTTGAACGCGTCGCGGTCGGTGCCTTTCGGTCGGATCACCTCGGAGAGGCTGACCTGCGAGAACAGCCGGTGACCGTTGCCGAAGCCGCTGACTACCTCGCTCAGGGAGCGGAACAGCCGGAATTCCGACTTGTTCATGATCGGGCTCGTGACGTACTCGGCGCGCTCTACCGCTTCCATGTAGCGAGCCCGTGTCGACATGGTACTGGGCTTGCGATCCACGACATGCAGGGACGGCCGGCGATCAGACCGCCTCACGTTCGAGCGAGATAGCGAGTGCTTGGGTCGACGAAAGACCAGCAGGAACACCGCAACTAAGCCCGCGAATATTGCCAGTAGGGTGATTGGATGCGTCAGTGGCGACGCAAAGAGGGCTTCTACGCCATTCGGCATAACCGGCGCGGTCTCAAAATACATACGAGGATCCCGTTAACGAACGTCAGGAACAGCATACGTGCCGAAATTGGCAACAGATGGGCACGACCGGCGACGGCTGGACATTGCGTCACGCCGCCTGATCGGGCAATCAGCCGCCAACCCGAGATGAGGAGGCAGACATGTTCGACCTGACAGGCAAATCCGCGCTGGTGACCGGCGCGTCCGGTGGGATCGGCGGCGCGATCGCGACGGCGCTGCATGATGCGGGGGCCACCGTGGGGCTCTCGGGGACGCGGGTGGAGCCGCTCGAGGCGCTGGCGGCCGAGCTGGGCGAGCGGGCGCATGTCCTGCCCTGCAACCTCTCCGACGCCGAGGCGGTCGAGGCGCTGCCGAAGCAGGCGGTCGAGGCGATGGGATCGCTCGACATCCTCGTCAACAACGCCGGGATCACCCGCGACCAGATCTTCATGCGCATGTCGGACGAGGATTGGGCGAGCGTGCTCGAGGTGAACCTCACCTCCACCATGCGGCTCTGCAAGAGCGTGGTCCGGCCGATGATGAAGTCCCGCTGGGGGCGGATCGTCAACATCTCCTCGATCGTCGGTGCGACCGGCAATCCGGGGCAGGCGAACTACGCCGCCGCGAAGGCCGGCATGGTGGGCATGAGCAAGTCGATCGCCTACGAGGTCGCGACGCGCGGGATCACCGTGAACTGCGTCGCGCCGGGCTTCATCGAGACGGCGATGACCGACAAGCTGAACGACGATCAGAAGCAGTCGATCCTCGGCCAGATCCCCACGGGACGCATGGGAACACCGGCGGAAATCGCCGCTGCCGTGCTCTATCTCGCGTCGCCCGAGGCCGGATATGTCACCGGAACGACCTTGCATGTGAACGGCGGGATGGCCATGCTCTGACGTGGCTTTCGCCGTGACGTGAAAGCGTTTGCCTGTGCAGGAATCTCTGGTATAGGCGGCGCGACCTAACCGGGGGCGGACGTCCGTTTTCGGGCGAGATTTGCTAAGACCGGGCTGCAATGCCCCAAGATGTGAGGAATGGACATGAGCGACGTCGCTGATCGCGTGCGGAAGATCGTTGTAGAGCACTTGGGTGTGGACGAGGAGAAGGTGACCGAGAACGCCTCCTTCATCGACGACCTCGGCGCCGACTCGCTGGACACCGTCGAGCTGGTCATGGCCTTCGAAGAGGAATTCGGGATCGAGATCCCCGACGATGCCGCCGAGACAATCCAGACGTTCGGCGACGCCGTGAAGTTCATCAAGGAAGCGTCGTAAGCGACCCTTTCCGACGAACGCGTATTTTTACGAAGGGCGGTGCCGCTGCGGTGCCGCCCTTCGTCATTTCAGGACCGATGACTGCTGAGGGAAAACGGACGGATGAGCGATCTCGGACGAATGTTCGGAAGTGACGGCGGGCGGGGCACGTTCCTCGGCGTGGAGGCGGGGCCGGCGAAGTCCGGTCACAAGGTGGCGCTCTTCGGGGCGGACACGGCGACGCCCTACGCCTCCGTCGGGCCCTATTGCGCTGGCGGCGCGGAGGCGATCCGCGCCGGATCCGCCGGCTACGTGGCGAACCGGGCGCACGTTAACTTCGACACGGGCGGCGTGACGCTGGGCGACGGCGTTCTGGTCGATTGCGGAAACGTATCCACCGGTGACGACGCGGCAGCCAACCGGGCGGCGATCACCGCGCAGGCGAAAGAGATCCTTCAGGCGGGTGCCGTGCCGGTCTGCCTCGGCGGTGACGATTCCCTGCCGATCCCGATGGGCGAGGCGCTCAGCGGTCGCGACATCTGGGTGGTGCAGGTCGATGCCCATATCGACTGGCGCGACGAGGTCGACGGCGAGCGGTTCGGACTGTCGTCCGGTCTCAGGCGCCTGTCCGAGATGGGACATGTGTCCGGTATCACACAGATCGGCCAGCGGGGGACCGGGTCGGCCCGGCCCTCCGACACGCGAGACGCGCGCGACTGGGGGGCGACGCTGGTGCCGGCGCGCGACTGGTGCCGGGGCGGCGGGCGCGAGGCGCTCGACCGGATCCCGGAAGGCGCGGATGTTCTGCTCTGCTTCGACTTCGACTCGCTCGACCCGTCGATCATGCCGGCCGTCATCGCCCCGACGGCGGGCGGGCTGTCCTACTGGGACGCGGTCGAGATCGTCGAGCGGATCACCGCCCGCGCTCGCATCGCGGCGATCACGATGGCGGAGTTCATGCCGGAGAACGACCGGACCGGGCAGGCCGCGATCCTCGGCGCACAATTGCTGACGACGTGGATCGGCCTGATGACGGCGGACGGCTGAGCCCGGAAGA